>CAZSTV010000236.1:0-9135 GCA_964609665.1 uncultured Acidimicrobiaceae bacterium
TTGCAATGGCAGGGTCCGCGCTCGGACTCGGGCGGGCCGGTGTGCCTGCCCCGATCGACGCGGCACTGGTCGCTCTGATTGGGCTGGCGGTGTACGTCGGCGGGCTGTGGCTCCAGGGCCTCCGGCCGGATCGAAGCCGATAAACGGCTCCGTGGGTGGGTTCCGGCGACGCGCCGTACCCGCCAGGGACTAACATCAGACCATGATCAAATTGATGCGGCGTTGGTGGAAATACATGGTCGCTAAGGCGTCCGGTGACTTCAATTCCCGGGCCGACCCGAAGATTCAGCTCGAGCAGGCCATCACGGAAGCCCAGGAGCAGCATCGCCAGCTCAAGGAGCAGGCGGCCAATGTCATCGCTCATCAGAAGCAGACCGAGATCAAGCTGAACCGGGTCATGGAGGACTACGAGAAGGTCAGCGCCAATGCCCGCCAGGCGGTGATGATGGCCGACGATGCGCAGAAGAAGGGTGAGCAGGAGAAGTTCGTGCAATACACCCAAACTGCGGAGTCCTTCGCCAACCGCATGATCGCCCTTGAGCGTGAGATCGAGGACCTCAAGTCCTTGCACCTCCAGGCATCACAGGCCTCGGACAAGGCAAAGCTTGCGGTCAACAACAACTCTGCACTGCTGCAGAAGAAGCTCGGTGAGCAGAAGAAGCTGCTATCCCAGCTCGACCAGGCCAAGATGCAGGAGCAGCTCAACAAGGCAACCGCCTCCCTCAACGAGCAGGTCGGCCAGGATGTGCCGTCGTTTGAAGAGGTCAGGGCGAAGGTCGAAGAGCGTTACGCCAAGGCCAAGGGTGCCGCCGAGCTGAACGAGTCCTCCATTGAGGGTCGCATGCTCGAGGTGGAACAGGCATCGCTCAACGTTGAGGCCCAGTCACGGCTCAGCGAGATCCGGACCCAGCTGGGTCTTGAGACCGGCGCCACCGACACCGTTGCCGACTCACTAGGCCAGGCGCAGGCCGCTCAGACCCAGGTTGAGGGCGAAGCCACCGCCTAGCGTTCCGGCTGGCAGAACAACTTACGGAAGCATGACGAGGTCGTCCCGGTGGACGACCTCGTCTACCAATTCCGTTGGTAGATCTTTGGACTGATGGCCGGAGTACTCATCAAGGTCGGCCCGACACCAGCGGGACAGCCCCTTGGCGAAGACCTGCCCGCTCTCGTCGACCAGCTCAACCGCTTCATCGGCCAGGAACTTTCCGCTAGCGCCGGTCACTCCTGCAGGTAGCAGCGAGCGCTGCCGCCGCTCAAGCGCCTCCCTGGCTCCGGTGTCGACGATGATCCGGCCTGCAGGTGGGAGCGCAAAGGCAATCCACAGCTTGCGGGCTGGTAGGCGCTGGGTTCGTGGTCGAAAGACCGTGCCGACGCCGGCAACGCCCTCCACAGCTTCACGGAGGACCTTCGGCCGGTCCGACTGGGCGATCGTCGTCTCAACCCCGGACCAAGCGGCAATCTTGGCCGCCGCCAACTTCGAGGCCATACCGCCGCGACCGTGAGCGGAGCCCGGACCTCCCGCCATCTTCTCCAGGTGCTGGTCGACCTCGGCGATCTCCTCGATGAGCGACGCGTTTGCGTCATGCTTCGGGTCTCCGGTGAACAGCCCGGCGGTGTCGGTCAGCAGCACCAGACAGTCGGCGTCGATCAGGTGGGCGACGAGCGCGGCCAGGCGGTCGTTGTCGCCAAAGCGAATCTCGTCATCGGCCACGGCGTCGTTCTCGTTGATGACCGGGACAACACCGTTTGCCAGCAACGTCTCCAACGTCCCACGGCTCTTCAAATACCGACTCCGATGCCACAGGTCCGTCGGGGCAAGCAGCACCTGTCCCGCGGCGAGGCCATTGGAAGCCAGGTGGCCTTTGTAGGTGGACATCAGCGCGATCTGACCAACCGCCGACGCGGCCCGTAGCAGGCTGGCGTCCTTTGGTCGGTTGTCAGGGGTGAACCCGAGAGGTCCGAGCCCGGCGCTGATCGCCGCGCTTGTGACCACCACAACGTGATGGCCTTCGGAGCGCAGGTCAGCGACCTCTGCACAGAGCTTTGCGACGGCGGTGTGGTCGATATCGCCGGTGACCGTGGTCAGTGACGACGAACCAATCTTGGCAACTACTTTCACATGTCCTCTTCGTACTCAAACGCAAAGGTCCCGATTCGGACCTCGTCGCCCTGGCGAACTCCCGCTTTCCGAAGCGCCTTGTCGACGCCGATCTTCTTCAAACGGGCCTGGGCGTAATCCAGGGCCCCGATGTCGGTGAGGTCCGACAGGGCAACGGACCGTTCCGCTTCACGGCCGAGCACCCGCCAGCTGCCGTCGTCGTCCCTGGTGATCTGCACGCCGGAAGGCTCGGGACGGTGGATGACGAAACCGTCAGGCTCCGGTTCGGTCTTGCGGGCCGTGTTGACCATTCTGGCGAGGCGCCACATCAGATCTTGCCGACCGAGCCCGGTGACCGAAGAGATGGCCATATCGACGGGAGCATCACCTTCCCAGTCTTCGGCGGTGAGAATGTCCGCCTTCGAGCCAACGATCAGCGACGGTCGATCCAGCAGGTCCGGCCGGTAGGCCTCCAGCTCACGCCGCAGCACTGCAAGCTGCTCCGCCGGGGTGGCGCCATCCACCGACGCAAGGTCGAGCAGGTACAGCAGCACCCGCGCCCGCTCGATGTGTCGAAGGAACCGGTGGCCGAGCCCATGGCCCTCGCTCGCCCCTTCGATCAGCCCTGGAAGGTCGGCGACGACAAACTCGTTGTCATCGTCGACCTTGACCACGCCGAGGTTGGGTTCAAGCGTGGTGAACGGATAGTCGGCAATCTTCGGCTTGGCCCGTGAGATGACCGAGATCAACGTGCTCTTGCCCGCCGAGGGAAACCCAACGAGGGCAACGTCGGCCATGAGCTTCAGTTCAAGCCGGTACCAGTGGTCTTCGCGGTTCTCACCCTGTTCGGCAAAGGCCGGGGCCCGACGACGGTTTGAAAGGAACCGGGCGTTACCTCTGCCACCGGAGCCGCCGGGGTGGCCAAGCCACCGGTCGCCGTGCCCCGCAAGGTCGACGAGGACCTCGCCGGTGTCACGGTCATAAACCACGGTGCCCTCCGGCACCTTCACCACCTGATCGGCGCCTCGTTTACCGTGACGTTTCTGGCCGCTGCCATGGGTGCCGTTGCCTGCGATGCGGTGCGGATGGTCTCGGAATGCGAGCAACGACGCAACGTTGCGGTCAGCAACGAGCCAAACGTCGCCGCCATCACCGCCATCGCCTCCGTCAGGACCACCGAGTGGGACATGGGCTTCACGGCGGAACGAAACGCAGCCCGCGCCACCATCTCCCCCACGGAGGCTCAAATTGCATTCATCAACGAAGTTGGACACAGAGTCCAATTCTACGGCGGTTGTACTCAAGGTAACTCCTGCAGCCTTCGCGTCCCGGCGAAGCGGCTGGCACCTGCTGGTACCCGGCTGCGGCATCACAGTAGCGCAGCGACCCCGCTGTGTGTCCAGGGACATGCTGAATTACCCACATTGTGGAATAGGGAGCCGTTGGATTCACCCGACCTGAGCCGTGACGCGAAAAAGCTGCGACCCGGGAGCGCTTTGGGCTTGTGCCCACGCTCCGAACCGCAGCTGATTCTTACTAGTCCTGAAGAACGTCGACGAGCCGGCGTCCGCGACGGAAGCCGAACTTCACGCGGCCTTCGGCCGTTGCGAAGAGGGTGTCATCGCCACCCTTGGCGACGTTCTGGCCGGGGTGGAACTTGGTTCCACGCTGGCGCACGATGATGGACCCAGCGGAGAGGACTTCTCCGTCATAGGCCTTAACACCGAGCCGCTTACTTTGAGAATCTCGGCCGTTCCTTGTGGAACCGCCACCCTTGGTCTTTGACATATCAGCCCTTTGAAATCCCGGTGATCTGAATGTTGGCGTAGGTCTGACGGTGTCCGTACCTGCGCCGGTTGTTGCTCTTCGGCTTGTAGGTGAACCCGTCGATCTTGCGGCCCTTCATCTCTCCAATGATCTTTGCCGACACCGAGGCGCCGGAAAGCTCCGACGGGGTGGACAGCACCTGATCACCGTCGACCACCATCACCGGATGGAGTTCAACTTCGGACCCTGCTTCGCCAAGCCGCTCAACCTGGAGCGTCTGACCTTCTTGTACCCGGTACTGTTTGCCACCGGTGGCAACGATTGCATACATAGCACGTCAATGTTACCCGCCAGACGCTCCCCTTCCTCAGCTTGAGCCGAGTGTCAGCGGACGCCTAGCGGGCGCATTCGGTGTCTGGGACGCTCAGCCCTGAGCGACGTCGTCTGAGATCTCGATTCCCCGGCCGTCGCAGTGTGCACAGCCGACGGACAGCGACTCCAGCAGGCCCTCGCCTATTCGCTTCCTGGTCATCTCGGCGAGGCCGAGATCCGAGATGTCGAATACCTGGGTCCTGGTCTTGTCGCGACTCAGCGCCGAACGGAAGACCCGCATCACTTCGTCGCGGTTCTTCTTCGACTCCATGTCGACAAAGTCGATGACGATGATGCCGCCGATGTCTCGCAACCGCAGTTGCTGGGCGATACCTTCCGCAGCTTCCAGGTTGTTGCGATACACGGTGTCTTCAAGGTTGGAGGACCCGACGTTCTTGCCGGTGTTCACGTCGATCACGGTGAGCGCCTCGGTGGACTCGATGATCAGCGAGCCACCGGACGGCAGCCACACCTTGCGATCGAGGGCCTTGTGGAGCTGCTCGTGAACGTGGAACCGCTCGAACAGCGGAAGGTTCTCTTCTTCCTCGTCGTAGAACTCCACCCGGTCGGCAAGCGCTGGCGTGATGGTCGAAACGTAGTCGGAGACTTCCTCATACAGGCCACGATCGTCGAGGACGACGCCCCGGTACTCCTTGTTGAACTCCTCACGGATGACCCGTGTGGACATGTCCGGCTCCTGATACAGCAGCTCGGGGGCCTTGGTGTTCTTCGACAGTTTCTCGATCTCGGTCCACTGCTGCATCAGCCCGGCGATGTCACGCTCGATCTCGGGGCCGGTGACGTTCTCCGCCGCGGTCCGCACGATCAGGCCGTGGCCCTTCGGGCGGGCCTTGTCCAGAATCTGCCGGAGGCGCTTGCGCTCATCATCGGGCAGTCGCTTGGAAATGCCGTAGGTGTCGCTGTTCGGCACCAGCACAACGAACCGACCGGGCAGGGAGACCTCGGTGGTGAGACGGGCACCCTTGTGGGCGATCGGGTTCTTCGTAACCTGGCAGAGAATCGACTGACGGGCCTTCAGCATCTGCTCGATGCGAGGCTGGGCGTTCCCACCGTCAAAGTCGTCCTTGTCGTACTGGACGTCGCCACGGTAGATCACCGCGTTCTTCGGGGTCCCAATGTCGACGAAGGCCGCCTCCATACCGGGCAACACGTTCTGGACTCGCCCGAGGTAGATGTTGCCGTGAATCTGAAAAACGTTGTCGGTCGGGCGGGACACGTAGTACTCGATGAGCGTCCGGCCCTCAAGGATGGCGATGTGCGTGGCGTCCTCGCGCTTTGACACCACCATCAGATAGCGGCCGACTGGACGCCCCTTGCGGGACCGCCCCCGACGCTGCTTCAGGTTGTCCTCGTCAAGCTCCACCGAGCCCTCAGCCATGATTTGGCCCACAGGCTCGGTGCGCGGCTTGCGCCCGCCACGGTTGCGGCGTCTTCCACCACCGGAACGGTTGCCGCCCTGGTTCTGGCCGTCGCCATCACCCTGGTTGCGGTTGCCTCCGCCACCCTGGCCCGAATCACGACCCTGGCCCTTGTTTTGGCCCTGGCCCTGATTCCGAGCTGCATCCTGACCGGAGTTGCCACCCTGGTTCTGGGCGCCGTCGCCAGAGCCAGCCGGCTTCTTCCGGCGGCGCCTGCGGCGGCGGTTCGGGTTGGGGCTCGCACCGTCTTCAGCGGCGCCTCCCTGCTGCTGGCCGCGCTGACGCTGACCTGCATTTTGATCACTTGTTGGCTCTGGAGCCGGCCGGGAATCCCCTATTCTCGGCTTTCTGCTTACGTTGTCACCTACCGGGGCGTCTGAAGACCCCTTGTTGGTCTTGTCGACGGGAGCTGATCCGCTCTCGGACACATCGGACATCTGTCACGATCCCTTCTCATGAGGCACGCTGCAGTTCGTGCCCGGTCGACAGGTCGGGGCGGCTCACCGGCTCGCGCCGTTCCCCGTCGACAATCATCCATTGTTTTGTGCGTCGCACACGGCCCTCTTCGAGTCGTTCGATCCCCAGCACCTTCACCAATTCCGAAGGTCGCAGGGAGACCGACTCAGTAGCCAGTTGGGCGACGAGTTGTACACCGTCTTCAGTCGGCCCTTCGACTTCCAAGTCGAGAATCGCAGGGCGGACGTCGGCGACGGCTGTCTTTCCTTTCCGAACCCGCTCAAGCGGTAGTTCGGGTGAGGCCAAGGTTTCGGCTACTGCTGCCGCCACCTCAGCCACTGACGCACCGAGAAGTTCGATGCGCCACGTGCAGCTAACTATTGCTTGTTGCAATGATGCCGTTCCCTGGTCGAGGGCGACCACGCCGATGACATCAATGCCATCGGGTAGCGCTGCCGTCAGTGCCTGGGGTAGGCCCTCGAGGTCCGGGAGCTCTTGCAGCTCGACGTCGAGGTATTCCGCATCCGATTCGTGGGACACACTAAGGGCCAGTCCGAAGCTGAGCTTCGGACGCGGTGAGAACCCTTCTGAGTACGCCACTGGCAATCGGAGCTTTCGCAGGGCCCGCTCAAAGAGGCGGGCCACATCACGGTGACTGACAAAGCGAACTTTGCCTGTCTTTGAAAATCTGATTCTGACCATGTCCCGATGGCGGCCGTTCGGGTAGTTGGTCATGCCGATACACCTGCCGACGCTTCAGCATCGGCCTTCGGCCTGCTTGATAACAAGGTGACCGGTACGGCGCCGCCGGTGGTGAGATCCTGGCCGGTTCCCTGACTGCCACCAGCGGGTGGCACAGCGGAAGCAACGACATGCTCGATGCCATAGCCGGTGCAGGCCCCGCAGTCATAGCACGGGGTCCAGCGACAGTCTTCAAGGCCGACTTCGGCGAGGGCGTCGAGCCAGTCCTGCCACAGGAAGTCCTTGTGAAGCCCCGCGGAAATGTGCTCCCAGGGCAGCACCTCGTGTTCGGTGCGGTGCCGGTAGACGTAGTCTTCGACCGCGAGGCCGTTGTCGGCCATGGCGTCCAGCCAGAGATCAAGGTTGAAGTGTTCCGACCATTCCTGGAACGTGCCACCGTTGCGCCAGACCTGCTCGATGACAGGACCGATGCGGCGGTCTCCCCTACTGGCAATACCTTCGACCAGGGTGGCCTTCGGGTCATGCCATTTCAGGTTGACGCCCTTCATCCTCTTGGTGGCATCTCGCAGCAGGTTGACCTTGCGCTGCAGTTCCTCGGAGGTGTTCTGGCCGAACCACTGGAACGGGGTGAACGGCTTCGGGACGAATCCGCCAACCGAGGCGGTCACCGATGCCCGCTTGTTGTGCTTTTTGCCGATCGCAACGCAGTTCTTGGCCAGTTCAGCGATGGCGAGGGTGTCTTCGTCGGTTTCCGACGGCAGCCCGATGAGGAAGTAGAGCTTCACTCGGGACCAGCCCTGGGAGAACGCAGCGTCCACCGCTTCGTACAGGTCTTCCTCGCGAATGAGCTTGTTGATGATCTGACGCATCCGCCATGATCCCGCTTCGGGGGCGAACGTCAGTCCGCTGCGCTTTGCCCGTTGGAGCTGGGCTGCGATGCCAACGCCGAAGGCGTCGACCCGGAGGCTCGGCAGTGACACCGAGATTGGCCCACAACCCGCATCGTCGCCGTCGTCCATGATGTCGGTGACAACATCCTGCACGTCGCTGAAGTCAGCGGTCGACAATGAGGTCAGGGTGACTTCGTCATAGCCGGTGCGCTCAAGACCGTTTGCCACCATGGTCCGGACCTGATCTGCGGGGCGTTCCCGCACCGGGCGGGTGATCATGCCTGCCTGGCAGAACCGACAACCGCGGGTGCAGCCCCGGAACACCTCAACGTTGAGCCGGTCGTGCACCACTTCGGTGAGCGGGGCGAGCTGCTGTTTCGGGTATGGCCAGTCCGCAAGGTCGGCGACGGTGCGCTTCTGAATCTCTGCGGGGGCTGCTGCCACGGTGGGGCTAACGGAGGTAACCGAGGGTCCGTCGTAGGTGACTTCATAGAGCGAAGGCACATACACACCCTCGATCGGGGCCAGCGCTTCAAGGATGTCGCGCTTGGATGCCTCGGCGTTCTGCTTGAAGGTGGCGAGCACGGCAGTGATCTCGCCGATGACCTCTTCACCGTCTCCCATGACCACCACGTCGAGGTAGTCGGCGAGGGGCTCGGGATTGTAGGTGCAATGTCCACCGGCCATCACCAGCGGGTGTGACCGATCTCGGTCTGCGCTTTTGACCGGCACACCGGCCAGGTCAACGCAGTTCAGGAGGTTGGTGTAGGTCAGCTCCGCCGAGAGGTTGAATGCGATGACGTCGAATTCCGAGCACGGCGTGTGGTGCTCGACCGAGAACAGCGGGACGTTGTGCTCCCGCATGAGCGCCTCAAGGTCTGTCCAGGGGGCATAGCTGCGGTCGGCCCGGCCGTCTGCTCGCTCGTTGACGATCTCATAGAGGATCTGTAGGCCCTGGTTTGGCAGCCCGACCTCGTAGGTGTCGGGATAGGTGAAGCACCAGCTGACCAGCTGAGGGTCAGGAAATTTGGCGTTCGCTCCGTCTTCGCCCCCGATGTACCGGGCCGGTTTCTGCACCCTGGGAAGCAGCGGCTCCAATTGGGGCCAAACTGTTGTCATATTGCTGTAAACCCTATCGCACTTACGGGCCACATTGGTTGGACCAGCTGGCAGGTGGAACGCCTCACAGCAACCCGGATCGTCCACGGCGTCGATCCCGATGGGCGCCCCGATGGACCGCAACGCTCTGTACCAGGCCGATTGCCACCAGCGACGTCACCAGGGAACTGCCTCCATAGGAGACAAAAGGCAGTGAAATGCCGGTGATTGGCATGAGTCGGAGGTTCATGGCCACATTCTGGAAAATCTGAAATGCGAGGAAGGCAAAAACACCTGCACAGAGCAACCT
>CAZSTV010000237.1:0-9007 GCA_964609665.1 uncultured Acidimicrobiaceae bacterium
GGGGCATTGTGGACGCGCTAACCAAGGGGGCTGACATTGTGATTACCGGCCGGGTCACCGATGCCGCCGTGGTTTGTGGGCCGGCGGCATGGCACCACGGCTGGGCCAGGGATGACTTTGACGAGTTGGCAGGCGCGGTGGTTGCCGGTCACGTCATCGAGTGCAGCGGTCAGGCCACGGGCGGCAACTATTCGTTCTTCCATGAGATCCCCGGCTACGACGAGCCCGGTGGCCGCACCCGGTTTGGCTTCCCGTGGGCTGACGTCGCTGCGGACGGATCGAGCATCATTGGCAAACATGACGGCACCGGCGGCACGGTCAACGTCGCAACCATCACTTCCCAGCTGCTGTACGAGATCGGCGGCCCGAAGTATCTGGGACCGGACGTGACCTCCCGCTTTGACACGGTGCAGCTTGAACAGACGGCCCCTGATCGGGTCAAGATCTCCAACACCAAAGGCGAGGCACCGCCGGAGACGCTGAAGGTGGCCATGAACCAGCTCGGTGGGTTCCGCAACTCGTTCAGCCTGGCGCTGACGGGAATGGACATCGAGGAGAAGGCACGGTTCGCCGAGGCCACGTTCTGGGACGCCTGCCCGTACGAGCCCGAGGACTTCGACTCCATCGTCAGCCGGGTCATCCCCACCCAAAAGCCCGACCCCGGCACACAGGAAGAGGCGGCGGCAATCTGGCGGGTGACGGTCAAAGACGCTGATGAACGCAAGGTTGGTCGAGCATTCTCCAACGCCCTGACCCATACCGGCCTGTCGAGCATCCCGGGCATGTACGGCCTCGGTGGAGGTCCAAGCGCCGGTACCCCGTTCGGGGTGTACCGGCCGGCGACGGTGCCCGCTGCACTGGTACCGCAATATGTCCACATCGGTGGCGCTACCACGATGGTCGAGTCGGTCAATCCGACGGGCCCGGCGCTTGAGGTGCCGCTCGATCCACCACCGGTCGCCCTCGACGGATCAACGGTTGAGGCCCCCATCGGCACGGTGGTTGGCACCCGGTCCGGAGACAAGGGCGGTGACGCCAACCTCGGGGTCTATGCCAGAAACGCCGAGGGTTGGGCCTGGCTGGACAACACCATCACCGTTGAACTCATCCGGGAACTGCTGCCCGAAACTGCTGAGCTCCCAATCGAGCGGTACCGCTTCCCCGCCATCCGATCCCTCAACTTTGTGATCCGTGGCCTACTGGAAGAAGGGGTCGCTGCGTCAACCCGCCAAGACCCCCAGGCCAAGGCCCTCGGAGAATGGCTGCGGGCAAAGGTCCTGCCGATCCCCCAATCGGTGATCGACGCTCAACCGTCGTAGCGCCACGCTCTTCGTCGGCCCACTCGTCGATCTACTCGTCGAGCTCTGGCAGTTTCACAGCGGCGGTGGTCAGCCGGGCCATGCCGCCGTCGACGGCAATGGACTCACCGGTGATGTAGCGGCTGGCGTCTGAAGCAAAGAAGGCGACAACGTCGGCGATGTCATCACCAAAGCCCCAGCGTTTGAGAGGCACCTGCTGAGCCAGGTCTTCGATGAGCCCCGGCACGTTCTGCCTGCTTTCCTCCCAAATGGCGGTGGCAATGATCCCCGGGCAAATTGAGTTGACGCGGATTCCCTTTGGCCCCCAGTCTGCGGCGAGCGCCCGAGTCATAGCATCGACAGCGCCCTTGGTTCCCGAGTAGGCGACCCGCCCGAGCGGACCGGTCAGCCCGGCGATCGAAGAGATGTTGACAATCGACCCCCCACCCCTGGCCGCCATCGACGGCCCGACGGCAACCGAGAGCATCAACAACGAGCGCACGTTGATGGCAAACACCATGTCGACGTCGGACTCGGTGAGCTGCTCCGGGGTCCGGCGCATGGCAATGCCGGCGTTGTTGACCAAGATGTCTAGCCCATCGACCGCCTCTAGGACCCGCTCGGCCAGATCTGTCCCGGCCCCGGGTGCCACCAGGTCTGCCGGCACCACCACCGGGTCGTTCGAGAGTCCTTCAGCCACCCGCTCCAGATCCGAAACCGTCCGGCCGCTGAGGACCACCCGGGCCCCCGCTGCATCGAGCACCTTGGCGGTATCTTCGCCGATTCCTCGGCTGGCACCGGTTACCAGGGCGATCTTGCCGGTCAGGTCATGCACGTTCTTCGAAGCAGCATTCATCGCAGCACCCTAGAGAATTCGCCAAGACCCATCAATTACGTAGGCCTTGGCGCCGCGCGACCTCAACGCCTTGGCCGGTCGGCCGAGACCCATGTTCTTTCACCCTTCATCGCCACTGTGCTAGAACCTTCCACGGGCGGGGTCGAACATTCGACACCACATACTTCAGGGGAACTACATGACGCGCAGACCTCTCGCACTGATGGCGATCTTGCTACTGATCGCCACCACTTCGGTGCTGACCTCAACGGGCGCCTCGGCGCAAGACGCCGAACCCGAGTACTTTCTAGACCCGGAGACGCTGCCATTCGAACCGCTGGAAGGTGCAGAGAACGGCTGGGGCGAGTACCGCGGTGCTGGTTACCGCTACGAGCTACCCGCTGACCCGGACGACTTCAACGGTGAACTGGTCATGTGGACCCACGGGTTCCGCGGCGAGGGGCTTGAGCTCACGGTCGACGGCCCCCCTGAGGCACTGCGTCAGTGGCTGATCGACAACGGGTACGCCTGGGGTGCGTCGAGCTACACAAAGAACAGCTACAACGTCCGAGACGGTGTGACCAGCACCAAGCGCGTCGCCAAGGCAATCAAGCGGCGCCATGTTGGCTTCACCGACCAGGTATACGTCACTGGCGCCTCGATGGGTGGCCATATCGCGGCAGCATCGATCGAGCGCTACCCGTGGTTCTACAAGGGCGCAATGCCGGTGTGTGGTGTTGTCGGTGACTACGAGCTCTTCGACTACTTCCTCGACTACAACCTGGGCGCTCAAGAGCTGGGTCTTGGCGAATCGCAGTTCCCGGTTGCCGACAACTACATCGCCGAGCAGGTGCCTGCGATCAAGGAAGCATTTGGTGGCGCGACAGCGACAACGTCGATCTACCCGCCGGTGCCAGCATTCCCATTCGGGTTGAGCGAGAGCGGCGAGCAGTTCAAGAACCTGGTCGAGATCGCATCGGGTGGCGAACGCCCGAACTTCGACGAAGCGTTCGTGTACTGGAACGCGTTCCCGAGTGCCGGCAACTTCATGTTCGAACTCGGTCTTGGCGACGGCACGATTGCCGGTGGGCCGTACCAGGTCATCGAGAACACCGACACGGTCTACCAGCTTGATCTCGACCCGGCGCTGTCTGCTGCAGAGGTGGACTTCAACGACTCGATCACTCGGGTTGACACCGATCGGATGAATCGTCCGCTGACCGGTACACGCAACCCGAACCCGCTGGTCGGCGACATCACGGTGCCGGTGCTGACACTGCACAACCTGGGTGACCTGTTCGTGCCGTTCCACAACGAGCTTCGCTACGCCGAAGACGTTGCCGCCAACGGCGCTAGCGACCTGCTGGTGCAGCGTGCCATCCGCGGCGTTGGCCACTGCGAGTTCAATGGCGAGGAATACGTCGAAGGGTTCAGCGACCTGGTGAACTGGGTCGACAACGGCGTGAAGCCCGCCGGTGAGGATTTCCTCGACCCGGCAGTCGTGGCCGATCCGTCCTTCGGTTGCCAATTCTCACGTGGCCAGCACCTGTTGGGCCTCGACCTCGGTGACTTCTCGCCGATCTATGACGAAGGCTGCCTCCCCAGCTGACCATCGGATAGGGGCCAAAGCACTCACTGGTAGACGTCCGGGCCTCCGTGGTCTCGGCGTCTACCAGTAGGCCAGGTCGATATATGGGCGGGTGATCGCCAGATCCACCTTTAGGTCTGGCGAGGAGAACGGCATTACGTGCAGCTGACGGGTCTCCTGTCGCGGCCCAAGGTGTTCGGTCGCGGCAGCCACATCCGGCAGGTACTCCAGGGACGCCAGCATGCCGGACCGGCCAAGCGTCGCTGATTCGGCCAGGAGATGCGAGAGCAGCTCTGCCATCTGCTGTTCATGGCCCTCGGCGTAGCCAAAGTCCATGACCGCGGTGGGGTCGACGACGAAGCGCTCGGTGTCGGTCGCCCACACCTCCCGTAGATCTCGACCCCGGTCCCACAGTCCGGCACAGGCGACGACCGTGCCGTCTACCTCGAGCACCCGATAGTCAGGCCTGCCGTACACCTCGGGATAGAAGAATGGCTTCGGCCCCCAGCTCGGGTCACTCATGCGCTGATCGAAATACTCTTCGCTGTAGGGCCGAAATAGGTCGAGACCGCTATGGGTGCGGTTGATCAACGACAGACAGGTGTCGATGTCGTCGTCTTCGAGGTTGCGGACCCTGACCGAACGTTCGCCACGCTCAGGCTCTCCGAAGTACCAGACCGACGCGGTTAAGGTGTCGGAACCCACCTCGAACCCGGTGGGCCGATCCTCCATGTCCTCTACCACTTTCGAGATCCAGGTGCTTGAGGCGTTGCCAGACCGAACAAACCAGTAGGTGACAAGCCCGAACCAGCTCGCCCCCGGACCGGGGGCGTTCTGCAGCAGTCGGGACAGGCCAAGCCCGCGGAACCCGTCTCGGATCCGCCAGCCCGACATCTGGTGTGCGGAGGTGCGCTCTCCGGCAATGTAGGTGTTGCGCACCGAGTGCACCGCCATGCCAAGGGCCACCCGAAGGTCTTCGAGCACAATGACGCTCGGGTGTTCCTGTAACCGGAATTGGGCATAGGGGTTGGGCGACCGCTCGACGGTGACCGTCCAGCCGTCAACATCCTCGGGAGCGTTGGCGCAGAGGTCCACCAGCAGACCAACGTCCTCCCATGTGGCCTGACGGGCGACCAGGGTGGCGTCATGCTGCATCTCCTGGGCTGTCACCCACGCCTCGAGCATGTCGGGTGTTGGGAACCCGGTGTCCAGCCACTGCTCGATCACCTCACGATCTCCCCGGAGGGCGAGCACTCGGTCCATCAAACCTTCCGGCCACGCGGCAGCGTCAAGTTTTGCCTGCAGCCCCGGCGACAACGGCTCAACCTCGAACGCCGGATGCGCTTCGAGGATCGATCGGTTGTAGATGCGTTTCTCTGCCATCGTCCAGCAGCGGTTCACACTGGTGAACCGCGTTGCCCCCTGAGCTCAACTTAGCGCGACCGGCATGAGCGAATCCGGCAATATCTGCGGACTCGGATGGGGTACGTTCGGATGGTGGCCGACCGGGAACAACACAGCGACGTCGACGGTGTTGTTGGTGGTGATGTTGGTGTAGATGACGCCGAACACGTCGCCTGGGTGCACGACAACCGGAGCGCCGGTCCGGTGGTTTCGCTCGACGCCGAAGGCATCTCCGACTCCTCCGTCTCCCCCGGTTCGCTCGGCGGAGCGGTCGTTGGTGCGGCGTACTTGCAGCTCCCACCCGTTGCACTTCCCATGGCCCTTGCCGGGCTCCACCGAGTACTTGGCGATGACGCTCCGGCGTTCGTGCGGGCCACCGGCACTGAAGAACACCTGCACGATGTATGCCACGGCGCCGGATTCGCGATTGAACCGGCCGATGCTGACCCGCCCACGCCGGGCCAACCGACCGGCGGGCCAGAGCGGGTGGCACTACGACTGCGCCGTTCGGCCACTCTGGCAGACTCTGTCGGCGCCGACATGCGATTGCTGCTGTGCGGGCTGAACCCAAGTCCCGCCTCGGTCGAGGCCGGCGTCGGCTTTGCCAGACCCGGCAACAGGTTCTGGCCCGCAGCTCACGCCGCCGGACTTGCCACCAAAGACCGAGATCCGCGCCACGCACTGCTCATCGATGGGCTTGGGATGACCGACCTTGTCAAACGGCCGACCAGAACCGCTGCGGAGCTCACCACCGAGGAATATCGGGCGGGACTGCACCGGGTCCAGCGCCTAGTCGAGTGGTTGCAGCCGGGCGTGGTGTGCTTCATCGGACTGGCCGGTTGGCGGGCTGCAGTGGACCGCAAGGCCACTGCCGGGCCACAGCCCGAACCGCTCGGACCGGCCCCGGTGTACCTCATGCCGAGCACAAGCGGCCTCAACGCCCACAGCCAACTCCCTGACCTAACGGCCCACCTTCGGGCCGCGGCAGACCTCGCAGGGTCGAAGTAGGCGGGCTCGGCCGCAGAAGCGAACTAGGACACCAGGTGGGCTCGCATCAGGTCAAGGCCGATGGAACCAACGCTCAACACGTCCGAATGGAAGCTCTTCAGGTCGAAGCCGTCCTTGGCCGAGCGTTCCGCTCGGAGGTCCAAGATCGCCTGCTCGCCGACCTTGTAGGAAATGGCCTGCCCAGGCCAGCCAAAGTACCGGACCACCTCGGACTCCGCTGATTCGTGTCCCTCCAACGCCCGCTCGGTCAACAGCTTGTATGCCAGCTCAAAGCTCCAGCGCTCACCAGGGTGGAAGGTGACATCATCGGGAATCGGAAGGTCGAGGTGGCAGCCGATGTCGATGGCAACCCGACAGGCTCGCATCAACTGGCTCGACAACAGACCGACCACGTACTCGGGCCGCTCCAAGTAGCCGAGCTCGCCCATCAGGTGCTCGGCGTACAGCGCCCACCCTTCGCCAGAACCCGGAGACCAGGCAATGCTGCGGTGGAAGCGGGACAGCTCGTCACCCATCGCCACCTGAGCGCCGACCTGGAGATGATGTCCGGGGAAACCTTCGTGGTAGGCAATGGTGATCTCGCGGAACAGCGGGATGTGCTCTTGCCCGGCGATTGGATACCAGACAGAGCCGGGTCGGCTGAAGTCCTCCGACGGGCCGACATAGTGGGCGGCCGCCGCGCCACCGGCAGGCTCGACCTGCACGTCGATTTCTCGCACCTGGTCCGGAACGTCGAAGTGCACACCTTCAAGGTTGGACAGCGCCTGAGCCTGTCGCTCCTGCATGAGTTCCACGAACTGGTGCTCGTCCGACGCGGCGTACGCCGGGTTGGTTTGCAGATCGTCGATGACCGCCGACACGGGAACGTCGGGGTCGATCTCGGCACAGGCCCGCTGCATCTCGGACCAGAGCCGCTCCACCTCGTCCCAGCCCCAGCGGTAGGTGGCGGCGGCGTCGATGTCGGTGCCGAGGAAGGTCTTGGTTGCCAACAGGTAACGCTCCTCCCCCACACCATCCGCTGTGACGGCGTCGGCCAGGTAGGTGCCGGTCAAGTAGTCGTTGAACGATCGGTAGGCCGCCTTTGCCTCGGCGATCGCCTCACCGAGGCGGGCCTTCAGCGGGCCGCCATCAAATGGGGCGGCGGCGAGCTTTTCTTCCAGTTGGTGAAACGACGACCGGTCACCTGCGGCGACCTCTCCCTGTTCGATCACCGTCTGCACCTGGCGACGGCTGACCGTGTGGCCTGCTGCTCGCCCCTCTTCCAACGTTTCACGGAAGCCGTTCAGCGGTGTGGCAACCGTGGCGACCCGCTCGATCACGGCCTCCCAGTCTTCGGCGGTCTCGGTGCCCTGAGAGCCGAAGACGAACCGCAGCTCCTGATGGGCGGAGACGATGTTGTTGAGGCTGAAGTGGTGCGAGTCTGCATCGAAGTTCTCGATCACACGGTCGCAGTACTCGACCAGTACATCCTGCGCGAGTTGATGGCGCCGGTCCGGCACCTCACAGGCCAGACCATCGGCCCGAATCGAGCGGTGCAAGTCGGCACCGACTTGCATCCCCTCGGGCGAGAGGTCAGGCCACGCATGATCGTGGCCAGAAACACCCTGGTAGGTGGCCAGCAGAGGGTTCTCGGCCGCCATTCGGTCAACGGCGTCATCACTTACGGAGAAGATGTCCGACATGGCCCAAGCCTATGACGTAAACCCCACCGCTCGCTTCGCGTCCCGGATACTCTGACCTGGTGACCACCGATGAACCGACGTCCACCGATTTTGTTCGCGCCAAGGTGGCCGAAGACACCGCTTCGGCCAAGTTCGGGCAGCGGATTCAGACCCGGTTCCCGCCGGAGCCCAACGGCTACCTTCACATCGGTCACGCCAAATCGATCGGGTTGAACTTCGGCGTCGCGGAGGAGTTTGGTGGCGCCTGCAATCTTCGGTTCGATGACACCAATCCCGAGACCGAGGAACAGCGGTTCATCGACAGCATCCAGGAGGACCTTGCCTGGCTTGGCTACTCCCCCGATGGTGCGGTCAAGTATGCGTCGGACTACTTCGGCCAGCTCTATGAGTGGGCCGAGACGCTGATCACCAAGGGCCTCGCCTACGTCGATGACCAGGATGCCGAGACCATTTCCGAGCAGCGTGGCGGCTTTGGGCAGCCTGGCATCGAAAGCCCGCACCGAAACCGGACGCCGGAAGAAAACCTGACCATGTTCCGCGGCATGCGTGACGGGGAGTTCGAGGACGGCGCAAAGGTCCTGCGCGCCAAGATCGACATGCAGCACGAGAACATGCAGCTGCGAGACCCGATCCTGTACCGCATCAGGCGCTCGACCCATCACCGGACCGGCGACGACTGGATCATCTACCCCACCTATGACTGGGCCCATGGACAGTCCGACGCCATCGAGGGCGTGACCCACTCGCTGTGCACGCTTGAATTCTCCGATCACCGAGCGCTGTACGACTGGTGCCTGGAACAGCTTGACCTGCCATTCGAGCAACCGGAACAGACCGAGTTTGCCAGGCTGTCGCTGACCCACACGGTGCTCTCAAAGCGCAAGCTCGCTCAACTGGTCGACGACGGTGTTGTTGACGGCTGGGACGATCCCCGCATGCCGAGCATCAGCGGGCTGCGCCGCCGCGGCTACCCTGCGTCGGCCATCCGGGCCTTCGTCGACAAGATCGGCGTTGCCAGGACCAACAGCGTGCACGACATCGAACTGCTGGAGTCGTTCATCAGGACCGAGCTGAACGAGACCGCCCTGCGCCGCATGGCGGTCTTGCGGCCCATCAAGGTGATCATCACCAACTGGCCGGAGGGCAAAGAGCTCACCGTCGAGGCAATCAATAACCCCCAGGACGCATCGGC
>CAZSTV010000238.1:0-8962 GCA_964609665.1 uncultured Acidimicrobiaceae bacterium
GTGCTGTCGTCGCCACAGTTTCGGTGGTGGTTGTCTCCACCGGAGTGGTCTCGGTGGCGTCGGGGAGGCTGCTCCCGGTGGTGCTGTCAACATCGGACGACGGTGGGGTGGTCGTTGCGGCCGAGGTTGAAACCCCGCCATTGGCCGATCCAGACTCACCTTCCACAATCGAGGTGGTGGTGCTCGCATCCGCGTCGTCCTCCACGACAAGGGGCTCCTGGTCGTCTGCCCTCGAATCGGTCGCATCGGTGGATGCGGAGGAGTCGCCCGACCCGGCATCTCCGTTTGGTTCCGAAGCCGTGGCGGCGGCGTCTGCCGTGCCAGCATCGACCTGGTTGGACTCGAGGGCCACAAGTTCCTGGCCGCTATTTCGTTGGGTGAACGCAAGAGCGGACAGGGCGGCCACAACGACGACAGCCGCAGCAGCGGCCAGCGCAAAGGTCGGCCTGCGGTTCGATGATTGGGTCGCTGCCATTGCATTTGCGTCGAGTGTTCGCACGCCGTCGGTCGGCGCCGGCGGCACGGCGAGTTGGTCGAGCAGTTGAAAACGTTCCGCTACCAGCGGATCGGTTGCGTCGGTTTCCTCGTCAAACGTCATTCGTTTCCAATCCTCTCCCGAAGGTGCTGGTGGGCGCGATGTAGCTGGACCCGGACCGTTCCCGGAGTGGTCTCCAGCATCTGTGCAATCTCTGTTGGCATGAAGCCAGCGGCGTAGCGCAAGATGACGACGGTTCGTTGCTGCTCCGAAAGCGAATGGAGCAAATCCAGAAAGTCGCCCAGCGACGAAGTGAGCTGCGGATCTCCGCCGCCTGACATCTCCGGTAGAGCGTCGCGCAACTCCGATACTGTCCCGGCCGAACGTTTCTGCCTGTCCGCAAGGAGGCCCGCTGCAACCTTGAACGCGGTCCGCCAGATCCACGCTTGAGGGTTGTGGAGTTCATCGCCCCTGGCGACCGCCTGACTGAACGTCTCCGCTTCCGCCTCGGAGGCGAGATCGGCGTCTCCGGTGAACGCCACGAGCGACTTCCACAGCCGCTCGTGCTCGTTTCTGAAGATCTCTTCGAGAGAATTCACCAACAGGACGTTCATACCACCTGTACAGGGGAGGATTACCAGCCGATCGTTAACAGATTCTCAGGTTTTTCTTGTCAACGGACGTCGGTGACCGATGGCCCGGGACACGGGGAGGGGGCCGGTTCCTAGTTGTCGGTGAGTCGCCCGGTGATGACCACGACGTCGGAAGCGGTGGCCGGCTCGCCTTCGTTCTGCAAGGTGACGACGAACACCGGATAGCGATCGGTGTCGACCCCGCTCCACAGTTCGATAGGAATTCCGCCTTCACGCCAGTGGAAGCTGCCGACGCCAACCATCGTGTCTGCCATGCCACCGGACATCTCGCCCATTGCATCATCTGACATGGCGTCATCGGACATGGCATCATCTGACATGGCGCCATCAGACATGGCATCGTCTGACATGTCATCAGACATTCCGTCGGACATCATGGCGCCGTCCTCCATCACCCAGGCGGCGTAGTACTCGCCATCCCCGGCCGGCGGTAGACCCTTGATGTTCAGCGTGAGGGCAACCCCGGCGCCGAGTGGCTCAACTTCTACCGTCGCATCAAGATCCGGCGTGAGCGTTGTTCCTGCCAGCTCATAGGTTGTGGCGTCCACCGCCAGACTGGTGCTGAAGGCAAAGAACAGCACCGCCGCGGCGGCGGCGGCCGCTGTCACCGCCGAACCGATCCGCAGTCCCCTTCGAGATCGTTTGGGCCGGCCGACTTCTTTGGCATTGGATGAAGGAGACGACGTTGACGAGGTCGGGACCGAACGAAGCGGCGGTTGTCCAGCTTCAGCGTTCTGTTCCCGTGTTGCTTCGGCGAGCAACTGCTCCCGAAGGCCCGGCGACGGTTCACCCCACACTGCGTCGTCGGCGAGCACCTCGCCGATGCGGCCGAGGGTGGTCCGCTCAGAGTCCGACAATTCTGCGGCGCTCTGCTGTCTGAGTTCTGGGTCTGCTGCGGGGTCGAGGAAGTTCGCCCACTGGTCGGGGCCGCTCATGATGCCGTTCCTTCCGCAGTGACAACGTGACCGAGTAGCGAAGCAAGGCGCTTATGGGCCCGGAACGATCGAGACTTGACGGTGCCGGCCGGAACACCGAGGTGTTCGGCGATCTGGGGATGGGACATCCCGTGGAAGTGCGAGAGCCAGATCACCGACCGTTCCTCATCAGCCAACTGTGCCAAGGCCTGTTTGATTTCCCAGGTTTCCCACGCCCGTTCAATGCCCGGCAGATGGACCACCACGTCCTGCTCTTGTTCGTGATCGCCCCTGGTCGGTCGGTTCTCGCGCCGCAAAAGGTCCAGCGCGGTACGTCTTGCGATGGTGTTGAGCCACGGCCCGAGTGGTCGCTCCGGATCAAATTTGTCCGCTCCGCGCCAGGCCCTGATGAAGGTTTCCTGGGTGGCATCGTCGGCCAACTGTCGGTTTCGAAGCACCCCCATCGCAACACTCCATACCGGGCGAGAGTAGTGGTCAAAAACTTGACCGAGTGCCGTGACGTCGCCGGAGCAAAAGGCCCGGCGAATCGCAGGGTCTGATTCGTCCCGGGTCGGGGTATGCGGTTTTCCCGGTTCTGATGGTGTCACCCGATCCGCTCGATCCTGGTGGTTTGTCTGTGCGACGGGGTCTGCCGCTCTCGAGGGTTCCAACGCGCCGCTTGGCGCAGTCAGGCTCGGTGAGATCGACGTCGGCATAGTAATGGTACGTGCTCACCCGGCCCAGTGGTTCGCGGTATTTCTAGATTCTCTCTTGCCCGACCAACCGTCGGGCCTCAGCAACGTTCGAATGGTCAGGAACCGTTGCTGTCGGCCGCGCTGGGCGACGAGCCGGGTAATGAACTCGGCGACGAGTTCGGTAACCCCACCGGGGTGCCATCCAGACCAAGCCATTCAGCGTAGGTGCGATAGAAGTGGCGGATTTTGGTCTCGTTGTAGGAGCCGAAGATGACCTCCTGCTGCTCCTGAGCCTTCAGCCCCTGCTGCACCAGCGGCAGGTTGAGCGAGTCCTGCTGGAAGATCTTCGTCAGCGGGCCCAGCTGTGGCGCCATGGTCCAATCGTCGTCCAGCCCGAGATGATGGACCGCGGCCGGAGCGGGGCGGTCCGCCGGGTCCGGTGGCGCCAACGGAAACAGCATCACCTCAAAGATGCACTCTTCCGGATTGTCACCGTTCGGCCGGAACCGGTACATGATCGGGTTGAAACAACCCCACGGCGACCAGTTCGGAAAGACCGAGTAGAAGATCGCATCGATCATCTCCGCATCGCTGACCGCCTCGACGTCGACTGCATCTCCCTGCTGGACTTTGATGTCGGACCGCTTTTGGTCGGCGAGCCAGCCGCGGACATTTGTGACCTCGGCGGGCGGGTCGGGGAGCATCAGCGGCACGTCCTCCATGCCCGGCAGGATCGGTCCGCCGATCCACTTGCAAAGGTGAGGATCGGCCTGAGTCTGCGGTCCGTCGATGTGGTTCCCGTCATCGTCAAAGGTGCTGACGTGCCCGTCCAGGTTGGTCACCGACACCCGACCATCTTCGATCCGCTCATAGATGTGGCCGTTCATGGGATGGCGCCAGCGGGCAAAGTGTTTGCCGTCGGCCAACCGTTCGTAGTGCGGCATGCCCGTCAGGTGCGGACTCTCCACCGCATGCGGTGACATGGCTCGGCTGTAGTTCCCCCACGCGTCATAGCGGGAGTTGGCGTCACCGAGGTTCTCCATCAGCGTCGGATGGGTGGCAACCACGTGGTAGCTCTCCATGAAGGCCTCTTGACAGGTCTTCCAGTTCATCGGCATCAGCTTGGAAACGTGGACGGCCTTGTACCTGCGTTCAAAAGGGACGTGGGTGAAGTGGATGTCGAGGTCTCCGAGGAAGTCGGCAAGCGGCTCGGCGTCACGGTCCGGGTTGATGAACACCAAACCATGCCAGGTGTCGACGCTGGCCTCCGGCAGCCCGTAGTCGGCAACGTCGACATCGGGGAAGTCCCACTGGCAGGGAATCTCCTTGATGTCGCCACCGAGTTCCCAGCACCAACCGTGAAACGCGCAGCGCAGATCTTTGGCGCCGCGACCGCTGTTCTCTCGAAGTTTGCGACCACGATGGAGGCAGGCGTTGCGATACGCCCTGATCTCATCTGGTCCCGTTCGGACGATGAGAAACGACAGGTGGGCGATGTCATAGACGTGGTAGTCGCCGACGTTGGGAATCTCGTCCTCGACGCACGCCAACTGCCACACCCGGCTCCACAGCTTGTCGACTTCGAGCTGGTGATACGCCGGGTCGTAGTACACCCGAGCCGACACTTTGGTGTTCCCCGCCGGGAGCGAACCGACCCGACGGAGTGCGTCGGACACCGGGTGAGTGTCGGCGTCGAACAGTTCGTCGTAGCTGACGCCTGCAGATCGGTCGTTGCCGGTAAGCGTCTCAGTCATAGGTCCAACGTATGCGCAGAGTTGACGGACTGTAAAGGCTCGGAGGAGGCCCCGATGCTGTCCTTTAGCGGTTGGGGCCCGTGCCGATATTCCAACCAGCTTGAACACGGAGTCGAAGGTGGCCAAGATCTGAGCCATGCCAACCTTTGCCAAGCGAGCCGCAGCCGACAGCGATGCCGGCGCCCGGTTTGCGCTGATCGATACCGAGCGCAGCCTGTCGTGGGAAGAGGTTGACGAGACGCTGAACCGCTGCGCCAACCTGCTCATCGACGCAGACCTTGGCACAAACCGCCGGGTTGCGATCTTTGCAGAGAACGCGGCCGAGGTTGCGCTTGCCCACCTCGGCGCGCTGCTGTCCGGGGCGTCATCGGTCCCGGTCAACTTTCACCTGACGGCGGAGGAAGCGGCGTACATTCTTACCGACTCCGAAGCCGCCGTGCTGTTCGTCGGCCCTGAGACGGTGGAACGAGGGCTTGCTGCGGCCAAGGAAGCCGGCATCGCAACGGTCATCGGCTGGGGCTGCGCCGACCACGAGTCGCTCGGTGGCGACCTGGTCGATTGGAACGATTGGCTCTCCCGTGGCGACACCGCAGACCCGCCGGACGACATCGCCCCGAAACCCAACCTGCTCTACACCTCGGGCACAACGGGGCGTCCCAAGGGGACCGAATTGCCGCCGACAATGTTTGCCGGCGGCGAGACCATGGCGGAGCACCTGGCCGAGCTTGCGGCGCGACCCCAGGTCCAGTTGGGTACCCACCTGGTGGTGGGACCGATGTATCACACTGGACCGCTTGCGGGCATGCGGTTGCTGGCCGGCGGTCAGTCCTCGGTGATCCTTGGCAAGTTCGACGCCGAGACCACGCTCGCTGCCATCGACCGCCACAAGATCGCCTCGGCCACGATGGTCCCGACCCACTTTGTCCGCCTGCTCGCGCTGCCTGCCGAGGTGAAGTCCAACTACGACGTGTCGTCGATGAAGATGTGTGCCTGCACCGGTGCACGACTCCCGGTGGATGTCATGGGGGCGATGATCGAGTGGTTCGGGCCGGTGTTTCGAGACGCCTACGGGGCCACAGAAGTTGGCACGGTATGCACCATCAGCAGCCCGGAATGGCTGGAACACCCGGGGTCGATTGGTCAGACGGTGCCGCCGTTCACCGCGCTGGTACTGGATGAGGAGATGACGGAGTTGCCGGCCGGGACCGAGGGGCGGCTCTACTTCCGGGACAGCACAGGTCGGGGCATCATCTACCCGAACGACGCGGAAAAGACTGCGGCGTCCAACCCGGAACCCGGTCTGTTCACCCTTGGCGAGATCGGCTACATGGACGCGGATGGCTACGTCTTTGTCACCGACCGGTTCAGCGACATGGTGGTGTCTGGCGGGGTCAACCTGTACCCGGCCGAGGCCGAGCAGCTGCTCATCGATCACCCGGCGGTCGCTGACGTTGCCTGCATCGGCGTGCCGCATCCGGAGATGGGGGAGGAGTTGCGAGCGCTCGTCATCGCCGAAGACCCGAGCGACCCGCCCACGGGGGATGATCTTGGGCCGTGGCTCCGAGAGCGGCTGTCGCACTACAAGTGCCCACGATCGTATGAAGTTGTTCCCGACCTCGGCCGCAACACTATGGGCAAGATCAACAAGCGGCGGCTGCGGGACAGCTACCTGGCAACTATCGAGGGTTAGCTCCAGGGCCGGATCGAGGGCTAAATCGCTCGGTCGTGGCCTTCCCAGTACGGGGCGCGTAGCTTGCGCTTTTGCACCTTGCCGGTGCCGGTCCGCGGCAGGGCGTCGGAGACGTCATAGGACCGGGGACACTTGTAGCCGGCGAGCTGCTCACGGCAGAAGGCGCCGAGGGCAGACGTTGTCTCGTCGACATCGCCCGCTGCGTCGTTGAGGACGACAACAGCCTTGACCTCTTCTCCGTACTCTTCGTTTGGTACGCCGATGACGGCCACGTCGGCAACCATTGGATGGCCGCCGAGCACCTGCTCGATCTCGGCCGGGTAGATGTTGACGCCGCCCGAGATGATCATGTCGATCTTACGGTCGCTCAGCCACAGGTATCCGTCGTCGTCAACGTACCCGACGTCGCCGGTGGTGAAGACCCCCGGTTCAAGGTGGGCCTCGGCGGTCTTCTCGGGTGCATTGTGGTACTCGAAATCCATACCCATGCCGTTCTTGAAGTACAGCGTTCCCTCCTGGCCGGGACCGAGGTGGGTGCCGTCTGAGCCGACCACCATGATTTCCATGTTCGGCATTGGCGGACCGAGGCTGCCGCCCTTTTCCAACCACTGCTCGGCGTTGATCATGGTGATGACCGACCCTTCGGTCGAGCCGTAGTACTCGGTGATTTTCGGACCCCACCAGTCGATCATGGCCTGCTTCACCACTGGCGGGCAGGGCGCCGCACCGTGGAGGACCAGCTTCATCGATGCACCGTCGTAGCTGGCCTTCACCTCATCGGGAAGGTCGACCAGACGCTTCATCTGGGTGGGGACGAGGTGCACGTTCGTTGCCTGGTGGGCGTCGATCAACTCCAGCAGACCGGCGCTGTCGTACCGGTGCTGCATCACCGTTGCAGACCCCGCCATCATCGGCAGGAACGAAAAGGCCCACTGAGCCGAGTGATACACCGGTCCGCACAGCGCCGTGACGCCGGGGACCTCCAACAGCTGGCTGAAGCCGGCGCCGATCAGGTGCCAGATCTCCGGTGTGGTGCCCGGCTCCATCGCCGACAGGCTGCTCCTCACCCCCTTCGGGTTACCCGTGGTGCCCGAGGTGTAGAACATCGGCCCGCCGAAACTCTGGTTCTCCGGCTCTGCCGGGTCACCCCCGGCGACGAACTCATCAAAGCTCTGGAACCGGCCGGTCGTTTCTTGGCCAGCGACGAGGCACAGCTCGATCGCCCCGCAGCGTTCGTCCTCCAGGGCTCGGGCCACTTCGTCGATGAAGCGGTGGCCCGCCATGACCGCCTTGGCACCCGAGTCGGCCAGGATGTAGGCGATCTCCGGCCCGACGAGGTGCCAGTTCACCGGAACGTGGGTGATGCCGGTGTTGGCGCAGGCCAGCGCGAGCATGAACCACTCGTTGCGGTTGCCGCTGACAATGGCGATGGTGTCGCCTTCGCTTAGTCCGGCGCCCCGCAGCGCGTTGATGAGGCGGTTGACCTGCTCATCAAGCTCGGCAAACGTCAGGCTGTTCTCATCGTCGGCAAGGGCTAACTCGTCGGGTCGTTCCTCCGCAAAGCCTCGGGTCAGTACCGCCATGTTTGCTCCATCCCGCCGGTCCTGTCGTCCGGCAACTTGTTCGGTTTATTGGGTTCGTCCTGCTCGGGCCAGGCCTTCGGCCCACCATGGTTCGAAGTGGGCGAGAATCGCCTCGGAGACCACTTCGATGATCACGCCGCTCGGTGGCTGAAGGTACGCCCAGGGCCCGTAGCCATCCTCGGGCGGTGCCGACGCCGCAATGCAGGTCCAGCCGTCGGCCTTGGCCGCGGTCACCTCGGCCTGCACGTCGCTCACCCACACCCCCAGGTGGTGCACCCCGGGGCTGTCGCCGCTGTGCCAAATGCACCCCGGCGATGCTTCGAGCAGCTCAACGTGCTGGGGGCCCTCACACGAGTAGGTGAAGCGCAGCGATGCTCCGTGCACGCCCCGGTCCGGTGTCCACAGGGTCATTTCCGGAATGTCCCGCACCTCGGCCCAGGTCACGTCCAGCGTCGAGCCGACCTCGGACATGGCGGCCTCGAGGTCTGGAACCCGAATGCCCGTGTGGTACAGCCGGCCGTAGTCAATCGCCATCGGTGGCGCCCCTTCCCCGTTGTGCCCCGCAGCCCGTAGACCGCCTCATCCTTGCACTTGTCTTTGCCTCTGTCGTCAGTTGTCGCATGCGCAGCGCGTGTTGCCTTGGTGCCGCGTGTTGCATCTGACGTCGCTCGATATCCGGTAGTAGCGTCGCAACATGAGCAGCGACAGCACCAGTGACTTTCAAACGATCACCTACGAGACGGCCGCGCCGGCGGTGGCCCGCATCATGCTCAACCGCCCGGAGATGGCCAACGCTCAGGACAAGCGACTGCTGTACGAGTTGAACTCGGCCTTCGATCTTGCGGTCGGCGATGACGAGATCAAGGTCATCATCCTCGGGGCGAACGGCAAACACTTCTCGTCCGGCCATGACCTGCGGGACCGCTCCAGCTTTGACGAGTTCGACACGGTCGGCCCGGTCGGCGGATTCTCCAAGCCCGGTGACGAGGGACTGATGGCCCGCGAAGAGGAGATCTACCTCGGGTTCTGCAACCGCTGGCGGGTGCTGCCAAAGCCGACCATCGCCCAGGTCCAGGGCAAGGTGATTGCCGGTGGTCTGATGCTGATGTGGCCGTGCGACCTTGTGGTCGCCAGCGAAGATGCCAGCTTCTCTGACCCGGTGGTGGCCTTCGGTGTCAACGGTGTTGTGTACTTTGCC
>CAZSTV010000239.1:0-8939 GCA_964609665.1 uncultured Acidimicrobiaceae bacterium
CCGGGTGTTGTCGCTCTGAGGCGGCGGTAGGTGTTGCTTGCCTGGAGTCGATGTGTTGGGCCCAACACGTTGTCGCTCCGAGGCGGTCCGGGAGGGGACTGGCGGTTGGGTGGTTGCGCTGGCATTCGTGTTGTCGCTCTGAGGCGGACGGGGCTGGGCGGCTGAAAGGGCTGACGGGTGAGTGGCTGTGCGGGAAATCGAAAACTATCGATAGCCGACCACATGACCCCAGTAGCATCGATAGGGAGATGATTCGAGACCAGTTAGTAGACGCAGTCGAAGATGCACTGTCCAGCCTTGGGGTCGACCCGGTTCCGGCCAACTTCGTCGTGGAGCGTCCGGCCCGCCGAGAGCACGGTGACTGGTCGACGAACGCCGCCCTCGTATCGGCCAAGGCCGCCGGACGGAACCCCCGGGAACTAGGCCAGGAGTTGGCCGACTACCTGCTCGAACACCGGCCACCCCACGTCGAGGCAATGGACATTGCCGGCCCCGGGTTCGTCAACTTCACACTCGCCCCGACCTGGCTGTACGACGTGCTCGTCGAAGTGGTTGAAAAGGGTGCCGAAAAGTACTCGACACTAAATGTCGGTGACGGCCGCTCTGTCAACGTGGAGTTCGTGTCCGCCAACCCCACCGGCCCAATCCACGCCGGCGGAGGCCGCTGGGGCGCCTACGGCGATTCGCTCGCCAGAATCATGAGCCGGTGCGGCTACCAGGTTCACAAAGAGTTCTATATCAACGACCGCGGCGTACAGACCCAACTGTTCGGCCAATCCCTCGTCGCCAGAAAGAACGGCGAAGAGCCACCGGAAAACGGCTACGTCGGCGAATATATAGAGGAGTGGGCCGCCGGAATGCCCGGCGACGCCGACCCGATCGAATGGGGCAAGCAACGCTCCCTCGACGATGCCAGCGAAGTACTCGGCTCGATGAACGTCGCGTTCGACACATGGTCAAGCGAAGCCGCCCTCGTCGCCACCGGTGCAATGGACACCGTGCTCGCCGAACTACAACAGAGCGGACACGTCTACGAAGCCGACGGCGCAACCTGGCTGCGGACCACCGAGTTTGGCGACGACCAAGACCGGGTCTTGATCCGCAGCGACGGCGAGCCGACCTACTTCCTGCCTGACATCGCCTACCACCTCGACAAGTTCAACCGCGGCGACCACATCATCGACATCCTCGGCGCCGACCATCACGGCTACGTCGGTCGGATGCGGGCTGCCCTGCAGGCGCTCGGCAAGCCAGCGGACGTATACGAAGTCATCATCGGCCAGAACGTGAAGCTGGTGCGCGACGGCGTCGAGGTCAAGATGTCAAAGCGGGCCGGCACCATGGTCGAGATCCGGGATCTCATCGACGAGGTCGGCCCCGACGTCGCCCGGTTCGCCTACCTGCTGCAATCGGTCGACACCGCCCAGACCATCGACCTGGACATCCTGACCGCACAGGCCTCGGAAAACCCGGTCTTCTACGTGCAGTACGCCAACGCCAGAATTCACTCGATCACCGCCCAGGCCGCCGAGCGCGACATCGTGCGCAAGCCGCTGTCCGAGGTGACACTGACGGTCCTCGAACACGAGCGGGAACTCGAGGTGCTCCGGCAACTTTCGGCGCTTCCCGAGATGCTGGAGCTGGCATGCGCCGAGCGGGCCCCGCACAAGATCACCAACTGGGTCAGAGATCTCGCCGCCGCATTCCACGGCTTCTACCGGGACTGCCCGATCCTGCGCTCCGACATCCCCGAAGACGTGCAGCAAGCGCGGCTCTGGCTCTCCGAAGCATCACGAATCGGGCTGGAAATCGGCCTCGACCTACTCGGCGTCAGCGCCCCGGAGCACATGTGAGCCCCGTCCCTTGGCACCTGTTGCCAACCAACGCCGCCATCGGCGACGGCGGGTCCCTCACCATCGGTGGGTGCGACACGCTCGAACTCGCTCGGGAGTTTGGCACGCCAGTCTTCGTCTACGACGAACAGCACCTGCGTGACCGCTGCCGTGAAGCCGTCGCCGCATTCGGCTCTCACGCCACCTACGCCACCAAGGCTTTCCTGTGCCGGGCCATGGCCAAACTGGCCCACGAAGAAGGCATGGGACTCGACGTCGCCAGCGGCGGCGAACTGCACGTGTGTCTCTCTGCCGGCGTCCCCGCCGAAAAGCTCGTCTTCCACGGCAACAACAAGTCGATCGCCGAACTTCGCCTTGCAAGAGAGGTCGGCGTCGGTCGTATCGTCGTCGACAGCTTTGACGAACTCGGCAGGCTCGAAGCCCTGCACGGCGAAGACGGCGACACCGCACGCATCCTGCTGCGCATCACCCCCGGCATCAAAGCCGAGACCCATGAATACATCGCCACCGGCCAGGACGACTCCAAGTTCGGCTTCACCGTGTCAAACGGCTCGGCTGCCGCTGCAGTCGAAAAAGCAATGGCGTCCCCGGCCGTTGAACTGATCGGCATCCATGCTCACATCGGCTCCCAGGTCTTCCGGGTCGACTCGTTCGCCGCCGCGGTCCAAGTGCTCGGTGACTTCGCCAACCCGTTCGGTCTGCCGGAGCTTGTCGTCGGCGGTGGGCTCGGCGTTGCTTACGTCGAGGGCGAGGAAGCCGCAACCATCACCCAATGGGCCAACATCATCCGCCGCTCCGTTGCCGACGCCGGCATCACGTCCGCAGTCGGCATTGAGCCGGGACGCTCCATCGCCGCAGCGGCAGGCGTCACCCTCTACACCGTCGGCACGGTCAAAGACATCCCCGGCATTCGCACCTACGTCTCGGTCGACGGCGGTATGAGCGACAACCCTCGGCCGGTGCTCTACGGCTCGGGCTACGAGGCGTTCCTTCCCCGATCCGTTGAGCGGGACCGCACCAGGGCCGTGCGCATCGTCGGCAAACACTGCGAGTCTGGTGACCTGCTCGTCAGAGAAGCCTCGATCCAGGCCGACATCACCGTCGGCGACATCCTGGCAACCCCGGTCACCGGCGCCTACGGCCATTCGATGGGATCGAACTACAACAAGATCACCCGGCCACCGGTCGTCTTCTGCAAAGACGGCGATGCCAGGCTCGTCGTCCGTAGAGAGTTCTACGACGACCTACTCATTACCGACGTCGGCTAGCGCAAACACCAACGGCCCAGCTACACCCTGAGGCGATAGAGATCCCGCATCATCGCAATCTCGGCGCCGTGGTGCACCAGCTCCCGGTAGGTGTGGAGTATCAGATCGACATGGCTGGCCTCGGCAAACGGCCCGAACGCGGGTCCGACCGGTTGCCACAGGTCTTCATGGCCCTTCATCGCATCGATGAAGTGGTCCACGGACCGTTCGAGGACCTCAACAGCCTCGGCAGCGGTGTCGACGAATGTGTCCTCCGCCAGACCTGACCCCGAGGTGCCGAACGCCCGCTGGCTGTAGGAGTCGAAGCAGTCCACCGCTATGTGCCACATCCGCCACGCAACGGTGGTGAACGGTGGCGGCTCCGCCCGCGGAATGAAGTCTGCGACAAGGCGACCGTCGACCGACTTCACCGTCCAGCAGTCCGGCACCGGCTCCCAGAAGTACTCGTGGTCGGTCAAACCCTGCACCTGTCGCCGCACTTCGCCATAGCCGTAGTCGAAGGCCTGGAACACCGCTGCTGCCTGCGCAGCCTGGTCCGATTCGGTCATGGGCCCAATCCTAGATCCTGTCGGCATGAGCTGCTTTGACGAATTAGGTCCCGTGACGGCGCTCGGGGCAATACAGTTTGTCCCGTGAGCGACTTGTCTTCGGAATCAACCGTGACCATCGGCCTTTTGGGGTGCGGCATCGTCGGCACCCAACTGGTCCAGCTGATCGACGAACGGGCGGACACTATCGCCGCGTCGACCGGCGTGACCCTGCGGATCGGTGGCATTGCCGTTCGCAGCACCAGCAAAGACCGTGGCCTGCCCATCGACGAGTCGCTGTTCACCACCGACGCTGACACCATCGTCAACAACCCCGACATCGACGTGGTGGTCGAAGTCATCGGTGGGATCGAGCCCGCCCGCTCGCTCATCCTCACCGCGTTGAAGTCCGGCAAACCGGTCATCACGGCCAACAAAGAACTGCTGGCGAACGTCGGAGCCGAACTGTACGCCGCGGCCGAGGCCAACAGCGTCGATCTACTCTTCGAGGCCGCTGCGGCCGGAGCCATCCCCATCGTTCGCCCCCTGCGAGAGTCACTCCTTGGAGAAGACGTCAGCCGGGTGATGGGCATCGTCAACGGCACCACCAACTACATCCTGACCAGAATGACCGACGACGGGGTGTCCTACAGCGACGCCCTGAGCGAGGCCCAACGGCTCGGGTACGCCGAGCGAGACCCGACCGCAGATGTCGAGGGCTACGACGCTGGCGCCAAGGCGGCGATCATGGCCTCCATCGCATTCGGAGCGAACGTCGTCGCCGGAGACGTCTACCACGAGGGCATCTCGTCGATCACCCAGGGCGACATCGAGTTTGCGAAACAGTTCAACTACACCATCAAGTTGCTCGCCATCGCCGAGGTGTTCCGAGGCGACGATGCCGGTGCCTCCGGCGACGACGAGATCGGTGTCCGGGTCTACCCGGCGATGGTGCCAGACGACCATCCGCTCGCGTCGGTCCGAGGCAGCTTCAACGCCGTCTTCGTCGAAGGTGAAGCGGCAGGCGAGCTCATGTTCTATGGCCGCGGAGCCGGGGGACGTCCAACCGCCAGCGCCGTACTTGGAGACCTTGTCGACGCCGCCACAAACCTTCGGGGCGGGACCTATCGCCCGGTGCCGCACGGACCACGGGCCAAGATTCGCTCAATCGACGGGCTGGAAAGCGCCTACTACATCGGGGTCACCGTCACCGACAGCCCCGGCGTGCTGGCAACCGTCGCAGGCGTGTTCGGTCAACACAGCGTGTCCATCCGCGCCATGCAACAGCAGGGTTCGAGCGATGCCGCTCGCCTCGCCTTCATCACCCACGCCGCAAACGAACGGGACGTGCAGGCAACACTGGCCGACCTTCGCACCCTGGATGAAGTCAGCGACGTTCACAGCGTGCTCCGGGTCATCGGTTCGTGAGTTCTCCCGAGGTCCGCTACCTCTCCACTCGCGCCAGCTCGGATGGGCCGGAGCTGCTGAACTTTGGTGACGTACTTTTGGCGGGGCTCGCTCCCGACGGCGGGCTGTACTGCCCGAACGTAATCCCGGCGCTGCCACAGATCGACGCAGGCATGTCGTACGTCGACGCGGCGGTCGCCATCATGGAGCCCTACGTCGCGGGAACCTTCGACCGCGAGCAGCTGCACGCCATGGCCACCGAGGCCTACCGCGGGTTCCGAGCCGAAGACACCTGCCCAACGATCGGGCTTGGCAACAACCAGTTCCTGCTGGACCTCTCAAAGGGTCCGACGCTCGCGTTCAAAGACGTGGCGTTGCAGATGGTTGGCCGGATGCTCGAAGCGGAGTTGGCCAGGCGAGATCGTCGGGTGACGGTGATCGGCGCCACCTCGGGCGACACGGGCTCGGCCGCCATCGAAGCCCTGGCCGGGATGGCCAACATCGACGTGTTGATCCTCCACCCACTGGACCGGGTGTCCGAGGTGCAACGACGACAGATGACAACGGTTGCCGCCGCCAACATCCACAACGTTGCGGTCAAAGGCACCTTCGATGACTGCCAGGACCTGGTCAAAGCGTCCTTCGCCGATGAAGGGCTGCGCGATGACGTCGGCCTTGCCGCGGTGAATTCCATCAACTGGGCCAGGGTCATGTGCCAGATCGTCTACTACGTGACGTCGGCCCGAACGGTTCGCCCCGACGGCGGGCCGGTCTCGTTCTCGGTCCCGACCGGCAACTTCGGCAACGTCCTGTCCGGCTGGTATGCGAAGCAGATGGGGCTTGCCGTCGACCGGCTTGTGGTGGCCAGCAACCGAAACGACGTGCTGACCCGGTTCTTCGAGACGGGGGCGCTTGAAATCCAAACGGTCGCCCCGTCGCTCAGCCCCAGCATGGACATCCAAATCTCATCGAACTTTGAACGGCTGCTGTGGGAAGCCAGCGGCCGTGACGGTGACGCCGTACGCAGCGTTCTTCTGGCCCTTCGAGCCGACGGCCGAGTCGATGTTCCCGCCGAGTGGCACAAAGCAGTGCTTGCAGAGTTCGACGGCGCCCGCCTGGACGACGACGGCACCGTCGACTGGATTGCCTCCACCCACGCCAACGCCGAGCTGGTCGTCGACCCCCACACCGCCGTCGGGCTGGCCGCGGCCTCCCGAAACGCCGATGAAAATATCCCGATGATCACCCTGGCGACCGCCGACCCGGCCAAGTTCCCCGACGCCGTCGAGCGAGCGATCGGCGTTCGGCCCGAGCTCCCCGCTCATCTGGCCGAGATCATGTCAAAGCCCGAGCGGTTTGACGTCATGGACAACGATCTGAGCCAAATTTCAGATCGCCTCCGGAGCCTCTGAGACTGACCGACCGCTGACTGACCGCTCGGTCGGGTCGCCAACGGTGGCCGCCCCATTGGCCTAACAACTGCCATTTGTTGGTACGCTCTGACGCAGAGGTCCGGGTGGTACGGGTCTCGCCCTCGTGCGAGCGTCTCCGGCATGTCTGTGTCGGCCTGTGCCAAAACCTCCCCGTAGTGAAACCCGCGCAGTCCCCTGTAGCGATTTCCTACTCCAATTTTTATCTCTCCACTCTCCAATTCGAAGAGGAGCTAGCTCATGAGTGACCAACTCATCGTTGAGCGCGAAGGTCTTGAAAAGAAGGACAAGGGCGAACTGCAGGCCATTGTTTCTGCCCTTGGCGGTTCGTCCAATGCCCGCATGCGCAAGGCCGACCTGATCGATCAGATCCTTGACCTGTCCGGTGCGTCCGCCAACGCCGAGGCCAAGAGCGCCGCCGATGGCGCCGACGACGACGCATCGAGCGGCGATGCTGACCCTGACGCATCGAGCGGCGATGCCGATGCCGCCGAGGCCGAAAGCGACGCCGGCGACAGTGGCACCGAAACCGATGGCGGGGACACCGCCGATAGCGGGGGCAATGCTGCCGCTGACGACAGTGCTGATGGCGAGGACGGCGCCGCCGCTGACACGTCCGAAGACGCAAGCTCGGGTGGTGAGTCCGGCAATGACGGATCCTCCTCCAAGTCCGGTCAGCGAGGCGGTGGCCGAGGCCGCCGCGGCGGATCAAACAAGTCAGGTGGCGACGCCAACGGCTCCGGCGATGACGACGATCATCCGGTCGGCCCCGACGGTGAGCCGCTCGCCGACTGGGAGATCAAGGTCCTGGAAGAAGGCGGACAGCTCGAAAAGGGCGGGTCCCGTCGCAACCGCGGCAAGAACAACCAGCGCGGTGGCGGCAATAGCGGTGGCAACGGCGGCGGTGGCGGAGACAAGAACAACGCCCAGGAAAAGAACAACGACGGGGGAGAGGACATCGACCCCAACAACCGTCGCTCCCGGCGTCGGGGCCGCGGCCGCGGCCGTGACCGCGATGACGCAGGCAACGATGCCGTCACCAACGACCCCATCGAGGTCTCCGGCTACCTGGACCTTCGAGATGAGGGGTACGCGTTCCTCCGGGTCAACGGCGCCCTGCCAAGCCGCGATGACGCCTACGTGTCGGTCAAGCAGGTCCGCCAATACGGGCTTCGCAAGGGCGACCACCTGACCGGGCTGTCCCGCCCGGCCAATCGCAATGAGAAGAACCCGGCCCTGCAGCAGTTGGACACCATCAACGGCAAGTCGCCCGAGGAGTCAAAGGGCCGGCCACGCTTCGACAAGCTGACCCCACTGTTCCCCGACGAGCGCCTGGTGCTCGAGGCCAAGGACGAGCCGCTGAACATGACCACCAGGATCATCGATCTTGTGGCCCCGATCGGCAAGGGCCAGCGTGGCCTTATCGTCTCGCCCCCGAAGGCGGGCAAGACCTCCATCATGAAGAGCATCGCCAGGGCGATCGAGACCAACAACCCCGAGGTTGTGGTCATCGTGCTGTTGATCGATGAGCGGCCTGAAGAGGTCACCGACATGCAGCGCCACCTCAAGAACGGCGAGGTGGTCGCATCCACCTTCGACCGTCCGCCAGAGGAGCACACCGCTGTTGCCGAGCTCACCGTTGAGCGGGCAAAGCGCCTGGTGGAAGACGGCAAGGACGTCGTCGTCATCCTCGACGGCATCACCCGGCTGGCCCGGGCGTACAACATGTCCGCCCCACAGACCGGCCGGGTCCTGTCCGGTGGCGTCGACGCCGCTGCGCTCTACCCGCCGAAGCGGTTCCTCGGTGCGGCCAGAAACCTTGAGGAGGGCGGCTCGCTCACCATGCTGGCAACGGCGCTCGTCGAGACCGGTTCCCGCATGGACGAGGTCATCTTCGAAGAGTTCAAGGGCACCGGCAACATGGAGCTCCGCCTCGACCGCAAGCTGGCCGAGAAGCGCATCTTCCCCGCCATCGACATCGACGGTTCGTCCACCAGGAACGAAGAGCTCCTTCGGGAGCGTAAAGAGGTCGAAGCGTCGTGGAAGTTGCGTCGCGTGGTGTCCGGCATGAACGAAGACGGCGGTAGCGGCGCTGCAGGCGTCGAGATGCTGGTCGAGCGGCTTATGAGCTTCAAGACCAACGCCGAGTTCCTCTCCGAGATCAGCAAGGCCCGCGGTTAACCGCAGCCCTCTGCGTCAGAAGCGAGAAAACAACCCCCGTCGGTCGGATTAGTGGCCGAACCGGGGCAGACTGGGCAACTGGCTCGTACCCCGTATGGGATTCGCCGAGCCCGATTCCCAACCCATACGTCGAACTGTGTGAAGACAAGAGCGAGAGATCTGTTATGAAGTCAGACATTCACCCGAACTACCGCCCGGTCGTGTTTATGGACCAAGGTGCTGAGTTTTCGTTCATCACCAAGTCGACGATCGAGACCAGCGAGACCATCGAGT
>CAZSTV010000240.1:0-8923 GCA_964609665.1 uncultured Acidimicrobiaceae bacterium
AGACGGTCGCCAACGAAACCGGATTCAACCAGTCGACCGTGATCGAGGACGACGCGGTCACCTTCCGGCCATCGGTGGCCATCGGCGTTCTCTCGGCCGACGACGTGGACGCGCTCGGCATCCGTGACGCCGTCGACGGCATCCTGGCCGAGGTCGAGCGAGACGAGGTGTTGTCCGCCGAGTTCGATGCGTTCGTCGCCGTTGACTTTGCGTCCCAGATTCGCCAGCAGATCGGTTCGCTCCAGGGCAACGTGCTGACCGGTCTGATCGCCGTGGCAATCATCGCCCTCATCCTTATCTCGTGGCGGGCATCCATCATCACCGCGCTGTTCATTCTCACCGTGCTGGCCACGTCGGTTGGCGTGCTCTACGTGGCCGGAATCTCGCTCAACACCATCTCGCTGTTTGGCCTCATCCTGGCGCTCGGGCTGTTCGTGGATGACGCGATTGTCATCACAGAGGCCATCGACGCGTTCCGCGAGGAGAGCAGCGACCCAATCGAGATCATCGGCCACGCCATCAAACGGGTGGGCGCGGCCAGCATTTCTGGAACGGTCACCACGGTGCTGGTTTTCGCGCCGATGCTTGCCATCTCTGGCGTGCTCGGTCAGTTCATCAAGATCTTGCCGATCTCGGTGATCATCGCGCTCGTCACGTCCCTGCTGTTGTCGCTCATCTTCATTCCGTTCGCGTCCCGGTTCATCGTTCTGTCCGCCCCTCCCAGCCAGGGCCCGCTCGCTCGCCTGGAAGACCGGTTGGCCGCCGCGGTGTCATCGCTGCCGGGCAAGCGGGGGAGCACCGGCGTGCTAATTGGCCTGGCTGGCTTTGGGGTCAGCATTGCGATGTTCCTCATCGGAATCCTGGTGTTTGCGCCCCGCGTCGGTTTCAACATCTTCCCGCCCCAGAAGGATTCGACCGAGATCGCCGTCGAGTACACCTTTGAGCCCGGCACCTCCATCGAGGATGCCAAGGCGCTGGCGCTCGAGGTCAACCAGGAAGCGGCGGACCTCCTCGGTGCCGAGGTGGAGAGCGCGTACACCTTCATTGGCAACGAACGTGAGGCCTACACCCAGTTCAGCCTGACCGAGATCGGTGGCCGTCCTGCCGCCCCCGACCTTGTCGAAGAGGTACTTGAACCCCTGGCCGAATCGGTCGACGGCGCACGGGTGGTGTTCAACCAGCTCTCGGCCGGTCCGCCAGAGGCGCTGTTCCCCTTCCAGATGCAGGTCTTTGGTGATGACGCCGACGTACTCAACGCGGCCGGGGCCACGTTTGCCGACGCGCTTCTCGGGGCCGAGATCAGCCGACCGAACGGAACCACCTTCACCGTCCTGGAGACCGACGTTGCGCTCACCGAAGTGGTGTCACGCCAAGATGGTCAGCGCCTCATCGAGGTCCGGGCCCGCTTCGACGCCGATGACATCACCACCGTCACCGCCGAGACCGAGGACTACGTGAAGTCACAGTTCGGCGAAAGCGAACTTGCGGCACTCGGGCTGGAAAGTGACGCTCTCGGCTTCGACTTCGGTCTTGAAAGCGAGAATCAGGAGTCGTTCGCGTCCATGCCAGCGGCGTTCATGATCGCCCTTGTCGGCATGCTGATTCTGCTGATCGTGCAGTTCCGCTCACTGCTGCAGTGGCTGCTGGTGTTCCTCGCCATCCCGTTCAGCTTCTTCGGTGTCTTTGGCGGTCTGCTGCTCACCAACAACGTGTTGAGCTTCTTCGTGATGCTCGGCTTGCTCGGCCTCATCGGTATCGCGGTCAACAACACCATCCTGCTCACCGACTTCGCCAACCAGGAGCGGCGAGCGGGAGCAGACCGCAAGACCGCCATCGAGACCGCAATCCGGCGACGGTTCCGCCCGCTGGTAGCCACCTCGCTGACCACGGTGGCCGGCGTCTTGCCGCTGGCGCTGTCGGACCCGTTCTGGGAGGCCCTCGGCTTCACCATCATCTTCGGTTTGCTGTCCAGCACGTTCCTGGTGCTGGTGTCGTTCCCGTACTACTACCTGGCGATTGAGGCCATCAGGGACAAGATCGTCACGCCGTGGCGGCCCAAGGCCCTCAAAGAAACAGCGGCCAGGGGCTCCGGCGCGCTAAGCGCTGCGGTCGATGTAGGAACGGAGACCGGTGAGGGCGATCCGGTAACTGTCTGACCCGAAACCGGCCACAACGCCGACGCAGACCGCGGCGAGCATCGAGTGGTGTCGGAACTCCTCGCGGGCGTGCACGTTTGAGAGATGGGTTTCGATCACCGGCAGCTGGCAGGCGCTGATGGCGTCACGTAGCGCGACGCTCGTGTGGGTGAAGCCCCCGGCGTTGAAGACCACACCGTCGGCCCACGTCATCGCATCGTGGAGGGCGTTGATCAACTCACCTTCGATGTTCGACTGGCGGTGGGTGACCTCACAGTTGATCGTGGCGCCAAACTCCGTCAGCCCGTCCATGATGTCGCTGAGCGATTCCGAGCCGTAGATCTCGGGCTCTCTCGTGCCGACCATGTTCAGGTTTGGCCCGTTGAGCACCAGGATCTTCTTGGCGTCGGTGTTCGGTTCCGGTGTTTGAGCGGTGGAGGTCACGTTTGGTCCAATCGGCAACGGCGTCGATGCCCTGAGTGGCACCCGTAATCGGGTAGCAGGAGTCTACGGCTCAGGGCTGCAGGTACCGCAGCACCGCCAGTACGCGGCGGTGGTCATCGGGGTACGGCTGCAGGTCAAGCTTGATGAAGATGCTGCTGATGTGTTTCTCCACCGCGCCGATGGAAACGACCAACCGTTCAGCGATTGCCCGGTTGGATCGCCCTTCGGCGAGCAGCTCCAAGACCTCCCGCTCCCGACCGCTCAGGGCAGAGACGGGGTCGTCGCCCTTGCGGCCGATCAACTGGCCCACCACTTCGGAGTCAATCACGGTCCCGCCATCGGCAACCCGCCGTAGAGACGAAATGAACTCGGCCACATCCGCGACCCGCTCCTTGAGCAGGTAGCCGACACCGTTCGCATTCGATCCGATCAACTCCGACGCATAGCGCTCCTCGACGTACTGGCTGAGGATCAGCACCGGAAAGTCCGGGCGCTTGGCCCGAATCTCGATTGCGGCCCCGAGTCCCTCGTCGGTGAAGGTCGGTGGCATCCGCACATCGACAACGGCCAGGTCCGGTTCGTGGGCGTCGACGGCGGCCCGAAGTTCGGTGCCGTCTCCTGCGGTAGCGACAACGTCAATGTCGGCGTCTTCGAGCAGCCGGACAAGGCCCTCCCGCAACAGGACGGAGTCTTCGGCAATTACGACTCGCATGGGATCTCCGCCGTAATCACTGCGCCGCCATCGGTGGTGTCGTGAGCGATGAATTGGCCCCCGACCGAGCGGACCCGATCTGCCAGGCCAACAAGGCCGGAGCCGGTCGGGTCGACCCCGCCGGAGCCATTGTCGCTGACCGAGATGGCGAGTCGTAAGCCGTGGTCCATGACCCGTACCGTAATCAACGTCGCCCCCGAGTGTTTGATGGCGTTGGTCGAGGCTTCGGCGATCACGAAGTACGCCGCCGATTCGACCGACTCTGCAAGCCGCCGATTCAGATCGACCACAAGGTCGACCGGGATGGGACTGCGGCCGGCGAGGGCGGAAAGCGCAGCATCCAGGCCACGGTCGGAAAGAAGCGGGGGAGCGATTCCCCGTGCCAGGTCCCGGAGTTCCTGCATTGCCGCTTTGGCATGATCGTGGGCGCTGTCGAGGAGGTCTCTCGCAGAGTCCGGGTCATCGTCGAGTTTGGCCTTGGCCCGGCCGAGTTCCATGGTCATGGCCACCAGCCGCTGTTGAGCGCCGTCGTGAAGGTCACGCTCGATGCGTCTGCGTTCGGTCATGTCAGCCGAAAGTCCAAGGTCACGCTGTTCGATGGCCTCGGCCACCTCTGTTCGTCGGGTCGGCCCGAGCAACAGCGAAGCCAGTCCGAAGTGAATGGCACTCATCAGTCGAACCAGCACGGGGAGAAGCGGCAGCAACACCAGGCCGATGAGGGCAACGAGGAGGGCTTTCCAGAGTCGGTCGACCACGAACCAACCGTCGCCACCGGATGAGCTGCCAAAGCTGAGTTCCACTGCGCCCATTCGGTTATAGAACAGTGGCAGCGCCATCGCCCCAAAGGTTGAGCTGAAACCGACGACTATCACGATGAAGCTGGCGAGCCCGAATGGGAACTGGAGCAGCAGGTAGAGGGCGTCACGGTAGCTCGCCGGGTCCCGCAGCCTGGCCCGCCAGCGTTTGCCAACCCCCGGCGGAGGCCCAGATGCGGGCACGGTCCGATACGGGTCAGCAATGGTGGGACCACCAAAGATCTTGATCATGTCACGCTCGAACCGAGCGCTGGTGCGAAGCACGAAGAAGAGCGTTGCCAGCAGCAGGAAGCCGACGCCGATGATCATCGTGGCGGCGCCAACGCTGGACAGAATCACAAAGGCCAGAAACCAGAGAAGTCCCAGCGGGAATCGGGTGGCAAGGAAAAGGGTCCTTGTCCAAAAGGCCTTGCCGAAGAAGTCGGCCAGGAAACCTCCGCTGCCAACGCCGTTGCTGTTTCTCGCGTCTGTCGAGAGGTCGGTGTAATCGGAGCCGTCGGCGGCGGCGGTGTCGGTGGAAACGGTGTCCTGGCGGTCATCGGGCTGTGCCTGCGATGCTGTGGCGCTGATTGGTGGAATCGGGCTCATATCAACATCGTATGACTCCCTCTCCGGCCGGTCGATGAGGTCAGCTGGTCAGGCCGAGGTGGGGCTACCCCTACCTCCATCTGGTGCCTTACGTGGCACCCCGTATGCGGCATCTGAGTATGTGATCAATTCGTAACCCGAAATCTGGAACTAAAAGCCGTCCAGCATCGTCTCAAGGGTATGGATGGAACAAAGCGGGTTCACGTGAGCTACGGCGCCGAGGGTGCAGGACTGGCCTTGGCCCTGTCTGATTCGGCGCTGTCTGATTCGGCAACCGATGGGGAAGGGGTGCTTCGCATCTCCGATGCCTGCATCACCCTTGAGATCCCAACCACTGACGGCGTGCCGTCAGTGCTGGCGTGGGATCCGGCCGAAGTCAGCTGGGACGCGGTTGGCCTGGCCACAAGCTGACGTTTGGGCGGTCAGAACTAGTCGACCGGTTCGAGCCCGAACGTATGCGTCACGGTCATCTCGACCGTGTCCGCCTCGCCGGTGATCGCAAAGTCGATCAGTAGCTCCTTGTTGTTGGCATCGACAAGGAGCAGCGGTGCCGTGGACGCTCCGCTTCCCTCCGAGGTGCCAACGGTGAACGCTTCCTCGTCCTGCAGCGCAACCACCGCCTCGCGAGCCTCCGCCGTGGTCTCCGCCGTCATCCAGTAGGAGACCGACATCGAGCCGAGGTCATCCTGCGTGGCGATACGAGTGCTTATCGGGTCTGCCGACCGTGGGGTTGCAAGCTCTTCCTGCCAGACCTGCAGCCGCTCGAATGAGGTGTCTGCAATCGGGGTGCGCGTCCGGTAGGCGTAGTCGATAAGGGTCAAACCGGGCAGCTCGGTGACCGTGACCGCAAGCTCTGTCTCGTCGGCCGGAATGCCGGGGACCCGGAAGACCAGCACGGTTGCGGTGTCACCATCGACTTGCTGGGTTCCCTCGCTGGCCTTGTTCCAGCCGCGGGACCGCAACTCATCGATGAGGAACATCTCAATTGTCAGGTGGTCCTGGGACACGCGGAATCGCACGGTGGACTCCACCGCGAACTCCTCGTCTTCCTCGATGGGGGACACCGTCGTCGAGAAGTCCAGGATCTGAGCACTGACCGGCGACGCCAGTTCCTGGAACCTGGCGAGGCGGGCCATCTGGTCTGACACGTTGTTTGTCTGGCCGCGCATGTCATTGACCAGGGCGATGAGGTCGACGATCGACGCTTCGGCCGGAATTGGGACGGTGTCCTGGGTGATCGGCCGGTCAAAGTCGATAGTGGTGGTGGTGACGGTGGGAACGGTGGTGGTGGAGATGGTGGTCACGGTCGGCGGCACGGTCTCTGATCCGGCGCCCGGCGTGGATTCCCCGCCGCAGGCCGCCGCTACCAGTCCGAAGACAGCGATGGCGGCGATGGCCAGACCGCGAGGGCGGCGGCCATAGGAGGCGCTGGGAGCCGGGGCGCGTCGTGCTGGCCGTGGCCAGAGTGACTGCGCTGTGTTCCCGTCCGCCATATGCATTGGTTACCCGTCTCAAAGTGTAGATTGCGCCCGCACCGACGGTCCATCGGCCCGGGCGGCGTTACGTTCAAACTTCCAGGGGGGCGGGCTCTCCGGGCCCAATGATTGTCTCGATCGTCTCAAAGAACGATTCGACGTTTTGTTGGTTTCGGCCCCAGTCAATGAATCCAAAGACGAGCTTTGATTCGAGCAGGACCTGCGTGCCGCCACCGGGGGAGGTGGCCATCAGTGCCTTTATGCGTTCACCCCAGCTAAGCGCACTCATGGTGCGGTCCGCCTGAAGCTCCCATTCCGTACTAGCTGGCTTGATCGCCATGCCAAGCTCGTAGACCGCTCGCTCAGCGGCCGCTCGGACCTCGGCCTGAGAACAGCCGTAGATTCGCCGCTCTCGATATACACGTCCCATGCTGGTCCAAGGTTAGCTTGGCATGGTGCTGTGTTGGAGGCGCACCCAGAGATCGACGCCTGTTCGACAAAACCTCGCGGTTCCGCCCGGTGTTGTGGAAGGGGTGACGTTTTCACTTACGGATGCGCTATTGAGAGTGTATTGAGAGTACGGATACCCCTACTCGGAGTACCGATAGTTATTAATAGTGTCGCTAACACTTCTGAACCCGGCCTGCTGTCCCGCTCCCTATCCTGTCCTGCGAAAGGACGCACATGCTCGATCCGCTTGACGAATTCCCGATTCACCAGACGCCCGCGTCGGTAACCCAGAACGGTCTTGGCGCCAATGCCTACGACCGATACTTCTTCAATGGCTACAACGATGACGGCTCCGTTTTCTTCGCCGCGGCACTCGGGGTCTACCCGAATCGACGGATCATCGACGCGGCGCTGTGCATCGTCATCGACGGCGTACAGCACTCGGTTTTTGCTTCCGGTCGTATGGGCGATGACCGGCGTCGGACCCAGGTCGGTCCAATTTCGGTGGAGATCAGTGAGCCGATGGCGACCATCAAGCTGGTAGTCGATCATGCCGAGGTTGGAATGGATGCCACCTTTGCCGCCAGGACTCCGCCAATCGAAGAACCTCGGTTCACCAACTTCGACATGACGCTCGGCGTGTTTGACTACACCCGCTACACCCAGTTCGGCCAGTGGAGCGGCACAGCATCGGTCGACGGCTCCTCGATCGACCTTGCGGGCTTGCGGGGCTGTCGTGACCGCTCCTGGGGGCAACGGGGAGGGCGGGGTGCCGATGCTCCGCCGGCGATGCCGCAATTCTTCTGGCTCTGGGCGCCGATCAACTTTGACGACGGTGCGATGCACCTGGATGTGAACGAAAACGCTGATGGCTCCCGCTGGCACCAGGGCGGGTTCGTGGCTCCGTCGCTGGAGCCAGACGTCGCCCCATGGACCCAGCCGGTAGAAGCCATGGCGTCGGTCGACTACCGGCTGGAGCTGGAGCCGGGCACCCGTTGGATGCGCGCCGCAGAGCTCACCTTCGAGCCATGGCGGGCCGATCCGTTCACCGTAGAACTCTCACCGATCATGCGGTTTCAGATGAGCGGTGTTGGCTACGGCCATCCCCGGTTCCGCCATGGCAGTTGGGTGGGGGACAACGTGGTCGAACGGGAACGGACCGACCTGTCGGCCATTGACCCTGCACAGATCGGGAACTTTCACGTGCAACACCTCGTGGAAGCCAAAATTGGTGATCGTCGAGGGGTCGGCGTTCTGGAGTTGTTACTTCTTGGCCCACACGCGCCAAGCGGGCTGGTGGATCTAGGTGATCTTGCCTGAGTCACCAGTCCTGAGGGCTCATTCGGTTTTTAAGGTCTGATGACAGTCCACACTGGTCAGGGCGGAGAGAATTGCGTCACACGCCGATGTGTGATCCCATGAGCGTCTTGTTTGCCCCGAACGACATGCGCGTGCGTTCAACTGAATGGAAGATACGTAAGTTTTGAGTTCAGCAACCGAGTCGGATCTCCTCGTCGTAGACGACCTGAAAACTCATTTCACCGTCCCCGGTGGAGTGGTGAAAGCGGTCGACGGCGTCTCGTTCTCGCTGCCACGGGGCAAGACACTTGGCATCGTCGGCGAGTCTGGATCGGGCAAGACCGTCCTTTCGCGTTCGATCATGCGTTTGAATATCGCGGGCAACGCAACCGCCAGCGGCTCGGTCCGCTATGACGGCGATGAGCTACTCGAGCTGTCAACCAAGGAGATGCAGAAGCTCTGGGGCATCGAGATGGCGATGGTCTTCCAGGACCCGATGACCTCGCTGAACCCGGTGGTGAAAATCGGTAGGCAGCTCACCGAGCACCTTCGTTACCACCTGGGGCTGTCCAAGTCCGACGCCAAGGACAACGCAATCCAACTGCTTCGAAGCGTTCGCATCCCGGAGCCCGAAGCTCGGTTCTCCAACTACCCGCACGAACTTTCCGGCGGCATGCGCCAGCGGGTCTGCATTGCGATCGCACTTGCGTGTGGTCCCAAGATGCTCTTCGCCGACGAGCCGACCACGGCCCTCGACGTGACGGTGCAGCACCAGATTCTCAACCTGCTGGCCACCCAGCAACGCGACCGCTTCATGACGATGATTCTGGTCACCCACGACCTCGGCGTTGTCGCAGGCCGCACCGATGAGATCGCGGTGATGTATGCGGGCAAGGTGGTCGAGAAGGCAGCCACCGGCCAGCTCTTCGCCGACATGCGCCACCCCTACACCGAGGCGCTGCTCCGGGCCATTCCCAAGGTGGATCAGCCGAAGCACACCAAGCT
>CAZSTV010000241.1:0-8912 GCA_964609665.1 uncultured Acidimicrobiaceae bacterium
ACTCGGGGCTCCCCTCGTTCGCGGGACTTTCGGTAGGTGTGGCCGAGCGCTGCGTTGGTCGTCGCCTTGTGTCGGGGAGGGCGAGATTGTTCGCTGGCGCTCACAACTCGGGCTGCCCGGGCTCGCGGGACTTTTCGGTAGGTGTGGCCTGTCGGAGAGCTAGGGAGCTATTCCTCCCAGAGGCGGACCCAGCCGGACTCGATCTCCAGTTCCGCGTTTTCGTATCCCGGCTCGCCGGGGAGCACCACTCGGTAATCGCCGTTGGGGTCATCAACCCGCACCCGTTTGTAGGGCAGCCGCTTGCGGGCCACCGCCAACACGTCGTCCGCCGATTGATACCGGGCAAGGCACGCCACCATGCGGACCGTCGGTGACATCATTTCCATCTTGCCGTCCGCCCACTGATCCAGCGCGTCCTGGGGGCGGACCCACTCCCAGTTGACGATCTCGCCCTCATCGTGGCTTGGTTCCTGGTCGTCAGGGGTCCTGGCGATGAAGAACCTGGCGTCGAAACGTCGCGGCGGGCCCATCGGCGTGATGAACCTGGCGACCTCTTCAATCGGTGTGACATCGAGGGTGATCCCTCGTTCGAGCAGCACGTCGGCAAACAAGCTCTCGATCTCGAGCACCGTTCGCCGAAAAACAGCAATCGCAGCGGCATCAACCGGCGCACCGTCGGCCGACGCAAGTAGCAGCCCCGCCTCTTCAACCGTTTCACGGGCCGCCGCCATCCACCAGGCCAGGCCGCCTTGCTCCACATCGATAAGGGTGGAGGCCTCCGCATCAGAGAGACCTCGGCAGAGCCGATCAAAGTCTCCAAGGTGATCGTCCGGGTCAACTCGACCGCCGGGGAACACCCACATGTCGGGGGCGAAGACCACCTTTGCGGTGCGGTGCACCATGAGTACGTGCAGGTCCGGCCGGTCATCGAGCAGCATCACCGTGGCCGCATGACTGACCGGCACCGCTGCTGGGTCATAGTTGTCAGAGGTCACACCGATCACCAGGACACCTCAACACCTGACCGGCTCCGAGGCAAATCCGACCCCGCCCGTTGTCATCCGGGTAACCAAATTCGCAGCGGTGTTCTTGTACCGTTGCGGCGTGAGCGATGCCGTCGACCCTGAACCAAGCGAGCGTGGTCCGCTCGCCGGTTGGTTGGCGAAAATCAGCCGCTCTCGACTGCTCGGTACCGGTCGTCGTCTCGATCCACGACTCGGTGGTCGTCGACTCCTGGCCGTGCCCCGTTTGGCCTGGCGCCCACTCGGTGGTCTCCTCGGTCCCGCCATCGGCGATGCCAGCCAGAGCCTCGGAGCGCTTGCGCTCTCGGCCACCACAAGCCTCATCACCGGATTCACCTTCGCTTTCTTTGCCGACACCCTTCGTAGCAACCCGGGTTTGTTGCTTTTCATCCCCGCCGCCATCGGACTGAGAGGCAACGTCTTTGGACCTCTCGGCAGCCGCCTCTCGACCGCCCTGGCGGCCGGAACCCTGTCCTGGAGTTGGCGGCGAGATTCGCTGCTTGGCCAAAACGTCATCGGGGCCATGGCCAGCTCGGTCGTTGCCGCGCTCGGCCTTGCGGTCATTGCCGAAGTGGTGGTGCTGCTCATAGCGGGGGAAGCGATTTCGGTCTTGACCATCGCCGACTTCGTGGTGGTCTCGGTGCTCGGAGGCACCCTCGCTTCGGTCGTGGTGCTCGGCATCACCTTGGGCCTGGCCGTTGCCTCCACCAGGTTCGGCTGGGACCTCGACAACGTGCTGGCCCCACTGGTGTCGGCCTCCGGAGACTTCGTGACCCTCCCGGCCATTGTGCTGGTCACCGGGCTGATCGGCCGGGGGTGGCTGACAAACGGGCTGGCCATCGCCTTCGTGATCGTCGTTGTTGCCGCCGCGGCGCTGGTGATCACGTCGTCGCTGTCGACCGCCCGACGGATCCTGCTTGAAGCCATCCCAATCCTGATGGTCGCCGGAACGCTCAGCCTCATCGCAGGCATCGTTCTGGAACGTTCCATCGACCGGTTCCTGGCGTTCTCGGTCCTGATCGTGTTGCTACCCGGCTACTTGGCAACCGCAGGCGCCCTCGGCGGCATCCTCTCAAACCGGCTGTCGACCAAGGTCCACCTCGGGCTGATCGACGCGGCGCGGATTCCTCGCGGTGATGCCCGGTCAGACATTCGCATCATGTTCACCCTGGCAATCCCCATCTTCATCTTTCTGGGATTCCTGGCCGGGACACTCGGCGTTGCCGCGGGTCGCAGCTCGCCCGGGCTGCTCTGGTTGATTGCCGTTGCCGCAACCGGCGGACTGATGGCAACAACCTTCGTTGCCATCGTTGCGTACTACGGCACCTTTGCCGCCGTGCGCTTTGGCCTGGACCCCGACAGCCACGGCATTCCCCTGGTGTCGGCCAGTCTCGATGTTGTCGGTGCATCCACCCTCATCGGGGCACTGGTTATTTGGGGTGTGGCATGATCAACTCGATTCGGTTGACAAGAACTTCTTCTACTGGACAACTCTGGAGACCCTGAACCGTATGGAACCTCGCAACCTTCGAGAGATGTTGTCGGAGGCAAAGGACACCAGCGAACTGATGGTCGATCTGGCCTACGCCGCGTTGTTCTTTGACGATGCAGACATGGCGGATGAGGTCGATGGTCTGGAGCAGCAGATCAGCGACCTGGTTCATCAGATGCGGGCGATCTGCATCATCGCGGTGCGCAACCCTCGTGAGGCCGAAGCGATGTCGGCAGTACTGCAGGTCATCAGCGCCGTCGAGAGAATCGGCAACGACGCGGTGGACATCGCCAGAATTGTCACCCGACGGCTTGGCATTCCCCGCCAACTCGTCCTCGACCTGATGGATGCCGAGGAGGTGTCGCACCGGGTTGCGGTGGCCGACGGGTCACACTTCGCCAACCGTCCGCTGGGATCGTTCGAACTTCCCGTCGTAACCGGGATGCGGGTCCTGGCCGTGCGCCGGGACCGCCGCTGGCTCATCGACCCAGGGGGAGATGACATCATCAACCCCGGTGACGTGCTCTTCCTGCGAGGATCACCCGACGGGATCCCCCGGCTGCGAGAGCTTGCCGGCGCACCGGAATACCACTCGCCAGTTGCGGAGGAAACGTCGGCCCTGACCGACCTGGACCGCGCCGTCGACACCATCGTCGAGATGAAGAACCTGTCCGAGGTCGCGGTTGGGCTGGCCTATTCGTCCCTGGTTTTCCGGGACCGGAGTCTCGCCGCCGAGGTACGCCACCTGGAGGATCGCCTTGACGAAATGAAGATCCGCCTTGAACTTTGGGTGCTTCGAGCGGTCACCGATGACGTCGACCCGAAGCCGCTGCGGGGGCTGCTTCACCTTGCGGCCGCGGCCGAAGATCTTGGGGATCAGGCCCAGCAGATGGTGTGGCTGATCGAAAAGTCGAGCGACCTGCACCCGGTGCTTCAGGTGGCACTTGGCGACACTGATGATGTGGTGGTGAGGTTCCCCGTCGGTGAGGGAGCGGCCGCGGTTGGCCGCGCTCTCGGCGACCTGGACCTACCGATCGAGCCCGGCTTCAATGTGCTTGCGATCGAACGCGACGGCCGTTTCCTGTACCGGCCCAGGCGTCATGTGGAACTGCGGGTCGGTGACGCGGTGCTGGCCAGCGGCCCGGAAGAAGGCCGGGGTCCACTGGCCGAACTGTTCGGCTGGCGTCTCGTCGAAGATGACGAGGACGAACTGGTCCTGGAGCCGCTCAGCTGACAACTAATTCAGCTGAGCGGTCCGACACAAACACCACAAACACCGCACACACCGCTACGTGAGGGTGAGCCCAGGCTCAGGGGCGCATGGGCGGCGGTGGGAACTCGCCCGCCGGTGGCAGCGCCGGCGTGCCCTCGTGAATTGGCGCCGATGAAGGAACCGCAGGCGGAGCGGCGATGGCCGGAGCCTCACCCTCTCCCGACCCAACGGCCACCTGTGAGTGCGCTTGCGCTGCAGCTCTGCGGCGCTCCGAGGCCCGCACCTTTTCCGGGTCTCGGGGCTTTGCCTCCGGGAAGTCGCCACCCTTGAGCATCTCGGCGATGCCGCCGAGCGTGCCGAGGGTTGCTCCCATCTCGGTCGGCAGGAAGATCTTTGTGGCCTGACCGTCAGCGATGCCTTCGAGGGTCTCCAGATACTTGATGGCGATCACCCGATCGTCGGTACCGGCATCGGTGATGGCGCCGTACACGTTGCGGATGGCTTCGGCCTCGCCGAGGGCGACGACCTCCTGGCGGAACTGCTCGGCTTCGGCCCTGGTCTTGACCGCCTGGGCCTGACCCTGAGCGGTGAGAATGTCTCGTTCCCGCACACCTTCTGCGGACAGGATGGCGGCCTGCTTCTCGCCTTCAGCTCGGGTGACGGCTGCCTCGCGGGCACCCTCGGCTTCGGTGACGACGGCTCGCCTCGTGCGCTCAGCCTTCATCTGCTCGTGCATGGCGTGCATCACATCCTGGGGTGGATCGATGCGCTGAATCTCGACTCGAACCACCCGAACGCCCCACTTGTCCGTGGCGTCGTCAAGGATTTGGCGAAGCGCCGCGTTGACCCGCTCACGTGAGGTGAACGCCTCGTCCAAACTCATCTCGCCGATGACGTTACGGAGGTTCGTTTGGGCCAGCTTGGTCACCGCAAGGATGAAGTTGGAGATGTTGTACAGCAGACGCTGAGGGTCGGTCGGTTCGAAGTAAATGACGGCATCGACCGAAACGGCGACGTTGTCCTGGGTGATGACTTCCTGCGGGGGAACGTCGATGACCTGCTCCCGCATGTCCACCGTGCGAATGCGCTCCAGCACCGGCTTGATGATCCGCAACCCGGGGTCGACCGTTTCCTTGTACCGGCCGAGCTGCTCGACAACGCCCTTCTGATAGGGACGCACGATCCGCACACCCATCGCCACGTAAACGACGACAAACGCAAAGATCACGAAGATCAAAAGACCTGCGACCGTATCCATCATGTACCTCCTATTTCGCGAACTCTTCCAACGATTCGAACCGGGTGACCCCTGGTAGAGAGCCGCCTACAAATCGACGTCATCAACCTCTGCCGGCTCCACAAGCAAACGGGTTCCCTGCACCTCAATGACCCGAACACGGGTACCGGCCGAGAGTGTCACCCCGTCAGGGGTGTCGGCCCGCCACTCCTCGGTTCCGACTTTTACCAGCCCGGCGTCACCGGGGGTGGCGGAGATGGGGGAGAGGACGATGCCGCTCGATCCGAGCAGTCGGTTGGCGCCGATGCCGGCAACCTCGGGGGCCTTGGCGTCAAGGCGACGAGCCAGCGGCCGCATGCCGAAGAACGATGCGCCGGAAACCAGGACGAAAACTAGCCAGCTGACGAGCACGTGGAGCCCGAATAGCGACACGACGGAAGCGACGAGCGCTCCCGCGGCAAAGGGCAGCAGAAAGAACGAACCGGCGATCAAGATTTCGCCCATGCCGAAACCGGCAGCCGCCGCCAACCATATGGCGGCCCACGTCGCAGACTCTTCCATGCCGAATGTCCTCTCTGAAGCAAACCCTCGTTTACCCCGACACTAGTCCTAACGTCGTCGGCGTCTGGCCCGTTCCAATCTGAGGCCGATAGTTTTGTTGGAATGGCTCGTCTGCTCAGTGTCCATGCTCACCCCGACGATGAAGCGTCGAAAGGGGCGCCCACCGTGGCCCGCTACGTGGCCGAGGGGCATCGGGCGTTCCTTGTGTGCGCCACCGGTGGTGAGGAGGGTGACATCCTCAACAAGGTGATGGACCGGCCAGAAATTCGGGACAACCTTCCGGCGGTTCGGGCGGAAGAGCTCGAACGCTCGGTCAAAGCGATCGGCTACCACGAGCTGGTGTGGCTCGGCTACCGGGATTCCGGCATGCCTGACGATGATGCCAATATGCACCCGGACTGTTTCGCCCAGGCAGATCTCGATGAGGCCACCGGACGCCTCGTCGCCATCATCCGTCGGCTCCAACCACATGTCATCGTGACCTACTCCGATGATCAGCAGGGCTACAAGCATCCGGACCACTTGCGGGTGCATGACATCAGCGTTCTGGCGTTCGACCGCGCGGGAGATGATGCCTGGTACCCCGAGGCGGGAGCCCCATGGCAGCCGTCCAAGCTGTACTACTCAATGTGGAGTCGGGCCCGCCTGACCGCCCACCACGAGAAGTTCCAGGAGCTGGAGCTCGAGTCGCCATACAACGACGACTGGTTCAAGCGGCCATCGCTGGATCATCGCGTGACCACCAAGGTGGAGATCGGCGAGTACTACGGTGCTCGCCGAGAGGCGCTGTTGGCCCACGCAACCCAGGTCGACCCTGAAGAGAAGTTCTGGTTCGGGCTTCCCGACGACGCCGCAGCGGAGGCCTACCCCTACGAGGACTACATCCTTGCCAAGTCGCTGGTCGACGCGCCGGTGCCAGAGGATGATCTGTTCGCCGGGCTGTCAGCCGCCGACACCGAGGCCGCCTGATGGCAGAGTCAGCGTTGGACGACAGCTGGGTCGAGTCCTTGGTGAAGGCATCGGCCGGGCTTGATCAGCCGGGAGAGCTCTCCGCGGTGGTTGCGGTGACCATTGGCAAGAAGCAGAAAGCGGTGTTGAACATCGTGGACGGCCGGGTCACCGGTCCCGGTGAGGAAGAGGCCGTCGCCGTCACCGTGCCGACCACCGCCGACCAGTTGGCGGCGTTCAGCGATGGTTCTGAGTCCATGGCTCGCTCCTACATGATGGGAGACGTCAAGCCCGTCGGATCGACCGGAGCGCTGCTTGCCATCGTCGAGCTCTTCGAGAATCCGCAGTTCCGGTCCGGTCTTTCGGGAGGCTGACGACGATGAATGTTGGGTTTGGCGAGCTTTTTGTCATTGTGTTCGTGTTCCTGATCGGGGTTGTTCCGATTGTGCTGCTGGTGTTGGCAGTGGTTGACCTGGCTCGGCGACCGGAGTGGCAGTGGACCGCTGCGGAGCAGAACCAGGTGCTGTGGATGTTCGTCATTCTGTTGATCTGCTGCATCGGCCCGGTGGTCTACCTGATCGTTGTCCGGCCCAAGCTCAACGCCGCGGCGGCCGCCGGTCCACCTGCTGAGTCGGCAACCTGACCACCGTCCGGTCTGCAATCTTCTTGTAGGGCCCATGTCAACGCCGGTACCGTTGCTAAATGCCAACCCAGTTGCGTCGTTACGAGATTGAAGATGGGGGCCTCGACAGGATGGCCGCCTGGTTCCCGAACATCATCCCGGTCCGGGAGAAGTACGGGTTCACCGTGAACTTCGCCTATGCCGACCCGGAAACCAACCAGTTCATCTGGTCGGTGAGCCACCCCGATGATTTTTCCGGCGCCGAGGCGGTCTACAACGAGTCACCGGAGCGGCAGGCCGCCTTCGTCGGGTTTGAGAACCCGGTCACCGCCATGCACGTGGCGATGGTCGAAGAGGTCGTCTGACCCCATCTATCTAGGCGGAGCTGCCAGATCTAGGCGGAGCTGCCAGATCTAGGCGGAGCTGCCAGATCTAGGTGGAGGTGCCGGCGGCCTTTGCCCGCTGAGCCTCTCGGAGTTCTCGGTACCCGATGAGCTTCGCTCCGGAGCGGTCAAGCGCCGCCCGGAACGACCAGTCACCGGTTACCAGGTGGGCATCGTTCGCGTTTGCGCTCCAGTGGGGCGTGATTGCCTGCTGCTCCGGGGAGTCTTCCGCCGGCCGGACGTGAATCTCGGTGACGCCTGGCTGCAGAGCCCGCAACGCGTTCTCGACCAGTAACCGTGATGCTCGACCGCGCGGGCCGGAGATCACGTGATCGGCGACGAAAATGCCCTCGTCCGCGGCGAGAGCCCGGGCCGGGTAGCCGGTGTCAACAGACGGGTCCGGCAGGCTCATCGGCAGCTGAAACTCGTGTGCGAGGTCCAGGTACACGTCGAACAGCTCAGGCCTCAGGCACAGCGCGTCCAGGTGGGAGCTCAAATGGGTGGGGTCGAAACCCCAAAGGACCGCACGCTCAATCTGAGCCCGGCATTCGCGACGGGTCTCGTCCAGATCGGCGTGCTCGCCGAGGTCTTCGGCGGTTCGAGGGAACCCACCGTCGCCGTCCAACAGCGACGGGGCATTGGTGATCGGCCCCCACCGGTACATGTCGTACTCGGCGTTGACGGTCAGGGAGACCCCGATGTCTTCACCGTGGTGGCGTGCAGCAGCACCACGGGCCCAGGGGCACGGCACCTGGAGACCAGCGCTGGTGGCGACTCCGGTCCGCATGGCACTGTCGATTGCCGCATTGGCCGCATTCGACGAACCGAGACCATCACAGACAAGGATGACAAGCCTGTCGGTCTCAGGACGTCCGAGCTGTTCGAGGAGCGCGGTCACCCTCTTGACGGTAGCGGGAGCTACCGCCAAGAGGAGACTCAAACGCGTCGTTCGTCAGGTCACAACCCTGAACCACTTGGTTGACACGCTCGCGTCCTCGTTGCTCGCCGTGTCGGTAGCTCGTGCTTGGATGGCGTAGTTGCCGTCGGGGAGTGTGAGTGTTGGTGCGTTCCATGCGGTTGTTGTGCCGTTTGGTGCTGCCAGGGTTGATGGGAAGGTGTTGTAGTTGGAGGCCCAGGTGGTGAGGTCGTCCTGGAGCCAGGTGAGGTTGTCGCGGTCTCGGATGGAGATGGCGACACTGTCGACGCCGACGTTGTCGGTCGCGGTGCCTGCCAGGTCGACGGTTGCCGAGGTGAAGACCTCGTTCGCCGCAGCCGGGGAAGTGACCGCAGTATCTGGCGCCTGGGAGTCAGCCGGAGCGGTTTCGACGCTGAAGCGGACGTAGGGGGCGCTTTGGTCCCGGTTGTTTGCTGCGTCGAATGCTCGTGCTTGGATGGCGTAGTTGCCGTCGGGGAGTGTGAGTGTTGGTGCGTTCC
>CAZSTV010000242.1:0-8843 GCA_964609665.1 uncultured Acidimicrobiaceae bacterium
CGGCCCAGCTCGCATTTGGGGCAGAGGCGCGGGTCGCCGCCATCGCCCTTGTCGCTGTGTGCGTCGCCGGGCCGATACAAGGGCTCAGCCGACTTCGAGGCGGTGGCTCGCCATCAATCGTGAGCCATGGCGATGCCGGTGCTGGCGTCGCCGGACGGTCGGCGAGCGGCCAACCGACGGAGTTGTGGGCCATCGGAGACTGCCTCAGTGAGACCGTCCCCCAGTCGGCCAGCGAGATTCGCGAAGAGCTGGATCAGATCCGCAGTCTGGTTGCTGATGCCGTAGAGACGCTGAACACCTCGTTCGGTGCAATGCGAAGCGATACCGCAGCGCAGCGGGAATTGATCGACGGAATGCTCATGGCCCTGGCTCAGGGCGAAGGCAGCGATGGTGAGGAAGAGAAGGTAACCATCGGATCCTTCGTGCGGAGCAGCGCCGAACTCCTCAGCAAGTTCGTTGATCTTACGATGGCGGCGAGTGAGCAGAGCATGGAATTGGTCGAGAGCATCGATGAGATGTCGGCCCATGTTGAGGACATGATGGACCGTCTGTCGGATATGAGCGCCATTGCCGATCAGACCAAATTGCTTTCGTTGAACGCCACCATCGAAGCGGCGCGAGCCGGCGAGAGTCGCCGGGGCTTTGCCGTCGTTGCGGACGAAGTGCGACACCTCTCGCAAAGCTCGAACGATTTCAACCGTCAAATTCGAGGCCAGCTCGAGCAGGTCCGCAGCTCGATGCAACGGACCCGCTCTGCGGTTCACACCACGGCCACCAGAGATGCCAACATGTTGATGCAGAGCAAGACCGACATGGAGTCGATGACCAGTCACGTTGAGGGGCTGGACTCAATGCTCCATCAACAGGCGGGCCAGGCGGCCGAGCTGTCTGATCGGATCGGTAGAAGTACCTCTGACGCGGTACGTAGCCTGCAGTTCGAAGACATCGTTCGCCAGGTCGCGGAGCACGCTGGTCAACGCGTTGACCAGCTGGCCGAATTCTTCGAGGAGATTCCCACTCACCTCCGCTCAGCGCCCAATGATGATCTCGGGCACGTGCAACAGACCGTCGTTGCCGCCGCCGAAGAGATGCTGGCCCAGACCAGAGCGCTCCCAGCGGCGCAGGACAACTTGGAAAGCGGATCGGTCGACCTCTTCTAGGCCCGCGGGTATTCTGGTCCAATCGCTACTTCACGGCCCAACGCAGACTCCACCGACAACTTCAAGGCCCAGACAGCGAGTCAACGGCTCGCCCTGGTCGCGGCGCTGATCGTCGGCCTGGTGCTGCTCGCCTCCTGCGGTTCATCAGACGACGACGCCTCGGGGGCAGCGGACCCCGAGCCCGCAGACGCAGTCGATGACAGTGCCGACGAGGAGGCCGTCGAGGATGATCCGGCTGAGTCTGAGCCCCCGGCCGAAGAAGCCGATGGGGTTGATCTCACCAGCGAGCTCTTCCCGGACGTCCTGGACGCGGTGGCAACGCTGGATGGCGACGGGTCGTGGACCTTTTCCGCCACCCTGAGTTCTCCGTATGATTCGCCCGAGCGCTACGCAGATGCCTGGCGAGTGATGGGGGCCGATGGCGAGGTCTATGGCATTCGAGAGCTGACCCATGACCACGCCTCCGAGCAGCCGTTCACCAGGAGCCACTCGGGCATCAACATTCCCGACGACGTGTCGGTGGTGACGGTTCAAGGCCGAGACCAGGTCAGCGGTTGGGGCGGCGAAACGGTCGAGGTTGAACTCGTTCGATGAGCCACCGACGCCAAAGCGGCGTCGGCCATCTAGTCTGTGGCGATGAGCACAGCTGACGAAAAGTATGTGTCGCTTACGACGTTCACCAAGAGCGGAGAGCGCAAATCAACGCCGGTCTGGATTGTGGCCGTCGACGACTATGTCGGGTTCACCACTGGCAGCGATGCTTGGAAGCTCAAGCGGCTGAGAAATGATCCGCGCTGCGAGCTGCAGGCATGCGATGGGCGGGGTCGTGTCCGCGACGGCTCCATTGTGGTGACCGGCAAAGGCCGGGAAGCCACCGCTGAGGAACATGCCGAGATCAGTGCCGCCGTCGCTAAGAAATACGGGTTCGCCAACCGGGCCATCAGTGCGTTCTCCACCATCATGAGCATGGTCCGCCGGACGGGGCCGGTGAGCAACACCTCGATAGTGATCTACCTCGACTAACGGACTCCTCGACTTGCGGAGTCCTCGACCAACAGAGTCCAGGGCGGCGGGTCGATTTCGGCAACCGCCGGGCGAGCGACTAGAACCGTTGCCGAGGAACCAAACCGACGAATGGAGCCCCGTGGCGTACGAGACGATTGAGTTGAGTGATGACGGCAACGAGCGAGCTGTCGCCACCGTGACGTTGCATCGACCTGACGCCCTCAATGCGATAACCCCAACGATGTTGGACGAGCTGAACGACGCGTTCGACCGAATAGCGGCTGACGATCGCATCGTCGCCGTCATCCTCACCGGAGCCGGGCGAGCCTTTAGCGCCGGAGTTGATCTGAAGGCGCTAGGGGAGCGGAGCCTGGACGGAGGCAAGGTGGGTGACATCCTTGACCTGCCCGCTCGCAGGCTCACCGATCTGATCTCCACGATGCCCAAGGTGGTCGTGGCCAAAGTGAACGGGTTCTGTTTCACCGGCGCACTTGAGCTGGTGCTGGCGTGCGACATCGTGATCACCGCAGACGAAGCGAAGCTTGGCGACACCCACGCCAAGTTCGGGCTACGCCCCACGTGGGGGATGAGCCAACGACTGCCGCACCTGGTCGGCATGGCCCGAGCGAGGGAGCTGTCACTCACCGCCAGAATGTTCTCTGGTGTCCAGGCGGCGGAGTATGGCATTGCCGCCCACTCGGTTCCGGCGGCAGAGTTGGATAAGCAGGTCGACGAGGTGCTGCAGGCGGTTGTCGCAAACAGCAGCGACTCGCTGGCCGCGTACAAAGACCTTTACCGGGTCTCGGAAGACTCCGGCTTGCGTGCGGGGCTGAGCTATGAAGCGGCGACCGACTACCCGATTGCCGACACCGACGAGCGCATCGCCGACTTCCGGTAGCCCAGGCAGGTACTGCGGGGTAGGGGAGGGTTGCGTTTCTCGGACGGGTGAGCGAACATATGTTCGATGGCCGATGGCCGACGGATACTTCACGGTGACCTCGATGCGTTCTATGCATCGGTCGAGCAGCGCGATCAGCCACGGCTGCGCGGCATTCCCATGGCGGTCGGCGGCGGAATAATCCTGGCCGCCAGCTACGAGGCCAGGGCGTTCGGGGTCAGGACCGCTATGACGGGCAGGCAGGCCAAGCAGCTCTGTCCGCACATTCTCCTGGTCGAGCCTCGGATGCACGCGTACTCCGAGGCGAGCAAGGCGGTGTTCGATGTCTTTCACGACACGTCGCCGAACGTTGAAGCCCTCTCCATCGACGAGGCATTCATAGATGTGACGGGCCTGCAGCGCAGGTACGGGCCCGATGTCGAGATTGCCGCCCGGCTGCGGGCTCGTGTTGCCGCTGAGGTAGGTCTCAATCTCAGCGTCGGTGGCGGCTCAACGAAGTTCTTGGCAAAGGTGGCGAGCGCTGTCTGCAAACCGAATGGCATGCATGTTGTGCCGGCGGGGGAGGAGCTGGCGTTCCTACACCCGCTGCCGGTCGGCCGACTGTGGGGAGTCGGTCCGGTCGCTCAGCAGCGCTTAGCCGAGGTGGGCCTTCACACGGTTGGTGAGGTTGCGGCGCTGGACCCGGCCCACCTGGAGCGTCGTCTTGGCAAGTCGTGGGGCGCCCACCTGCACGCCCTGGCCAACAATCGTGACCCTCGTACGGTCGAGGTCGGCCGGAGGCGACGTTCGGTTGGCTCGCAGCGGTCCTTCCCTGCCGGCACCGTTGATCGTGTGGGGGCCGAGCAGATTGTCGTTGAGGTCGCTGACCGGGTGACCCGTCGGCTGCGCGACGGGCAGCGAGTTGCTCGGACGGTCACGCTCCGGCTGCGGTTCGGTGACTTCGCCCAGGCCACACGTTCACGGACGTTGACCGAGGCCACAAGTTCCACCGATGAGGTGATGTCGGCGGCTCGGTCGCTGCTCCATGTGGCGTGGCCGACCATTGAAGAACGTGGTCTGACCAAAGTTGGTGTTGCAGTATCGGGGTTGACGCCAGATGATGCAGTGCAACTGTCGCTCCCGTTTTCGAAAGCGCAGTGGGGTGCGGTGGATGGCGCGGTCGACGAGATTCGGGAACGGTTTGGCACCGATGCGTTGACAAGGGCCACGCTCGTGAATCAAGAGTCTCTGGAGATGCCGCTGCTGCCGGACTGATCGGAGCGACTCAGTGTTCTGGCGGTGGCTGTTCTGGCGGTAGCTGTTCTGGTGGTACCGCAGGTGTACTACACGTCGCGCCGGAAGACTTCGTGCGGTCGGCCGTTGTCGCCCTGGCAGGTGCCGATGATTCGGAACCCGCCGATGTGTTTCAGCACCGAATGCGACGGACGATTGTCCGGGGCCACCGTCGCGAGCACGGTCGAGACTTCTTCGGTGGCGTGGGCCCACTCGACAAGTGCCGCTGCCGCTTCGCCGGCGTAACCGTTGTTCTGATGCTGGCGAAACACGGTGTAGCCAATCTCTACAACGCCACCTGCCGCCCGCTCCATCGGCCCGCTGTAGGACGGGTCGGCCAGCGCGTCTTCGATGCTCGACGGCGGCCGATGGAAGCCGGTGTGTCCGATGAGGTTCCCGTCGAGCACAATGGCACGAGGTCCCCACAACACGGGAGGCGGGTTGGGTGACTCGGCTCGCTCCAGCCACAGCTTTAGGTGGAGCCGATCGGCCTCGTCTGGCCACCAGCCCGGGCTGGTGAACTTCTTCGTCGGCCGACCGTCGGAGAGCGCGCTGAGGGTGCGGCGGTCCATGAGCGCCAAGCACAGGCGTCCTGTGTGAATGTCAACTGCAGGACGACGTTTGCGTGTCATCGGAATACCCCTTGAACCCTGAACCTGCCCTTAGGCGTGGTTCGCTGCCGCTTCTGATTCGTGCTCACCGGCAATTCTGGTGTGCCACATGCGGCGCGGTTCGGTCATGTCGTAGGGGGTTCCACGGTGCATCAGTCGTCGATTGTCCCAGATTACGGCGTCACCCGGCTCCCACTGGTGGTGGTGGACCCGTGGCGGTTGGCAGGCGCCTTCAGCAAGTTCTTCGAGGAGCCGTTCCGATTCTTCGGGTTCCATCCCGATGATGTTGTGGGCGTGGCGGCCGATCAGCAGGTTCGGCCTGCCGGTGTCCGGGTGTACCTTCACCAACGGTCGGAGTGACACTTCGGCATCGTGGTAGCCGTACATGTCGTAGCCGCCTTCGGCGTTTTCGGTCGGCAGATAGCCGGCCCGGCCTTGGCTGTAGTAGAGCGAGTGGAATGCCTCCAGCGACTGGATGCGATCCCTGGTTGCATCGTCCAACGCTTCGTAGGCAGCCCGCATGTCGGCCCATCCGGTTGCCGCCCCAGCACTCGGCACGATCTCGGCGGTGAACACCGCACCCTTCGCCTGCACAGGCATGTACGTACTGTCGAAGTGCCAGCCCTCGTTGCCCCGCAGTGACTTGATCACATCATGGCTGGGGTCGCTGAGGACCTCGCCGTTCTTCGCGATGTTGGAGATGGCCGTCGCCTCGAACTCCAGCTCGCCGAATCGGCGAGCGAAGTCGTTCTGCTCATCGCGGGTCAGGAACTGTCCTGGAAAGATCAGGAGGGCGAATTCCAACCAAGCGTCATGGAGCGCAGCGAATGTCACATCGTCAATCGACCGGAGTTCGAGGTCATGGACGGTTGCACCGAAGGTGGCCTCAAGCGGGTCGATGTTGAGCGTTGTCGATCCCATCCGACAAGCGTAGAACCGGCCGCAAGACTGCACAATCTGAACCGGGGTAATGACCTATGTGGGCAATCAACCCACCTACGGGCGATCGTCGACGAGCAGCCCGTCATCTGCGGCGGTCGCCAGTATCTTTTCGGCGAGTTGCCAGAGCTCCGGCGACGCCAGGCCGATGGGGGAGTTGACGGCCGCTGCCTGGCTGTGTTTGATGCCATTCTCGGTCCAGCTGACACCGCCCGAGCCGCCGTTGAGGAGCAGCGGTTGTAGGCGGTCGATCGCATAGGCGAAGCGGGCCGTTGGCGTGCTGCGTTCTTCATACTCCGCCCAGAGCTCGGCGATGTGGGTTGCCGCTTCTTGTGGGAGCAGGTTGAAAATTCGTTCTGCGGCGGCGTTTTCTGCGGCTTCCTTGTTCTCGTGGGCGGAGGCGTCTGCGTCATATATATAGGTATCGCCGGCGTCGATCTCGACGATGTCATGGACCAGGAGAATCTCGATGGTTCGTTGTAGATCGACGTCAGGCCCGGCGAGCGGTCCGAAGATCATGGCCGCCATGGCCAGGTGCCACGAGTGCTCGGCGGTGTTTTCGAACCGAGAACCATCGACAATTCGACTTCGCCTCAAGATGCCCTTGAGCTTGTCGATCTCAAGCATGAAGTCGATGCGAGACGCCAGGTCGTCGTTCACCGTTGCCGCCAGGCCTACCAGTTGTTCCTGATCCATGTCGGGCAAGCCTACGGCGGGTCACCCCATACCCAAGGCGACGAAACGGCCACAAATTACATCGAGGTAGTTTAGGGGAGTCGAGAGTGGTGCCCCCGGGGGTTGGGTTTCCTGATGTTGGAGAGGGGCCGAGGTGTCCATCGCTTGGCCCAGGGTAACTGTCCGGTGGGAGTGATTCAGGGTCCGGCTGCTGTTCGGTCCGGCATGGATGATGAACCTCAGTTTGTGACCCGCCGGCCAGTCGTCACATGTTGAGCGCCATGTGTTGACCGAGTCCGACCAGTTGGTGCATTGGCTGCCTGATGAGCCCTGAGTACAGATACCCCTTATCTAGCGGGAATTCTCCTAGTCAATCAGACATAAGCGTCATTATGCAGCATTTACCAATATCTGTTAGCCAGGTTCCGTTCACCCGTTCACCCCGACCGACCTCCCGGGCTACGTCGCCGCGCTCTTCGACTACCTCGATGCCAACCCCCTCGCGCTCCGTCTGGACGCCTGGCGTCGACTCGAACGGCCGGAACCGAGCCAGGACGAGCGGACCTACATGAAGGAGAAGGTCGAGGCTCTCGACGGTGCTTCGGACGGCTACGGCGTCGAAGGCCGCTATGACGGGGCGGACGTTCTCACCGTTCAGCACCGATGAGGTCAAGGTGGTTCAGCAGGAGTGAGGCGAAGAGACCGGGAGTCTGGTCGGTGATGCAGTGCTTCCCATCGGGGACTTCGGATGTCTGGTGCTGTCTGGCATGCCCCGAAGTCTCGTCGGCTGGGATGCTCTGGAACTCGCGATTCGTTCTGCGGATGGCGGGGGCGATGGCGGCCAAATAGCCGGCAAGGGCCAGGAGAACCAGACGGGTGGGCAACAGCAACAAGCCGAGGGCCCATGCGGCTGAGAATGCGATCAGCCGGGGCCGCATGGCGGAAGGCCGTGTCGACCGCTCGTCTTCGAGTCGGCCGAGGGGGAACCTCTTCGGCCTGATGAACCAACCGTGGGCAAAGAGCTGGGCGACGAAGAGCGGCCAGAAGGCGTCGGGGCTGTCGAGCTCGGGGTCGGTGTCCCAGCGGGCATCGCTCTCGCTGACCAGTCCGTGCTGGATCTGTGACCACACATGAGTCGGCGTCGCTCGACTAGTGGCGCCACCACGGTTCTTATGAGTGGGACGAGACCGCCACCGGTACAGGACCCGCCGATCCCGGGTAAGTGCCAGTATTCCCGGTTGGAAGAAGCCATTCGGGTGCGAGGCCCACGACCGGCCCCTTGCCGGCTCTGCGCCATCCCCGATGTACAGATCGAGCCAGTCGTTTGTTGCGGCATTGGTCGAAGATCTCGTGATGCGGGTCGCCGACCGTCTCGAACTCGAGCACCCAGGCCTCACGCGCTTCGGTGGCCAGACTCTGCGGCTCACTGGTGACGGCAAAGATCTCGCCGCCAGCGGCCCGAATCTCCTCGACGACTCCCGAACCCCCGAAGCCGCGCAACTCGCGGCGGCAGGGAGGTCACCAGAAGCCGCGATAGAAGACCAAAACGGTGAAGGCGTGTTTGGCCAGCTGGGCGTCCAGCCAGCCAGCCCGCACCCCGACCGGCGGGTCGAGGAGCGGCGGGATCAGGGGGTCATCGAGATTGGCCGCCGTCACCTGAAACCCATCGGACAGCCGTTCCACCAATACCTGCTCGCGGGCGCAGCGATCACCTTCGCACAACACCAGCCCGAGCTCGAAGAACGGCTCTAGAGCCTTCGCAGTCGTAGCCTCGGCATCGATGATTCCGGTGATCTTGAATCGCGCCCTGCGAGTCTCGTTGATCCACGCCAGGGCCGACGTGGCAGCCGCCTGCAGCTCCTCGGGAACCTCTTCGGTGACGCTCATCTGCCGAACCCCCGTGCTGGATCATTGCGTGCTCTTGGGGCCACGCTGGCTGATTGACAAGCTAGATCGATTATTCTACGTTGTCAACGCGCCACTGCCCCCTCCCTTGAAGGCAGGTCGCGAGGAGTTTCCGATGAGCCCTGGACCGTCCAAGTCGTTCGACCCTGACGAGGTTGTCGTATTGGCGATGCGGAAGTTCTGGAAGAGCGGCTACGCGGCCACGACGCTCAGTGAGCTGCGGGAGGTCACGGGCCTGGGATCGAAGAGTCTCTATGACACCTTCGGCAACAAGCAGTCCCTTTACGCGGCCTCGATCCTGAAATATCGGAACTCGGTGATTGCGTCGATGTACGACCAGCTCGACCGCGGCGAATCCCCGTTGGCAGCCATCCATCA
>CAZSTV010000243.1:0-8757 GCA_964609665.1 uncultured Acidimicrobiaceae bacterium
AGTCGGGGCTCGGCGACTACCTGGCCCTCGGGCCGGACCCGATCGTTCGAGAGTTGACGAGCGCCGACAGGGCTAACGTCATCGACCTGTTTGACGGACTGTCCGATCGCGACCGCCTGTTTCGGTTTTTCCGGGCCATGCCGGAGTACTCGAAGCCAATCATCGACCTGTTGACGGCAATGGACGGCGTCGACCACGTGGCCTACGGCGCACTCGCGGCCGGGCGCTGCGTCGGCGCCGCACGGTTCATCCGCGCTACGTCCAGGCCCCGGTCCGCCGAGGTTGCGGTGACCGTTGCGCCCGAGTTTCGGTCCCGGGGCATCGCCCGACTCCTCGTCACGGCGTTGGAGCAGCGAGCCGAGAGCTGTGCCATCGACACGTTCGAGGTGAACATCTACCCCGAGAACCGTGGCGCTTCGGCGCTGTTTCGTTCACTCGGATTCGACACCCGATTTGAAGGAGGAGTCATCACCGGAGAGCGCTCGCTCGGCAGTCTGCTCTAGGCTCGCAGCCCATGGGAGTCTTTCATCGAGCGACCATCACACCGACCAAGGCGGAACTGATCGCCGAGTGGATCCCGACCCAGCCATGGGGCCCTCCGGACACTGCCCCAGCCACTGTCATCGGGGCGTACCGGCTGGACGATCCCGAGAATCGTGTCGGCATCGAGAGCCACCTCGTATCTACCGATGGAACGCTGCTTCACGTCCCGCTGACGTATCGAGATGAGCCCCTCGACGGTGCCGACGACGCTCTGATCACCGAGATGCAGCACTCCGCACTCGGCACCCGCTGGGTCTATGACGGACTGGCCGACGAGCGCTATATCCTGATGCTCGCCGCAGCTGCCATGACCGGCCAGGGCGAGGCGCTTGGCATGGCCGAATACGACGGCCGCTGGTACATCGCTCCAACCAACGTCCGGATCCAGGGTGGCGGATGGTCTCTGGACCGAGTGGCGGTGGACAACTTCCACCGCGTCTCTGACGATGCCGCGACCGTGGTCTTCAGAAACGATCGTTTCGAGCTGACCGTCTACCGCAGACCTCTTGGCGCACCTCGCCCAGCGATTGGACTTACCGCAACGTGGGATGGCCAGCCGGACCCGGTGGTACTGGCCGAAGTGACCGAGTTCTGATCACGGGGCTTGTTCGCTAAACCACCGAACCGCCGATGTGTCTTACCACTTCAGCGGTGGCATCAACATGATCCGCCGAGTGGAAACCGATGCCTACCGCCACGAGTGAATCGGCTTCTTTGGCGGCCATCTCAAACGCCGCCGCCGGAACATTAGGGCCGAGGTCGAAACAGCTAAAGCCAGCTTGACGTATGAGATCCCCAATCATCGTGGGTCCAATGTCGTGGCGTTCACCAGGAGCACATCCAATGAAAGACACCAATCTCTCCGGCTTCCCAATACTCCCCGAGACGCCGCAGGGCGGGCGCTATAGCGGTCGGGTAGACATCAGAGGTTGCGGTGCCCACAACCTTGCAGCTTTCGGCCAGAGCTTCGGGAGTGATCCGCCACGTTTGGCCAACTTTGGTCGCCGGGATGAGCCCGAGCCGCACATATGGTAGACGGTCGCGGCGTTGATGCAGGTCAGGCCCCTGTCTTCATACCCAGGACATTACTTGAACTATTTCTATTCGAACAGCGCGAGAGTTCGGTATTGATTTAGATTTTGTCTATTGCCGAATCGGCTTCGGCTCAAACGGCGAAAAGATCTGACACCTGCTATCTCGGATGTGTGTCCGCCGACCGCGACCAGTGGTCGACCCAGACCACAACCGTGCTCAGCGAAACCCACTGACCGCTAGTTCTCCACGGAGTCGGATTCGCACTGACCATCCGGGAGTACGGGCCGTGTGCCGCTGAGGCACTCGAGTATCTCTTCCTCCCGATTTACTATCTCGGGCGGTGGCGTCCCCTCCGGCACGGCGAGCCGCCACGGCACACCGTAGTGAAATATCACCACCGCCACGACGTCGCCGCTGGCATCGCGCCCACGGGCCATCGGAAATCCGCCATCACCGACTCCATTGGAGAACTTGAACACGTCATAGCCCTCGGCGTCGTCGAGATCGACGAATTCGAACCAGTCGTCAAACTCGATCCAATTGTCAAGTACTGCCTCATCGACCAAAACAGTGTCGAACTCTCGGGCCAGAGATGTGGTCATCACGGCCCCCATGCCGCCGTCGGTGCCGTATGCGTATTCGAGCGGGTCCCACTGCTCCACCTCGGCATCGGTTGGGCCGAGCCACACGGCGAGCAAGTTCTTCCCGCCAAGGCTGTGATCCCAGAGAATGTCGACGTTCACCAGGTGTCTGCCGTCGTCGCCTATGGCGTCGGGAGCGACCGCCACCTGAGGGTCTGACAATACGCCAGCCTCATCGATGTAGGGACCAGCGATGCCATCGACCACTGTCAGCTCGCCATCGGGCACGGTCAGCTGACCGGCGTGCGAGCGAGAGCTTGTCGCTTGCGGGTCATAGGGTCGAAATTCATATGGTCGGCCGTCGGAATCAAGTAGAACATCGAGCGGGGTTGCCATCGTCGCCTGCCACGTCTGGTAGCCGTGCCAAAGCTCTTGGTCGAAGTCTGAATCGAACCCGGTCGGGCATTGTGGCTTGACCAAATCTCCTCCCGAGATCACATCGTCGACGGGCACGAAGCGCAGTTCTCGCCACGTCCGACTCATTTCCTGTGTCTGAAGTCGGATGCTCGTCACTTCCGCTGGGTGGTCAGCTGACGCCCAAACATCGAGTAGCCAGGGGACCGTGATCTGGTAATCGCCGAGCGATTCCAGGGCTATGGCCTCGGCGCTCCCGTAGGGCACATAGACCGGTCCCTCAACTTCGTTGTACGGCGGAATCCCTTTTGGCCAGCCCATCGGGACTCCCTCGAAGCGGAGTGCCGGAAGCCCCGGTCCGGGTGCGTGGGCGACCGCTGCGGGAGCCATCGTGTCCGCTACCGGGTCATGTACCTCGGCGTCGAAGTCGAACAGAGCCCGGACACCCGACACCGTACGAAGCAACTCATATCCCCGACCCCGTGGAAGCCCATCGTCGCCGGAGTCCCAGTCGTTCACATACCGCAGGTCGTCGGTCGGTTGACCATCAACGGCGGACCGGGGTTGCCAACTGACCTGCGTTCCACTCCCGGTCGCCGGCGTATGGAACCCGGTGGACGAACGCCACGCGTCGTGCAAACGGTCGTCGAGCTCACACATCTGCCATGCGAACGCATCGTCACCGACGTCATCAATGTTTGGCACCGGTTCAACACTCGTTCCCGCCCTTGCGGAGAACCCGCAACCAGCCGCCGCAACGAGACACAACGCTCCGAGACACAACGCGCCGATCGGACCTCGTCGCCGGTAGGTCGTCATCTGGGCCAGCACCAGTCAAATGGTAGCCCCAGTGCTCGGTTACCGGCTGAGAATGCCCTCACGAGCATGGGCCGCACCTGTGTGCGCTACCCCTGAGTCAGTTGGCCGCCCCTGGAGGCGAGGCGTTGCAAGGAGGCGAGAGCGGGTGGGCCCCAGCTTGGCTTCGCACCGCGGTGAGTTGCGGTTGCGATGCTCAGACAGCCGAGGGCGCGCCACACCGCCCATCCACGGGCACGGCGCCACGTCGCATCGTCCGAGGCGAGAGGATGCTGCTGTCGGAAGCGTTCGATGGACTCCACATTCGGGAGGAGTATCCAGCATGAGGCAAGGTCGAGCGCCGGGTCACCTGCGCAGAGATCGCCGAAGTCGATCACGCCGCAGATTTCTCCGTATTCGGTCAGCACGTTGGCGGGGTGCAGGTCGCCATGCAGCCACAGCGGTGGCCCTTCCCAACTCGGAGCCTCCATCGCGTCATCCCAGACCTTCCGGAGAACATCTCGGTCGGCGACCACGCCCGGTTCCGCGCCTGCTGCCCTGCACAACTCGGCGATCGTTTCGATTTGGGAGGCAACGCCTTCTGCGACCTGGGTCAGCGGCCCGCCTCTCCCGCGACCCTCAGGTGCGGCGGCCGGCGCAGGCTCATGAAGGGCAGACATGAAGGCTGCCAGCGCGTCAGCAGCGGGTCCCCCGAATGTGACAGGAGCATTATCGGCTCCGATCCCCGGGACCCACGTGGCGACGATCCACGGATGAGGAAACAGCTCACTCGATTGACCGAGGCGCTGAGGGATGGGAACCGGGAGCGGTAAGCCTGGACCGAGGACCGGAAGCCAGGCGTGTTCCTTGAGCAGCAACTCGCCGGCGCCTTCAGCTTGCCACGGCAGCCGGACGACGAGTTCATCACCCAGCCGCCACAGCTCATTGTCCCAGCCACGTGCGGCGAACGTTAGGGGACGGTCCGCAAGATCAGGGTGCTGTTCACAAAGCAGTTGATGGACCACGTCAGCGGTCAGCTCGGACTCAGCTTGGGTCACCCCAGGATCGTAGCTGGCCGAAGATCGTGGCCAGATGCACCGCGACGGCGTCTTCATCAGGTCCACCGATCGCAACATCGGAGGCAGCGACGGCGTCTGGATGGGCGCCGCCGACCGATACGCCCAACGCTGCCCACTCGAGCATCGGAGCATCGTTTGGCATGTCTCCGTACGCGACGACATCGCCAGCGCCGAAACCCAGATGGCTCCCAAGCGCAGCTAACCCGGTCGCCTTCGATACCCCGACCGGTACCACGTCGAGCACGTCATCTGCGGACATCGAGATCTCACCGAGATCAACCGGTATTCGATCGCCCAAGATTTCTGCGAGTTCCCGACTACCGGCCGACGCCGAACGAAAGCTCAGCGAATGGGCATTGACCCCCAACAGGCCATCGGCCGACGACACCTCGATACTGCCGTCGGGGGCTGGCCGCCCACGAAGCTCGAAGTAACGGCAATTGCCCACGATCACATCACCGCACCGGACACCGAATCCAAGTCCCGGAGGAGCGACCGACAACGCCGCCGATACTGCGACGGCAAGTATGGTCGCGTCGAACGTCTGCTCCCACAGCGTTCGACCACCTCGGTCAACGAGCAGCGCACCGTTGCAACACACCGCATAGGTCGGCACGTCGGTGATGTCGAAGGTCGAACGTGGAGGCCGAGCCGTCGCTGGCACCACGTGCACGCCGCTGCGGTCGAGCTTCGCAAGAACAGATTGCGTTGCCGCCGACATCGTCCCGTCCGACCTCAGCGAAGTGCCATCGAGATCTATTGCAACGGCCCGGTACACCCGAACATCGTATGCGACGACGCAACACCGGAGCGGGCTGTGTGAGATCACGCCCGGCGAGCGGTTTGAGGTTTCGCCGCTAGCACTCTCGTGACAATAATGATCCGGTGCGGCACAGCAACGGACACATCGACTTCGCACCAACGGTGCGAGGGAGGCTCTCCGACGTATGGGTCTCGCTCAAGGCACCGAGGGTGATGATTCGTAGTCTGATTGGGTTCGCGTTCATAGCGGTTGCACAATTTCGCCCGGACCCCTGGCCCGCGATCGGCACCGCTGTAGGTCTCGGCACCATTCCCTACTTGATCAACCGGGAGACGTTGCAGCGGAAACGCCTCGCAGCCAACGACACGCGCCAACAAGAGACCGAACGACCTTCACAGCCCTGATCAGCGGTGTACTCCACGCCCCAGGCAAAGCCATGCGATCCAGTTCGGTCCGGTTTGGTCAGATCGAGCATCTCGGCGAACCAACTGGCGTCGTCCCGGGTCAGATGGCGGCGGGCGATCTCGGAGGTAGCTGTCACGCGGCAAGGGTCGGGATTGCGGCCAGTGCCCGACGGCCGGTTTCGGGGCCGGCGATTGCGGCGAGCACGGTCGCGCCCTCAAGGACTGCGAGAATCTGGTCTGTTCGTTCCGGCGGGAGATCGAGCTGGTCGACTATCAGACTGAGAAACCTGCGGTAGCGAGTGACGTGGGCGGTCCCGGCAGCATGGAGGGGTTCGACCGATTCGAGCACGGCTCGCACGATCGGACAGCCCCGGAAGTCGTCGGTGTTGTACCAGTTGGCATGCCATGCAGCGAGAGCGGCGAGTCGGTCGGCCGGGTCGGGGTGGTCACGTTCGAGCCGCTCAAGGCGGGCTTCGTTCTGCGTGTTGCGATCGGCGACGGTGGCGTCGATGAGGCCCTGTCGGCTCTTGAACGCCCGGTAGATGGTCTCTTTGGAGGCGCTCGCCTGTCTAGCTATGTCCGTGATGCTCACGGCGGCGAGGCCGCGCTGGTTGAACGCGGCTGAGGCGGCGTCGAGGATTCGTCGCCGAGTGCGTTGCGGGTCGAGCGTGTCACCTGGGGAAACTGGCATGACAAAGATGGTACCGCGGAGTACCATCTCACATATGGCTACACCCCACATGGCGATCGCCGAGCTCGGCCCCGGCGACGCAGGGGAGGTTCTGACGCTGCAGCGAGCGGCGTACGTGACCGAAGCGCAGCTCTATGGCGACCCGTTCCTGCCGGCGCTCACCCAAGACATAGCCGACTTGACTACGGAGATGTCGACCGCAACAACCTACGGCGCCCGGACCGATGGGCGTTTGGTCGGAGCGGTGCGGGTTCTCGCCGCTGACACAGTCGCCCAGATCGGACGACTCGTCGTTGCGCCGGACCATCAGGGACGAGGTATCGGGTCGACACTCATGGCCCATGTGCATTCCCAGCCACCTCCCGGCGTCGAGAGCTTCGAGCTGTTCACCGGAGCCCGCAGTGAAGCAAACCTGAGTCTCTACAGGCGGCTGGGCTATGTGGAGTCCCGTCGGGAGACCATGAATGAACGGATTGAACTGGTGTTCCTCGCCCGTGCGGCAACATGCTGACGCGGCGCCTTGAGGTCCGTCCGATGGTGGAGGCAGACCGGGATCGCTTCGTGACATTGTTCAGCGATCCAGGCTTCATGGTCCACTTCGTCGGAGCGCTTTCGGTCGAGCGGGCGCACGCGTTCGTCGACCATCTACTCGAGGTGAATCGACAAGTCCCGTTCGCCAAGCAACCGGTGCTCGAGCGCGACAGCGGAGCGATAGTTGGCTACGTGGGTGTCGATTGGATTGACCTAGACGGCACCCGGAGCTTCGAGTTCGGCTACCGCCTAGTGCCCGAGGCACGAGGTCGCGGATACGCAACCGAGGCCAGCAGGGCGCTCCTCGAACTCGCAGCGGCTGTCGGCGCCGCGACGATCTACGCACTGATCGACCCGGTCAATCATCCCTCGCTCAATACCATCGCCAAGCTCGACTTCACCATGGAGCGACTCGCTGTCATCGAGGGACTGCACCGCAACGTCTACCGCTGGACCCCTCCGAACCCGAGGTCATCATGATCGATCGCCGCGTGCGTTACGGGGCGTTTGGTCCAGATTCGCAAACTCGTCGTATCCGCGTTTTGGCTGGTCAGGGGGTGCCCGGGGCGGTGTGTGAGTTCAGGACATGTGCAAGGGGTAGTTCGCGTCATGTGCAAGGCCGGGGTGCTGGTGTGGGGGCATGTCGAAACGGCGTGCGATCATCACAGCAGTGACAGTGGAGGGGATCTCTCAGGCTGAAGCGGCTAGGAGATACGGGGTGTCTGAAGCGACCGTGTCTCGGTTGATGACCCGCTTTCGGGACGAGGGTGACGAAGCGTTCGAACCAAGATCGAGGCGACCGCATTCGAACCCGAACCAGGTTGCAGATGTCGTGAACGAATTGATCGTGAACCTACGCGACCAACTCACCGGCCAGGGCCTCGACGCCGGGCCTGAAACCATCCGCTGGCACCTTCAGCACCACCACCAAACCACCGTGTCGATCTCCACTATCCGACGCCGACTCATCACCGCCGGGCGGATCACCCCACAACCAAAGAAACGGCCGCGCTCGTCCTACATCCGGTTCGAAGCAGACCTACCAAACGAAACCTGGCAAACCGACGTCACCCACTACCACCTCGGACAACCACGCCAAGACCAAACCAACCGAGCCGAGATCCTGACCTGGCTCGATGACCACTCCCGCTACGCCCTATCGGTCACCGCCCACCTCCCCGTCACCGGCAACACCGTGGTCGACACCCTCAAAACAGCCGCTAAACAACACGGTCTGCCCGCGTCGGTCCTGTCCGACAACGCCATGATCTACACCACCCGATTCGCCGGCGGACGCGGTGGACGCAACGCCCTCGAAACCTACTGCGCCACCGCCGGAATCAACCAGAAACACTCACGGCCATACCACCCGACCACCTGCGGAAAAGTCGAACGCTTCCAACTAACACTGAAGCAATGGCTCCAAGCGCAACCCAACCAACCTCGAACTGTCAACCAACTCCAAACACTCCTCGATCGCTTTGTCGAGATCTACAACCAACACCGGCCACACCGCTCAAACCAACGCCGCACCCCAGCCGCCACCTACAACACGCTCCCCAAAGACACCCCCGCCAAAACCGGCCATGACCCGCACTACCGGATCCGCCACGACCGGATCGACACCACCGGCCGAGTCTCACTCCGCAGGGCCGGGCGCATGCACCACATCGGCATCGGACGAGCCCACACCGGCACCCCCGTCGTCCTCATCATCGACAACCTCGACATCCGAATCATCAACACCCAAACCGGGGAACTCCTCAGACACCTCACCCTCAACCCCAACCACGACTACCAACCCCAAAACACACAAAACCCGAACCCCTGAGGGTTCAGGCCTTGCAGATGTCGCGAGACATCACAGACGTGGGCCGGGTAGGATTCGAACCTACGTAGGCGTAACCGGCGGATTTACAGT
>CAZSTV010000244.1:0-8665 GCA_964609665.1 uncultured Acidimicrobiaceae bacterium
TCTCCCACCTGATCTTGGCGGAGGCTGCGGTTCTGGATGTAGTCGTTGTGAACCAGGAACGGTGCTTCGAAGTTGGTTTGCAGCAGCGTGCGAGAGGCCGCGTCGATGGCATCCTCGGCGGGCAAGTCGTAGCGATCGATGACCGCAACACCGAGACGAGGCGAAACCACGAACTCATGTCCGGGCTCACCCATCTGCGTTGTCATCGCCGCCATCAACCGTCCGCCAAGGGCTTCCGCCTCGGACTGACTGCGAGGTTCCTTGCTGAAGCCGACAAGGCTGTGCCCGTCGGTCCTGCAAAGCAAGATCGTGTCATCGAAAGCGGTTATCGACCGCTCGATGGCGGAGTCGATCCGGCCGTCTGGCCGCGGCGCCATGTCGTTCCACTGTTGCAGCGGGATGAGAGAGCCCTGCGTCTTGAAAACGAAGACGGACAAACCCCGTTCCGCCCCGGCGGCGATCGTTCGATCGAGCGCCTCGCGGAATTGCTGCTCGTTCACCGACGTGGTGGAGCTGTCCTGCTCGGTCAGGGCGCGTCCCGACCTCAGGCTTCGCATCGTGTGTCGACGGGCGGGAGCGGCGGGAGTGAGTTCGGACATATGCAACCGATGCGTGGCGGTGTATCCACCAGCCCTACGCAATCGGATGCACTGTCTCAGAGTTGAGCACGCATCAGAACCGATTAATGTTGCACGTGAACGATCTCAGAATTGCGCTGCACTCGTCGGCAGGCCGAACAGCATCCGACCAAGCGGCTCCAGCATGCGGGGTGCCACCATGGCGTGCTGGGTGGCGACATGCACGTCACGAAAGATCCGCTGCAACGGGCTGGACCGGTACACCACGGTGCCACCGCCCGCCCGGTAGCAAAGGTCGATGGCCGCAGCGGAGCGCTCGACGGCGTTGTTCGCCGCCAGACGCAGCAACCGCTTCTGCTCGTCCTGGATTTGTCCCTGTTCGGCCGCGGCCCAGCACTCCTGGACCACCTCGGTGACGAACGCCCGGGCCGAGCGCACGTTGGCGTCCGCCTGGGCCAGGTCGGCCTGGACGGTCGCCCGCTCGGCGAGCGTGCGGCGGCTGGCATCGGGAACCTTGGAGCCGAGCTTGACCAGCTCATCGACCGCCCGGGCCGCAAGGCCAAGGCTGACCGCGGAAACCCCGACCGCCAATGCCCCCAGGAGGGAGAACCGGTACAGCGGTCCGTCGACGATCGGGTCTTGACCGGTCATCGAGACCCACCGGCCATTCGGCACCACCACCTCATCGACCACGTAGTCGGTCGAGCCGCTGCCCTGAAGCCCCGATGAGTGCCAGGTGTCCAACAACTCCACCTCATCTCGGTGGAAGTACACAAACGGCGCCCGGCCGCCGTCCGGCAACGAGGCCGACTCGCCGGCCTCGTCCACAATCAGCACCCCACCGCCAACCCAATCGCAGTGCGCGGTGCCAGATCCCCACGGCCAACGTCCGCTCACCACCAGGTCTCCGTCGGCGTTCAGCACACCCTTGCCACTCGGTCGGCCGAATCCGCCGGTGACATTGCGAGGATCGTCGTAGATCGTCTTGGCGTGCTCCTCGGGCAGTCTCCCGGCGTTAAGCCCGGTGGTGCCGCCGATCATGACGCACCACCCGGTAGCGCCGTCGTGGTAGGCCGCAAGCTCAACGGCGCTCAAGAGCGCCTGCACGTCGCCTTCGATCCCGCCGTAGCGAGCGGGCACCCACAGTCGAAACACCCCGGTGTCGACCAGCGATGACACAATGTCTGCGGGGAGCCGTCGTAGATCCTCAATCTCGTCCGAGCGTTGACCTGCTGCCTCCGCAACCGGTTTCAGCGCTTTGAGAACCTCTTCGACCGCAACGCTCGCCATACTCATCAGTCCTTCCGACCTCGGTGCTCGGCGGCCTCGACAGTAGCCGTCCCGCGCCGATCGACCGGAATCTAGCGATCGAGCGGGTCGCCGGGCTCCACGTCATGTAGCCGGTCCAGGTTGGCTCGACGAGCCCGCAGGAGCGGCACGGCCCATCCGGCACAGGCGATCATCCACGCGACGCTGCCGCAGATGGTCAGTACGTCGCCACTGCGGATGCCGGCAATGAGAAAGAACAGTCCGGAAACCACAAAGCCGATGAGTCCAAGTAGCTCATATTCCTCATCGCTCATCATCAGAGCGTATGCGTTCAGCAGCCAGAGCAGTCATCGAGTATGGCGCCGGCCAACCGTCACCGTCGACGGACGACCAGTTCCGCCTCGTGATGGTCGGTGTCGTTCCAGCCTTCGTGGCGGTGCAGCACGTCGAGTTGCGTCGAGGCGTCATCGCTGCCAACCACGAGGGCCGCCAACTCTCCCGGCTGCAGCAGAAAGCGGGCGGACGGACGGGCGTTCCGTTCTTGATTGGTGACGGTGGCGATGGCCGCCATGAAGATAGCGCCGCTCGGGAGCCCGTCGACCACCGAAGCGAGCAGCGTTCGGTCCAGGTAGTGAAAGCACGTGATGAGGTCGATGGTCTGCCCCGACGCGACTACGCCTGCGGCGGTGACCTCGTCGACCACATCGGTCAGGGGCCGATCTGCCAGATCTACGCACGCCGTGACGAGGGCCAACGAACGGTTGGCTGCCGCTTCGGCGGCCTGGGCGAGCGCCACCTCGGAAACGTCGACCAGCACGGTGTCCAGGCCGCGCTCGGCCAGCCACAGGGCGCCTCCTCCGTTGCCTCCTGCCAGGTCGACGGCGAGCCCCGTTGTTGGAAGATGTTGGGCGTTGCGACAGAGCGCCGCCGGGGGAGTGAGCGAGAGTGCCCCACCCGTCTCCTCAGCAGCCGCTCTGTAGCGGGTGTTCCACCGTGCTGCGTCGTCGGTCATGGATGACGACGGTAGCGAGCAAGACACCCGCTCGGCTCAATCGAAGTTGACCACTTTGCCACGGTTGATGCTGACCCAATCCCTCGCCTCGATGTAGGGCCGGAACGTGTCGGTTATCAGCTCGTGATCGGTTTCGACCTTGGGCTTCTGCAGCTCGTACAGGTGGGGGAACTCCACCCACGCCGTCACCGCGTTCCAAAGCCGGACCGCAGCGTCTCCCCGCGGCGGGTCCAAGAGAACGGGCCCGAACAGCGCATGGTCGCCGAAGTACAACGTCGGCACACCGAACCCACCGGAATCGATCACCCGCTGGTGTTCCGCCTTGATCTCGTCGTGGGTGGTCGGATCGCTCATCGCCTCGTCAACGGCGCTGGGATCCAAGTCCAGCTCCTGCAGTAGATGTCTGGCCACGTCCGGCTCATGGGGCTTGTGGCCATGGACGTGCAGGGCCTCACCAGCCTTTGCATACCAAGCGTCGAGGTCATCCATGCTTGAACGGCGGAGGATGGCGCCAATCTGCATCATCGACCAGCCGTATGACCAATCACGCTCCCACGGGTGCTTCTTGCCCTCTCGGAGATTCACCTCTTCAAGACTGAAGAATTTCCAGTTGACGGTGAGTCCAAGCTGATCTCGTACGTCTCGCATCCACAGCGATGTCTGATACGCCCAGGGGCACATCACGTCGAAGTGGAAGTCGACCGTTGTCGTGTCGATCTCGGTTGCCGGTCCGGTAGGTGAAGCCATGAACCAAGCCTTACCGCTCGGGCGGAGGAGATCAAGATGACCAAGTTGGTCCGAGCCGGCCCCAACAGCCACCGCCGTCGGAAGGCCGCTGGGGCCGGCTCAAACCTTTGGTGAGTCGCTACTCGGAAGTCGGGTTGCGACTCGGTGCTCAACGGGCCTCATCTGGAGGTCAATCAAGCACTGAACCGATTATGCCGGACCGGGATTAAGAATCTATTGGAACCGAATTGGAGTGCGAACGATGACCGACGTCCAATAACACCGCATCCATTGACGCCGGCGACCCACCGAAGCGTTGCAACGCACGTCGAGCCTTGTCGATGTGGCCACGAACGTCTTCATCGAGTCCGGCGCATCCGGCTGCGAGCGCCGCATAGAGACTGGCGGGGCCGAGGATTGCCGAACCATCGGCACGCACGACCGGGGCATCGCCAGCGGACACCAGCGGCTCATAGATGGCAAGCGCCGCCTTCTCATGTTCGAGCCGACAGGCCGCCATGGCGATGAGCGCCAGGTCGGACAGGCTCACGTGGCGGATGCCAATCGCCTCCATCGCTACCTCAAGGCACTCACCCGCCCGCTTCTCGTCACCAATCCTCGCTAGCCGAAGCGCAAGCTCCGGTGTCCTGGCCCGCTCGATGAGCAGCTGATGGTGATTGTCCGGGCCGTGACCCCGACCGATTTGTTGACCGGTCAGCAGCCGCACCGTCCGACGTTGGCGAATGAACGGCACCGGATCGGCCAAGCCGAGCGATGCCCAATCGGCAAGAGCAACGTCGAGCTCTTCATCGGCCGATTGAAGCTGTCCGGTCCAGAGGAGGTGCCGGATCCGCAGCAACCGAGCCTGTGCGGTCATGAACGGGTCACCGGTCGATGAAACGGCGTCGCACGCCTGCAGCACAAGGAGTTCTGCGTCGTAGGTCCTACCGAGTTCCAACAACGCCGGGTAGCCGTGGCTGGCCCGAAACAACTCGGTCCGAGCCCCGGGCCGCATTGCGGTCAGCTCATTGAGGGACTCGAAGCGGCTGGCCGGATCCATGAACTCACCGAATCGGGACAGCATGGACATCTGCACCGTTGCCGCGACGGGTGTTTCCAGCCGTCGTCGGGCGTTTGAAACGGTCTTTTGTGCGTCCTTCACCGCCTTGGACCGGTTGTTGGAACCGGGCTTGGTCAACAACTCGACGTAGGCCGTGTGGAGCTGGATGCTCCACTTCAGGTGGTCGTCGCCGCCAAGGTTCTCCGCCAGAGACGACAGCTTCTCAAGCTGCACCGCTGGCACATCGGCGAAGGTGATGGTGTTGGTCGGGCCCACCGGCAGGGCCGGTTCCCCGAGCAGGTTCGTCGCGCACCGGTGTAGCCGCTCGAGCGCGCCGTCGCGACCCGTTGGTTCGGTCGCCAGTCGAGCACCCGGCGCCACCCGCCCGGAATCGCTGGCCTTGGCCTGGCCCTTGTTACCGCTGCTTGAAAGCGCTCCAAGCGCCAGCGACAGGGCGCTCGTACCGTGCTCAAGCCATTCGACCGGCTTGCCGTCAACCCACGCCCGCCAACTCAGGTAGGTCAGGGCATCGATCACGAACGCTTCCTTGAGCGATTCGGTCTGCTGGTCGTTCAAAAGGTCGGCGGACCGCATGCCGATTGACACCACGTCATCGGTTTCCGCCAGCTCCAATGGTTCAAACTGGCTGTGGAGCAGCTCCAGGGCAATCCTGGCTGCCAGGACCCGTTCCTCGGCCGACGAGCTGCGGGACAGGTGAAACGCCACCTCACGGCGGGGGCCGCCGGTTGCGAGCAAATGGGTGCCGATGGTCTGATGCTTCGCCGAGCGTTCAACGGCAAGCAGCTCAGATGACAACACCTCGGCAATCAGCGGATGCCTGAATCGATAGGAGCCAACGGTCGGGTCGGCCTCGACGAGGATCCCGCCTCGTACGCAGAGATTCAACAGCGCCTGCGCCGCGGCAGCGTCGAGCCCTGCCGCTTCGGCAAGTCCTCCAAGGGTGAACGGGACCCGAAACAGTGCGGCGGCACTTAGCAGCGGCAGCGCGACGGAGTCGACCTGGTCGATGCGGTCCTGCACCGCGTCGACGAGTGTGGACCAGCGGCGGCCGTCGGTGACGTCGAGGCTGGCGTGACCGAGTACTTCGTTGACGAAAAGTGGGTTGCCCTCACAGCGAGCTTGAATCTGCGCACAGTCTTCCGCCGACAGCGAATGTCCTGTCTGGGTGGCAAGCTCGGCAACCGCGGCGGCATCCAGGCCATCCAGCTCCAGGCGCAGCATTCTCGGCAGCCGAACCAGCTCTCGAAGCCCCGGGTGGTCCGAGCCGAGGCTGATATCGGTTTCTCGCCAGGTCAGGATGAAGGCGACCGGCGCGCTGACCAGGGTGGACGCCGCGTAGTTGAGAAGTTTGACCGTTGCAGCGTCGCTCCACTGCAGGTCTTCGAAGACCAGCAGCAGTGGTGAGCGCCGTGACAGCAGTTCGAGGAGGCGGGTCACCGCCATCATCACCTCAACCCTGGTGTAGTCGGCATCCGGCTGACCGCCAGCGTCGGCGCTTACGTCCTCTCCAGGCATGGTGGCGGGCTCAACGCCAAGCACTCCCGCCACGCTTGGGCCGAGCGCCCGCAAGGGGAGTAGGTCCGGGGTGATGGCGATGGGGTCGTCACCGTTCGGGCGCTCCAGCAGGCCGAGGACCAGCTGCGACCATGGCCACAGGGGAGCGTTCTCGCCAGCGACCCCTCGAGACCACACGACCCGCACGGCACCGTCTTTGGCAAGCGCGCTTGCGGTGGCGCAGGCCAGGGTGCTCTTACCGATGCCTTGGTCCCCGGTAAGTACCGCCGTCATCGATCGGCCTTGCTCCAAGGCCTGCCCGATTCTGCTGAGCATCGCCATTTCCCGGTCTCGTCCGACGGGCGCCCGGGTGCCGTCGAGGCGAAGGAGTACGGGATCACAGGCAATGGGCATCGGCGAGATGTCCGTTGCTGTCGCAGTATCGCCTGCTGTCGCGGTATCGCCCACTGATGCGGTACTACCCGCTGATGCGGTGTTACCCGCTGCAACGACTGGCGACGAGGCCGATGCGTCAGCGGACGACGATGCGTGATTCGATGTCGATGTCGATCCAGCCTCAATCCCTGAAAGCGCCGTCGGCTGAGCGCCGGGAATCGGTGGCGGTCCGACCCTCACGATAGGTGCTTCGGTTGCGCCGATGCTCGGATCGTGGTTGAGGATCTTCAGCTCCATCTGATCGATAGCGGGGCTGGGATCAATACCAAGATCGTCTCGTAGGCGGGCCCGAAGCCGTCGGCTAAGGGCGAGCGCCTCGGACTGGCGACCCGCCTGGTAGAAGGCCATCATCGCCAGCTCGGTCAGCCGCTCCTGCAACGGATGTTCATCGATCGCCGCCTCAACCTGGCTGACAACAAACGCGTGGTCTCCGAGTTTGAGGGAGCCCTCGAAGAGCAGTTCCACAGCGGTCTCTCGCAACTTGGTCATACGGCCCCGATGACCGAGGAAAATCTGCGACTCTGGCAAACCGGAGCACGGATCGCCCTTCCAGAGACCGTTGGCCGTGCGCAATCGTTCAATCGCGGCTGCGTAATCACCGGTTTGGAGCTTTTCTCGCCCCTCGTTCACCAGCCGGTCGAAACGAATCCAGTCGACCGTGGCCGGGTCGATCGTAAGGCGGTACCCGGGCGGAACACTGGCGATGCAACTGTCGCTGGCGCGCCGGCGACGGTTTGGCTCGATGGCTCGCCGCAGATTGGACACGTAGCTTCGGATAGCGGTGTGGGGCTGGCTCGGCTCATCACCGTCCCAGACACTCTCGACCAGCTGATCCATGGAGACAACCTGATCCGGCGTCAACATCAGGCGGGCCAAAACGGCCATCTGGCGAGGGCCACCAACCGGAACTGCAACGCCGTCAACAGCGACGCTCAAAGGTCCGAGAAGGCGAAAATCGATGGACGATGTAGGCAACTGGGCTAGTGAAGCCATGGCGGAATGTAGCGATCCTCAAGAAGGCTAAGCGATCGACTTTTAGTCGACCGAAATGCGGCGGTGCGGCCCACCCATAGATTCCACCCAGTCGCCAATGTAGTCCTTGACCGCTGTTTCCGCTCATCTCGATTTGAACTTTTGTGTCGAAGCACGAAACAGCAGGTCAGAGAGCCGCGAAGCACGGCCCATGAGCGACGATGGGTAGAACGTGGACTTGAAGTCCGCATCCAAGTAGCGGATCATCTGGACCCGAGCCAGCAGTAACTGACCCTGGAGGCCAACGATCCATGTCTGAGCACAGCGAGCCGAAACTGGTAGATGAGACGGTTGAGTTGTTGCAGACGATGATCCGCAACCAGTGCGTGAACGACGGTACGCCGGAGTCCGGTCAAGAGGTTCGCAACGCGGATGCGCTCACCGGATTCCTCGAAGGGGCCGGCCTCGAAGTCCAACGCTTTGAGCCGACCCCCGGCCGGGTCTCCATCGTCTCCAGAATCGAAGGTAGTGATCCGGACGCACCGTCTTTGTGTTTGATGGGCCACACCGACGTTGTTCCTGTCAACCCCGATGGCTGGTCGCGAGACCCTTTCGGCGGCGAACTGATTGACGGCGAGGTCTGGGGGAGAGGTGCGGTTGACATGCTCAACATCACCTCATCGATGGCGGTCGCATTTCGCCATTTGGCGGCGACCGGGTTTAGACCCACCGGAGACATCTTGTATTTCGGCGTGGCCGACGAAGAGGCTGGCTCCGCGCACGGCGCCCAGTGGTTCGCCGACAACGAGCCAGACGCCATGCGTGCCGACTACGTCCTGACCGAGAACGGAGGCCTCCACGGCGGTTCCCCTGAACGCCCCACCGTTGGTGTCAACATTGGCGAAAAGGGCGTGGCGTGGCGCCGGTTGCGGGTGAAGGGCCGTCCAGGCCACGGTTCGATGCCGTTTCGCTCCGACAATGCACTGATCAAGGCGGCCACGATCGTGCACCGTCTCAGCGAGCACGAGATCGCACCCCGGCTCGACGAGGCCTTTCGGGACCGCGTTCGGGCGCTCG
>CAZSTV010000245.1:0-8647 GCA_964609665.1 uncultured Acidimicrobiaceae bacterium
ATGTTGGATGGTGCCATCGCCATAGAGAAGGCGAGCGCCGACGGCGCCGATGTCGGGCCGCACGGCATACATGACCAGTCGGTCCAACCAGTTGCGGGTCTCCACCACCGTGTCGTCGTTAAGGAAGACCAGCACGTCGCCCGCCGCTGCTACCGCTCCCCTGTTGCAAGCATTCGAGAAATTAAATGGACGGTCGTCTAAACAAAACCGAACGGTCGGCTGGCGGGCGCCGGTTCGGGCTTCGATGATGGCAAGGACGTCTGCGGCCAGGTCCGGCGGCGCACCCGGGGTCACCACGACCACAAGTTCGTAGTCGACGTAGGACGTTTTGGCGATGATGCTGTCGACCGCCTGCAGGCACAGCACGACCGACCGACCGTCGATGCGACGAGACGCGCCGTTGGTCGGGATGACAATGCTCACAGGCGGGGTGTCGGACAGCCGGGGTTCCAGGTCGATGATTGCCTCGGCGCCAGGCCGGATCATGGCGGTGGCTGGGAATCCCTCCTCCTGGAGCCGTCGCTGATGACCTGCGAGGCGCTCCCCTGCGGTTTCCGGGTCGGTCAAACCATCCGGAACCGGAAAGCGGTACAGAACCTGGGGAAGATGAGCGACCGAGGCAGCGGTGGCGGTCAGGCGGCTGGCGTCGCTGTGGGCAATCGGGGTCTGTAGCAGCTCACCGGTCGGGTCAAACGACCTCGCGAGTTGTCGCCGTATCAACAGCATCTGTCCCAGGTACATCTGGGCCCGGAGCCGTTCCGGCGAGAAGCCCGGTCGATGGCAAGGTTGTACCAGCTGCCCATCGGTCCGGTCGTAGCCGGTCGAATCGAAGTAGGCGACGTCGACCGTGCGGTTGTGGATCACCAAGTCTCGGAGACTGTTGGTGGCGTCGCTGACAAGCTCACATCCAGCGGGCAGGAATACGAGGTGCTCGGCGGTGGCCGAGGTCCAGACGTCGGTCAGTAGCGGCCGAGGAGAAAGCTCCCCGATTCCCGTCGGCAGAAAAGCTGGTAGTCGCTCGGCGCCGACCACCAGCACCTCATCCCATTCGTTGCCGGTCTCTGGGACGCAGGCCGACAGAATCGTCCGGCGCAGCTGAGGCGAGTCGGAGCCCTCATCGATGCTCGAAGCGTCGATGATCAGCGCGAGGGTCACCGCCGGTTCGGGGGTCACTGCTTCCAGGTTTGCCGGTTCGGGGGTTACCGGTTCGGTCACTCGCCCAGCATCCGTTTCACGGCTGAACCGGCGGTACGAAGCGACCGCAGTGCGCTCTGCTGGGCCTGGGAGGTGGCAGACGTCGAGCCACCGACCCGGCCCGTTGGCCCAACCATGCCAAGTCCCCTCGATGGCGCCAAACCCGACGGGTCGGACACATTGTCGCCCCCGGCAGACTCGTCGGGCCCGACCAGCAACTCCTTCAGTTGTGCCAGTTCGGTCTCGCGGACATGCAGCCGGTAGAAGGTCTCCTGGGCTTCGGCCTTGGCCTGAGCCGCTGCGGCTCGGGCGCCTAAGACAGCGTCAACGGCGTTCAGGCTCTTTTCCTCTTCGACACGAAGCCGACGACGCAGGTCGTCGATGATCGCCCGGGGGTCGGGCGGTGGCTCGTCGTTCGGCCGCGCATACCGTCCATCGGACTCGATGCCGGGTCGATCTTGGATGCCGGGCCCGTCTTGGATGTTCGGCCCGTCCTCGGTGATGGCCAGTTGATCACCACCTCGATGGCCCAACACCATCGGCGGCGTTTGCCGTCGCTGACCGTTTCCCGTTTTACCTGCCACTACGAGACCTCCTTCAGTCCACGCCGCGCTCCACCGGCGGCCGCGAGCAGCGGCCCCCACCAGTCCTCGTTCTCCATGTACCACCGGACGGTCTCCGCAAGACCCTCAGCGAACGCTCGGGCCGGAGCCCACTCCAACTCGTGTTGGATGCGAGAGCTGTCGACGCCGTACCGCACGTCATGCCCGGGACGGTCGGCAACGAACTCGATACGCGATGTGAGCTCATCGCCGCCTGGCCCCCCGGCGCTGCTCACCCCGTCAACCGTGATGTCGTCACCAGCGTCACCGGCATCTCCGACGAGCTCGCAGATCATGCGGACCACGTCCAGGTTTGCCATTTCGCTGTCGCCACCGATCGCATAGGTTCGCCCGTTGACCCCTCGCTCCATGACCGCGTGCAGCGCAGCGGCATGATCATCGACGTGCAACCAATCCCTCACGTTGGTGCCCTGCCCATAGACCGGAAGCGCCTCTCCCCGACGGGCCTTGATGATCATCAGCGGAATCAGCTTCTCGGGAAACTGGTAGGGGCCGTAGTTGTTCGAGCAGTTCGTCACCGAGATTGGGAGCCCGTAGGTCTCGCCCCACGCCCTGACCAGGTGGTCCGACGCCGCCTTCGTTGCCGAATATGGCGAACGCGGGTCATAGGGGGTGTCCTCGTCGAACTTGGGATCGTCGACCCCGAGCGAACCGAAGACCTCATCGGTGGAGACATGGACGAAGCGTCGCAGCGACCCGAGGGATCGGGCTGCTTCGAGCAGGTTGAACGTGCCGACAACGTTCGAGTCAAGGAATGCCCGAGGACCGTCGATGGAGCGGTCGACGTGGGTCTCGGCCGCAAGGTGAACGATGGCATCCGGTCGCTCGGCAAGTACAAGTGCCCCAAGCTCAGCCGCATCCACAAGGTCGCAGCGAAGGAACCGATACCGGTCCGACGCCTCGGCGCCCTCGACCGAGGCAGTCGTCGATGCGTACGACACCTTGTCAAGGTTGAGGATGCGATGGTCGGTCTCGGCGATCAGCCGCCGGATCACCGCCGAACCGATGAATCCGAGACCGCCGGTGACCAGCACCGTGCTTCCTGGATCCAGCGTCGATTGGTCGTCTGTCATGACGGGTCTGCTCCGTTGGTAACTCGCGGTTTTGGCATCGACGGCGGCTCGATGGGTGCCGCTACGGTCTCACTTTGGCGGTCGAGTTGCGCCACAGCGTCGGTCGTTGCCCGTTGCAGCGCTTCAATCCTGGTGGCCAGCGGGTCTATCTGCCAGCCGATCAGGCGGTCGATCATCCGCTTTACCGGCGCCACGCCGGGGCGGGCCGAGTGTGGCAATGGACGATGCAAGTGCCCCAGGGCGAGCAGCGAGTCCACCGGTCGGCGGCCGCTCGGCTGGTAGACGGGTTCGCCGACGGCCGAAATTTCTGCGGCCCGAGCCCTCGACGTCACCTGAGCTTGCACCGCGTTGCGGTCGACTTTGTCGACGTCGATGTCCCATGACCGCAGGTCCAACCCGCCGTCGTCGACGGTCGCCATGTCCGGTGCCGACGATGCCGGATGGCCGTTGTGGCCCCCGTGGGCATTCTGGTCAAGCGACCGAGCCACACTTTGCATTGCGGCGGTGAGCTCATCGACGTCGGCCACGAAGGTGGTGTCTTGCGGAGCCTGATCTCGAAGTTGTGGCAGGTCAGAGGCAATGATCGGGGTGCCGAAAAGGCGGGCTCGCTCGATGACTCCCGATGACCAGATCTCTCGGTACGGCAGCACAACGGCGTCGGCGGCCTGCAGCCACAGGTCAAATTCCACGTCGCTCACGAATCGCTGGTGCAGGGTTGCCGAGGTGATGCGGGCACACGCCATGGTCAGCTCGTCGACGTAGCCGGTGATGTCGGGGTGATCCACCCGAGCGGAGCCAACGATGTGCAGGTGGGCCCGGGGCGAACGAACCGATGCCATGGCCTCCACCGCTCGATCGAAACCCTTGTGGTGTTGGAGGAATCCGATCGCCACGAATGCCGCCTGATCCAGTGCGAGGCCAAGCTCGGTCCGTGCCTCACCTTTGGTCCGGGTGACAGCGGGTTGGATGTCGCGGCCATGCTCGACAATCTCAATACGGCGGCCGAATCCGAGGATCTCGTTAAGCATCTCCCGTTCTGCCTCGGTATGGACGGTCACGCGGTCGGCCTGGTCGAAGGCGAGGCGGGCGGCTCGACGCTCGAAGGGGTTCTGCTCCAGCGGGCCGTATTCGACCTCGTGAATACGGATGTCGAGAGCGGTTCGCCGTGCGATCGCCGCCAGCGCCGTCCACACCGCCACCCTATGACCGGCCGAGCGGCACGCTCCGAACAGCAGCTCCGGGCCAAACTGGATGACGGTCCGCTCATAGTCTGCGACTTTGCGACCGAGCTGAGCCATGCCCGTCGGACCGCCAAGGCGTAGGTGCCAACGAGCGGCCGAGGGAACCGGAGACAGGACATCGACCTGCTCTCCCTCTTGACGCAGCCGTCGCAGCTCCTGCATGGCATAGGTGGCAATGCCGTCTCGATAGGGAGCGAACGGGGTGACCATAAGCGTCTTCATACGCCAACCGCCTTCGGCGTCATCGCCGGTAGCCACTGGTCGAGCGACCGCTCCATTCGGTCGAGGACCCTGGCCAACCGATACCGGCTCTCGACATAGGCCGGGCCGTTCTTGGCGAGCGCTGCGGCTGCCTCCGGCTCGTCGGTGATGAAGTTCAAGCACTGCACCAGTTCGGCCTCACCGCTATAGGTGAGCCCGCCGCCCGAGTTCGCGAGATGCCATGACACCACGTCGCTGGCACCGTTCGCGATGACCGGCGTGGCCGCCAGGAGTGCTTCAAGCACGGTCCTGGAGAACGACTCCATGGCGCTCGGCTGCAGGTACGCCGCGGCGCCAGCCATCGCGTTGTCGCGCTGACGATCCGACAGCAGACCAACATCGATGATGTGACCGTCGGTGCCCGGTGGGCCGGTGACGTCGCCAACGCCGGAGGTAACAAGGCTGAGACCAGGCGCCGGGTGTCGCCTGCGGAGGTACCGGGCGAACCCGAGCAGCAGGTCATCCCACCCCTTGCCCCACTCCCGCCGACCGCCGAAGTAGACGTACGGCTGATCGATGCCGTACTCGGCTCGAAAGGCCTCCGGGTCATACGAGTCGGGGATGTCGACCGACGCTCCGACAATGGTCTGTCGTTCCGGAAGGTTGTACAGCCGTGCCGCAAGGTCACGTTCCGGTTCGGTCAGCAGCCACACCCCGTGGGCGCCCTCGATCATCGAGGAGAAGAGGTCGAGGTAGGCCGGCGGCTCATCGTGGAGGCATGGCATGATGATCGACCGCTCGGGATGAATCTGGCTCACCGCGAAGGTTGTCCAGAACATGTAGGGAGCGAAAACCATGGCTCGGTAGCGCTGACCCCGGTTGAACACGTGATCCCACAGGCCGCTACAGCGGAGGCTGTCGTTCATCCAGCGTTGCTGGTCCTGGATGGTGATGCCATCGCCCGCCAGGATCCGGTTGCCGATGCGGTCTCGGAACGTACCGGGGCTGTCCATCTCCACCTCGAACCGGCGCACGATTATCTCGGGCATGACAGCACCATCATCAGCGGTGACCGACAGAGCGGTCACGCCGGGCCGGAACGCGTTGGCCCAGGTGAAGTGGTCCTTGGCACAGGTGGTCAGGATCTCGACGTTGTGGCCCCTTTTGGCCAGGCCGACTGCGACATCGGCGAGCACCGCCTCGGCCCCACCGATAACACCCTGTCCGAAACGAGGCGGGATGAACGCGATCGTGTCAGACCGGATCGGTTCGGCGTTGAGACGGGGTGCTCCGATACCGATACCGGAGCCTGGGTGGCCGATCTCGGGTTCCTCAGTGTTGGTTGTCATGGATGGCGGGTCCTATGTTCGGCGACGTCAGCGAACGTCGCTCAGCTGGGGCGAATCTTCAAGGTCAATCAGGGCGGAGCGATACCACCGGTAAGTGTCGGCAATGCCGTCGGCGAGGGCGATCTCGGCCTGCCAGCCCAGTTCGTTCATCTTGGTGACGTCGAGTACTCGGCGCGGCATGCCATCGGGCTTTGAGGTGTCGAAGATCATGTCGGCGTCGGGATGGACGACGTCGCGGATCATCGCCGCCAGGTCACCGATCGAATGATCGATTCCGGTACCGATGTTGATGTGCCCGCCGCTGTCGTAGTGGTCCATCAAATACAGGCAGCCACTTGCCAGGTCATCCACGTGGAGGAACTCCCGGCGAGCGGTGCCGCTGCCCCAGATTTCCACCCCGGCATCACCGGCGAGTTTGGCCTCGTGGAACTTCCGCATGAGAGCGGGGAGCACGTGGCTGGACCGCAGATCGAAGTTGTCGTTTGGGCCGTACAGATTGGTTGGCATGGCGGTGATGAAGTTGCAGCCGTGCTGCTCGCGATAGAAGTCACAGAGCCGAATTCCGGCGATTTTGGCCAGCGCGTAGCCCTCGTTCGTCGGTTCAAGCGGACCGGTCATCAGCTCGCTCTCACGGATGGGCTGTTCGCTGAGGCGGGGATAGACACAGGCGCTACCGAGGTACAGCAGCTTGGTCGACTCAAACTGGCGGGCTGCTTCAATGACGGTCGCGTGGATCATCATGTTGTCGTAGAGAAACTCGGCCTGACGGGTCGAGTTGGCCATGATGCCGCCAACCGTGCCAGCCACCAGATAGACGTACTCCGGCCGCTTGCGATCAAACCACCGGTTCACCGCCGACTGATCCCGCAGGTCCAACTCCGCCCGGGTTGCGGTCAGCACGTTGGTGTATCCCCGCGCCTTCAGCTCCCGACAGATCGCTGAGCCGACAAGGCCACGATGGCCTGCCACGAAAATTGACGAGGTGGTGTCAACAGTCATCGGTGCACTCCTCCAGGGGCATGTTCTACACCCCAATTGGGTCGGTCTCGGTACGCCATCAGCCGGCTCCTTCGGTGAATTCGGGGCTGGCCGCCAGTTCCGCTGCGACCGCCAAATCGTCGATGAGGAGCAGGCGCTCGGCGTAGGTCTCAACCGCCGCGGTGCTCGGCTCGGCATCCATCACCCGAAGATGCAGCGCTCTGGCCCGGTCTCGTCGTGACTCAACCGAGCGGTAGAACGCGTTTGCCACATCGGCAGGGGCGGCCTGGCTGGCGTCCAACAATCCAACCCAATAGGCCTTGCCGTCGTCGTCCGGCTGGCGGCCAAGGATGTTCAGGTACAGCGACGTGACGAAGGCGTCGTTTGTGTTTCCGGCTCGCTTCACATACTCCGGCGAGCCGTAGAACAGGGTGCCCATGTGCTCGTATTTCAGACCGTCGGCCATCGTGGAAACCCAGTACCCCCGGCCATCGCCATCGGCAGACCTGCCGAGGGCGGCAACGTAAAGATCGTCGACGAGTACCCCGGCAAAGTAGTCGCTGCGAACCAGCGTCTCCGACAGGGTCAACCGGGTGCCGCTGCGGATGTCGGAGCGCCACTGTGATTTCTCCTCCGCGGTTGGAGCGCGACCTTGGAGGCGCTGGAACGCCCGGTCAACGTAGGCGTCGATCGACGCGTCATCCACGTCGGACAGCACAACACCGCCGCGGGCAAACGAGCCGAACGAGAACCAGTCGGACTTCAGACCAAAGCGCCTCCTGAAGGAGTTGCCGTCGACCGACTGCGTACCGTTCTCAAAGACATAGGTCACCGTGATGGCCCGACCACCTGCGACGCCGAGCCCGTTGCTCTCGCTGACCGAGATTCCTCGAAGCGCACCAAGGCCGGCCTCGTCCTCGACGCCCTGCAGCTCAACGGTGGTCTGCCACTCGTGGTTCGGGTTGATCGATACGGCGTCGCCTTCGTCGACTACAGCGGGGAAGTCGCCGCCGGCGGTATAGCCACCGGTGCTTGAGGAGAACTCTGTTCTGGCCACCGCCCCGCTACCGGTCAGTCGGACAAGGCCAGCGGTGGCAGCAATCGCTGCGTCGGTCCTTGTGTGGGTCGCAGACCGCAAGCCGGAACCTCGCGTGGTGAACCGACCGTCGTACACCTGGCAGGTTGTGGTGTCGCAGGTGTCGGCGTAGCCGGACCAGCGGGTGTCGCCCGCCAGCGCGTAGGAGCGGGCGGCCACGGCTTGGACCTCGAGCGCTGCCGAGTCCCAACTGGCGGGCATCTCGTTCGGCACAACCCCTCGGAGGTAGTCCTCGATGGACACCAGGTTGATGGTTCGCTGGCTGCCACCGGTGCTGGTGGCCCACAGCTCGCCCGCGTACCACGTTCGGTACGAGGCACCACAGGCCTGCAGCAGACCGGACTGATCGGTGGCTGTGGTTTCGGCGGCGATACGAACCAGGCTGCGGTCGATGCTCACATCGGTGCTCCACGGTCCGTCACAGCTACTTGCGACCTCTACCGACATGGTCCCGCCCGACGTTGTCAACCGGACGGCGCCAGTGACCCGACGGAGCGTGGAGCCGTCACTGGCCATCAAGTGCAGCGTGCCGCTGTCCAGGCTGACCGTGGTCGATCTACCTCTCATGGCAACAAGGTCAACCCTGACGCGGGCCGGGTCGACTATCCCCGGTGAGGGGGCCTGACCGGCGGTGGTCCCGCCGTAGTAGTGGTCGAGTATCTGAGCCGATGACCAGCCAAAGTCCGTGGCGTAGCCCTGTGCCCCGTACTGACTCATACCTCGGCCGTGGCCCCAGCCTCGACCATTGACCACCACCGTTGGCCGGTCGCTCCCTGCGGCAGCGACCACCGATGCGGTGCCAAGTGATCCAGCGACGAGAGTGATGACCACCACAGCGACTGCGGTCAGCCACATTGCACCCGCTGCCAACGTCCGAGCGTGACGACGCGCG
>CAZSTV010000246.1:0-8646 GCA_964609665.1 uncultured Acidimicrobiaceae bacterium
GCCTTCTCCTCGGTGGCCCACATGGGTTACGTGATGCTCGGCATCGCCACCCTTACCGACTTCGGCATCAACGCCGCCATCTTCGGTATGGTCGCTCACGGCCTGATCACCGGCATGCTGTTCTTCATCGCCGGTTCGGTCAAGGAGCGCTACCACACCCTCGAGATCAAGCGTCTTGGCGGTCTGCTGGTTCAGGCTCCGAAGATGGGCTGGATCCTTGGTATAACCACCATGGCATCGCTCGGTCTGCCCGGCCTCGCCGGGTTCTGGGGCGAGTTCCCGGCCATCCTGGCTTCCTATGACCCCGCCCCCGGCCTGTCGGACACGCTGTTCCGGGTCTACATGGTCATTGCCGCCATCGGCACCGTACTCGCTGCCGGCTATCTCCTGTGGCTGCTGCAGCGCACGGCCTTCGGCACCCCGTCCGAAGAGTTCGAGGACGACCCGCACATCCACGACATGGTCTTTACCGAGTGGGTGGCCTGGGTCCCCATGCTGATCCTCATCGTGGTGCTCGGCTTCGTTCCCAGCCTCATCTTTGATGTCACCAATGATTCGGCATCGCTCATCGGCGATGTAGTCCAGGCCCTAGCGAAGTAGGCGGCCCCGATGCTCTCCGTTCTGGCCCAAGAGGTCATCGAATTCAATAGACCGACGATCGACTGGCATGCCTTTGCCCCCGAGCTGGTGGTGCTTGCTTGGGGAGCACTTGTCACGATCATCGATCTCGTCTTCCTGGAACGGTCGCGTCGGTTCATGCCGGGTCTGACCGGCATTGGGTTCCTGCTTGCAATGATCCCGGTCCTGACCCTCTGGGACCAGGGCGAAGATCTGCCGCGAGTCTTGTTTGACGGCGCTTACGTCGTCGATCACTACGCACTGGTCCTCAAGGGCCTGTTCCTGATCTCGGCCTATGTGGTGGTGCTGATCAGTACCAACTACATGGCGGAGGGTGACTACTACGACAGCGAGTACTACCAGCTGGTGTCGGCCTCGGTGCTCGGCATGTTGGTCATGACCTCGGCTCGTGACCTGGTGTCCATCTTCATCGCACTGGAACTGGTGTCCATCCCGGCCTACCTGATGGCCGCCTGGCGTAAGCGGGACCTCAAGTCCAACGAAGCCGGTTTGAAGTACATGCTGATGGGCGTGTTCGCCTCGGGCATCATGCTCTACGGCATGTCCCTGCTCTACGGCGCCGCCGCCGATACCCGGCTGTCGGTCATCGGCGAGAAGCTGGCAAACAACGAGTTTGGCGACGCTTCAAGCCCGTTCATCGTGCTCGGCGCCTTGTTCACCGTCATCGGCTTTGCGTTCAAGGTCTCCGCCGTGCCGTTCCACGCATGGGCGCCGGACACCTACGAAGGAGCACCGACACCGCTTACCGCGTTCTTGGCGGTCGCCTCGAAGTCTGCTGGCTTTGTCGGTCTCATGGCCATCATCCTGTTTGGCCTCCCGGCCGTCTCCGATGTGGTCCAGCCTCTCATGTGGGGCCTGTCCGCAGCGACGATGACCATCGGCAACCTCATCGCCATGCGCCAGACCAACATCGTCCGCATGCTGGCCTATTCCGGTATTGCTCAGGCGGGCTACATGATGGCGCCGCTCGCTGTGTACGGCGACGTGCCTGCCTCGGTGCAATCCTCCATCGTGACCTACCTCTTGATCTACGCCGCCATGAACCTCGGTGCGTTTGCCGTTGTCATCGTTGCGGCCCGCAAGACCCGGTCCGGCGAGATTTCGAGCTTCGGCGGCATGTTCCGCTACGCCCCCGGTCTCACCGCTGCAATGACCGCCTTCCTGTTCTCGCTCACCGGCATCCCGCCGATGGGCGGCTGGTGGGCCAAGTTCCAGATCTTCAATGCGCTCCTCGAGCCGGGGACGTTCTGGGGCATCATGCTCGCCATCGTCGCTGCGGTGAACTCGGTGATCGCTGCGTTCTACTACCTGAACATCGCGAAGCAGATGTGGTTCCTGCCGGCGCCCGATGGTGATCATTCACCGGTCCGGGTTCCGCCGACGCTCGTCGCTGCCATTGCCATCACGCTGATCTTGACCATGATCAGTGGTTTGGCGCTCGGCGTTCCGCAGATCACCGACTTCGTCGAACTTGCCACTCCCTAATGCTCGCTATGCGAGTTTGCCTGCGGCACACGTGAGCGCCAGGGCCACCTAGCTGTCATGACCACCGGTGAGCCCGAGCGCTTCGATCGGTACATGGCCCGCTGCCTGTATGGCCCCGACGGGTTCTACGCGACCAGCGGTATTGCCGGTCGCAGCCGCGGCGACTTCATCACCAGCCCGGAAGTCGGACCGCTGTTCGGGGCGGTGCTGGCCAACGCCATCGACGGCTGGTGGGACGCGCTCGGTCAGCCGGAGCCGTTCACGGTCTACGACGTCGGTTGTGGGCCCGGCACCCTGTTCAAGGCCATCCGTTCCGCTCGACCGGACCGGCCGTGGAACCTGATCGGGGTTGACACGGTGGCGTCGCCGGGAGCCGACATAGGCGAGCTGTCCGATGACCTGTCCGGCTCGGTCGTGATCGCCAACGAGCTGCTCGACAACCTGCCGTTCCGGGTATTGGTGGGAGACGCCGACGGTACCGCAGAGGTATTCGTCACCGGCGACCCACCGGCCGAGTCGGTCGTACCGGTTGAGGGTGTCCGCAGAGTGGGAGCCGGCACCCGGGTGCCGCAACTGGACGCCGCCAACCAGTGGGTGACCTCGGTGCTCGAACGCAGCCCGGCGGTGGTCTGCCTGTTCGACTACGGCACGGCAACCACCGGTGAGCTCGCCGCTCGCGGCGGGTGGCTGCGGACCTATCGCAACCATCAGCGGGGGAGCGACCCGTACGTCGCCCCCGGTTCGTGCGATATCACCACCGACATTGCGTGGGACCAGTTACCGACGCCGGACACCCTGGAGCATCAGGCCGACTTTCTGCGGCGGTGGGGAATCGATGAGCTGGTTGAGGAGGGACGTGAGTACTGGCGCGAGCACGCATCTCGCCCCGATCTGACCGCCATTCGGATGCGTTCTCGCGTCTCGGAGTCCGAAGCATTACTCGATCCGGACGGCCTCGGAAACTGGTGGACCGCAAGCTGGGTGGATGACGCAATAAACGACACAACCGGATTCCTAGTAACCTAATTCTGATGACCACCGCCGAGCGCCAGACGTTGAGTCGGGAGTTGATTGCGCAAACCGCGCTGAATCTCACCGACGAGATCGGTCTTGAAGGGCTGTCCATGCGCAAGCTCGGCGCGGAACTCGGCGTCGAGGCGATGTCGCTGTATCACTACGTCGACAGTAAAGATGACCTGCTCGACGCGATACTCGACAACCTCTACCGGGAAATCGACCTGCCGATTGACTCCGACGATGTCAGTTGGGAAGTTGCGCTGCGAGAAGGTCTGACAGCCTTCCGAGACGTGCTGCTGAGGCATCAAGCGGCGCTTGAACTCTTCTCGTCGCGTCCTGCAATGACGGGTACCTCGCTCGACGTGTTGCTGTGGGCCTACAACCGGTTTGCCGCCGCCGGGCTCTCGCCGACCCAGTCGGCCATCGCGTTTCGCTACGCAGTGTCGTTTGTGATTGGCCACGCCGCCGATGAACTTGGTGTCTCCGCATTCAAACAGGGCCACATTGACTTCGATGCCAACAACGTTGGGGAGCCCCGACATCGCAAGTTCCTGGAGCAGCAGTCGATGTTGTCCAGCGACGAGGTGTTCGCCGGCGGGCTCGACCTCGTGGTCGCCGGACTGCGCTCGGTCTACACCTCGTTGCCGTAACCCGGCCGGCCCGTCTCAATGGCCGAACCGCGCTGACGGACACTAGGATCGCAACAGCTTCCCGCGCACACAACGCCCGTACTTCAAGGAGTTCTTCGGATGTCGGAAACCATTGGTGTCTATGAGGTAGAGGACCGGCGGTTCGCCCCGCCATCGGAGTTCGCGGCTCAGGCGAACACCAACGATCGCTCCCTGTACGACGAGGCCAATGCCGACTACGAGGCCTTCTGGGCTCGCCAGGCCCGCGAGCTTGTGACGTGGTCGAAGGACTTTGACACTACGCTCGAATGGGAGTTGCCGTACGCGAAGTGGTTCATCGGCGGTGAGTTGAACATCACCGCCAACTGCCTGGATCGCCACGTCGAAGCGGGCCTCGGCGACAAGATTGCGTATCACTGGGAGGGTGAGCCCGGCGACAAGATCACCCTGACCTACAGCGAGCTGTTGGCCGAGGTCTGCAAGTTCGCCAACGTGCTCAAGGCCCAGGGGCTGAACAAGGGCGACCGGGTCGCCATCTACATGCCCATGATCCTCGAACTGCCAATCGCCATGTTGGCTTGCGCCAGGATTGGCGTTGCCCACTCGGTGATCTTCGGTGGCTTCTCAGCAGACGCCATCGTCGACCGCTGCGATGACGCCGAGGCCCGGGTCATCATCACCGCCGACGGCGGCTATCGCAAGGGTGCGGCCGCCCCGCTCAAGGCCACGGTTGACGCAGCGTTGGAGATCGGTGCGCCAAGCGTTGAAAAGGTCATCGTTGCCAACCGGTGTGACCTCAACCCACCGATGGTTGACGGTCGAGACCTGTGGTGGCATGAGCTGATGGCCGACGCTTCCGACCAGTGCCCGGCCGAGCCGATGGATGCCGAGCAGCTGCTGTACATCCTCTACACCTCCGGCACCACCGCCAAGCCCAAGGGCATCATGCACACCACCGGCGGGTATCTGACCCAGGTGGCGTTCACCCACAAGTACGTGTTCGACATCAAGCCCGAAACCGACATTTACTGGTGCGCCGCAGACATCGGCTGGGTGACCGGGCACAGCTACATCGTGTACGGGCCGCTGGCCAATGGCGTCACGTCTGTCATGTACGAGGGAACACCGGACACCCCGGCTCAGGACCGGCTGTGGGACATCGTGGAACGCTACGGCGTCACCCAGCTCTACACCGCCCCGACTGCCATCCGCATGTTCATCAAGTGGGGCGCTCAGGAACCGGCGAAGCATGACCTGTCTACGCTTCGGGTGCTTGGCACCGTTGGCGAGCCAATCAACCCCGAGGCGTGGATGTGGTACCACGAACACATCGGCGGCAACGCTCGACCGATCGTGGACACCTGGTGGCAGACCGAGACCGGTGGCAACATGATCACCCCGCTGCCCGGCGTTACCACCACCAAGCCGGGATCTGCCTGCCACCCGATCCCCGGTGTGTTCACCGAGCTGGTCGATGATGACGGCAACGTCGTGACCAACGGCGGCGGCTACCTGACCATCACCCACCCGTGGCCGTCGATGCTGCGCGGCATCTGGGGTGACGATGAGCGTTACCGCGAGACCTACTGGTCAACCTATGAAGGCCGGTACTTCGCAGGCGACGGAGCGAAGCTTGATGACGACGGCTACCTGTGGCTGCTCGGCCGGGTGGACGATGTCATGAACGTCTCCGGTCACCGCATCAGTACCACCGAGGTTGAGTCGGCCCTGGTTGACCACCCGGCGGTGGCCGAGGCTGCCGTGGTCGGCGCCAACGACGATGTCACCGGTCAGGCCATTGTCGGCTACGTGATTCTTCGGGGTGGCAACGAGCCGTCTCAGGAACTCGGTGACGAGATTCGGGAGCACGTCGGCGTGAAGCTCGGCAAGATCGCAAGGCCGAAAGCGGTGATCATCGTGCCCGACCTGCCGAAGACCCGCTCCGGCAAGATCATGCGTCGTCTCCTTCGAGATGTTGCCGACGGTCGCCAGCTTGGCGATACCACCACCTTGGCTGACCCCGGGGTTGTGGCCGAGATCGCCGAGCGAGCGGCGGGCAACGAAGACGAAGACTAGGTACAGGGTGTCGAGCACCCAAACCCTGAGCACCTGAACACGCGAAACCGCCCGGCCGCAAAGCGACCGGGCGGTTCCGTTTCCGGGTAGCGGATCAGGGATTCAGCAGCGGTGCGGTGCCGAGCACGTAGGTGTTGCCGGTGCTCTGCTCCATCTGCTGGATCAACCGAAGCTGTAGCAGGGCCGGGTTGTCGGCCGCTGCTCGAGCGGCGTTGGTGAGGCTCCGCAACGCAGCCGTCTCACCTCGTGCACGCTCGAGTGCGGCCTGGCCGCTGAGTCGAGCAGCGACCACGTCGGCCACCGCTCGCTTCAGCTCGCCGGGGACAACGAGGTCCCGGACCGCAATGTCGGCCAATTCGATCCCGAGGGGGCCCGCCTTTGGCGCGAGTGCCAGGTTGAGGTCAACGTCGAGCTGGCCCCGACCGGCGAGCAGCTGCTCCAACTCCTGGCCGGCAACGAGGTTCCGCATCGCAAGCTGGGCCTGGAGGTAGAACGCATCTCGCCAACCGTCCTGGCGGACGACCAGCACAGGGTCGACCACCCGCACCGTTGCTGCAAGGGTTGCTCGAATGCCGGCGCCGTCAGCGGTCAACATCTCCTGTCCGGCGATGATGAGAAGCTGGTTCACCGCCGAGAGCTGCACCAACCGGTCCCGTCGTGGCCGGATCGTTGCGACGCCGGTGTCGAGTACCCGTTCGATTCGCCCGTCGGTGATGAGGACCGCGTGAACGGTCTCGTCGATGGTGACCTTCTCTGGCCGAAAGGACCTGAGTCCCTTGGTCCGTCGGGTCGGAGCGTAGTTTTGCATGTCGTGGCGTCGCATCATGTTTGGTGCCTCCCTTCGAGGCGTGTGGGTTGGTCGGAGTGTTGTGTTCGGTTTGGTGTCGGGTTGATAGTTGAGATCGGTGGCTCGGTCGACGTTGCCGCCGGCGGGAGCCCGAAGCTCGCAGAGCCTTTGGTCAACTGCCCCGAGGGGCTGCCAACCGAAACCACCAATCGTTTAGGAAGAGGATTTGAACCTCACGCGCATAGCGCTCGCCAGTGCCCGGGTGCGACCGCCGACGGCTCGACGGAATACCGCCGTGCCGGGCATTCCATCCCGGGCAGGGGTCAGCGTAAACGACGACCGGGACGGCCGCTGCGAATTATTGAGTTGGTGATGGGCCGCGCCGAGCGCCAGGACCCTTAGTCGCGGAAGTTCTCGAACTGCAGCGGCAGGTCGAAGTCGGCTTCCTTGAGTGAGGCGATCACGTCCTGGAGCGCATCACGCTTCTTGGCGGACACCCGGACCTGTTCGCCCTGGGTTTGGCTTTGCACACCCTTGAGCTTCATGTCTTTGATGTGGGTGTTGATCTTCTTCGCCATCTCCGATGACACGCCGGCCTTGAGCGACACCTTGACCCGGGAGCGACCGCCAGCTGCATCTTCGGGGTCACCGAAGTCGACGGCTTTCAGCGAGATCTTTCGTTTGATCAGCTTCTCCTCGAAGACCTGACGGAACGCCATCATGCGGTCTTGAGACGCCGACTCCAGCTCGATCAACATGTCCTTCTCGTTGAGGTCGATGGTGGAGTTGGTGTCCTTGAAGTCATAGCGGTTGCCAACCTCACGGCTGGTCTGGTCCACCGCGTTGCGGACCTCTTGCATGTCGACTTCGGAAACAACGTCAAAGCTGGCCATCACAAAAGGCTACTGCCTTCACGGCCCGTCATCTATCAACGACCCGTCATCTATCGACGGCCTTGTTTGTCGACGGTCAGGTGTTGGAACAGCTCGGTGAGGTTAGGCGAGGGTTCCACACCGAAGGCGTCAAAGAGCAGGGCCCGGAATGCGTCGTACTGGCGGACCGCTTCGGCGTAGTTGCCCTCGGCCAGGTGAACCTCGATGACCGACCGGTGAGCGGATTCTCGCAGCGGCGCTAGGCGAACCGCGGTGGTGCCCGCCTCGATGGCCTCGGAGTAGAAACCAAGTTCTCGTAGCTCCAACGCCGCATTTTCGAGCGCCCGGAGCGTTTGTTGGCGGATGCGTTCTCGTTCCACGGCGACCCAGTCGTCATCCCAGTCGGCCAGCAGTTCGGCGTTCGTTGGCGGGTGGGCCAGCATGGCTGCGGTGGTGGTGGAGAGCAGCGGCGCGTCGGCGGCGGGCTGGTGGTCGAGCACGAGGAGATCGATGTCGACGGCGACGTCCTCGGTAATCGCTAGGTGGCCACCGTCGCACTCGACCAGCGAGTCGACGCAATTGTTGAGCCGCCACAGGGTGGAGCGGAGGTTGGCCGTTGCACGGGTGTCGGTCTTGTCTGGCCAAAGGAAGCCGGCAACATGGGCTCGGGTGAGAGGGCGGCGCTCTATGGCGAGCAGCGCGACCAAGCGCTGGGCCGCCGCCGGAAGCGTGACCAGCGTTGTGCGGTCTTGCAGCTCGAAGCTGCCGAGGAGGTCGATGGCGAAGCGGGCGGAGCAGGTGTCTGGCGCCGCGGGCCGGAGGGGGAGAATGACGGCGTCTTCGCCGTCCCACGTGCTGGTGTCCAGAGGCGCATGTGACATGTGGTGTGTCCCGAGAAGTCGAGCCGAACCCGGAGGAGTGCCGCCGGGTGAGGGCCGCGTGGCGCTGCCCCTGTAGTGGAGAGTCTCGAGGGGGTGCATCTGATACAAGATCTGCGCTGCTTCGCAGAAATTGGTGACCCGTCAGCCGACATTTCCGATACCCTCAAAGCCTCTGGGTCGGTGCCCGAGTGGCCAAAGGGAGCGGACTGTAAATCCGCCGGTTACGCCTACGTAGGTTCGAATCCTACCCGGCCCACGTC
>CAZSTV010000247.1:0-818 GCA_964609665.1 uncultured Acidimicrobiaceae bacterium
GGGATGATCTCCTCCGTTGCAGCGAGCCTGCATCCCTGCTTTAGGTAGAACTGGACAGCGGATCCGGTCGGGGTGGCTGATACGTAGATCGTTTCGCCACCCGAGTCCTCGACGATCGAAACGCCGGCCTGCCAAAGTGCCTGACCTACCCCGCCTCGCCTTTGTCCATTCGAGACATGCAACAATGCCAGCCACCCGACCCCAGGTCGCAGTGTCGACTCGACAAGGGCCATGCCCATGATCATTCCAGCACGAAACGCTCCGATGAGCTGAGCCCCTTTGTCGATGTGCGGTTCGCAGAACGCTACGAGTTGGCGCACGCTGTGGTCGCCTGAGCCCGTCGTGTCCCACGGTGGAACCTCAAGTGTTGAATCACAGGAAACGAGCGTCCCGTTCTCAACCCGATACTCGACCTCCAGCTGCTCGGTCCGATCGATCTGATGTAGCAGCTCGATGTCGGAGGGACTCAGCAATCGAACCTCGATGTTCCCCATGCCGGCAACACTAGTGAACTGACACGAACACTACGCTCGAAATCCGCGCTGCACTCGATCGCTCCTCAAGGAGTACATGTCTTGCACCTCGATGTGCGAAAATCCGAATGGCTTTGCGCACACACAGAGGGAGTGAGTCATGAATGGTATTGGTGACGTCTGGGCATCGGCCGCAGACAAATGGGATGAAGTCATGAGCCAGATCGGCGACGACGACTGGGCAAAGGAAACGCCGTGCGACGGGTGGACCGTGCGTGAACTGGTCGACCACGCGATGCACTGGCAGGGCCGAGGCGGCGAGGTCTTCGGCGCAGACGTTGGTCC
>CAZSTV010000247.1:828-8383 GCA_964609665.1 uncultured Acidimicrobiaceae bacterium
ACGCCGACTGGGCAAGCCTCAAGCCCGCTCTGGCCGGCGCGCTGGCCGACCCGTCAAATCTGGAAGGCACCGCCGCCGCTCTTGGCGACACCCCAAAGCCTGCTGTCGCCGGGCTGATCACCGCCGACCTACTCGTGCACTCCTGGGACCTCGCCCGTTCCATCGGGGCTGACGCCACCCTGCCCGAGGCGGCCGCCGAGTCGACGCTAATGGGGCTGCAACGACTGCCGGAAGAAATGCTGCGCAGCGACAGGATGTTCGGCCCTGCGGTCGAGGTTGCCGACGATGCCAGCGCCCAGGACCGCCTGATCGCGTTCGTCGGCCGTAAACCGTAAGCCCCGCGGGAGTCAGACAATGACAGCAGTGAACCTCCTTGCCGGCGTAGACATCAACGAACTCCGGTGGGTGCCCAATCCGCCCGACCAGCGGTTCGGCTACCCGATCGACTATGACTTCGCCGTGCTCGGCTGCCAGCAGGACATCGGGCGATTGGACCTGCTCATCCGCTGGGCCCCGAACTCCTACTGCCACTTCCATCGCCACATCGGGGCCACGACCACGCTCGTCCTCGAAGGCGAACACCACGTCATCGACCTCGATGAGAACGGCCAAGAGGTCGCGCACGACGTTCGACCGGCCGGTGACTACCGAATCAGCCCCGGCGGCGATCTGCATATGGAGCGCGGCGGCCCCGACGGCTCGCTTGTCCTGTTTGCGATGTTCGAGCCATCCGGCCGGATGTTCGAAATACTCGACGACGACCGCAACCTCATCGCGCCGGTGACCATCGACTCACTGCTAGCGCTTTCAGAAGAGCTCGACTGAACCGTGGCCGCGGCACCACGCATTCGACAGATCGTCCTCGATGCACAAGACATCGAGCTGGTCGCCGAGTTCTGGGCAGCCCTTCTTGAAGTCCATCCGACATTTCAATCCGAGAGTTGGATATCGCTCTCAGGCGACGTCAACATCTCGGTGCAACGCAACGTTGAACATCAACCATGTGACCTGGCCGACCCGTCGCGACCACAGCAGGTACATCTAGATATTGAGGTCGATGACATCGAGAAGTCCGAGAACATCGTCCTCGCCCACGGCGGGCGCAAGCTTGCGGAGCATCCAGAAGCGAGTCCACCGTTTCGTGTCTACGCCGACCCTGCGGGGCACCCGTTCTGCATCGAGTACACATCGGCGTGAGCCGGACTCCGCATGTTGGCAAGACGCCGTTTGTGATCGACACCGACGGGGCCTGCGATGATCTGATCGCTTTACAGATGTGCCTCGCCGCTGAGCACGCCGATCTCTGCGCCGTGACCACGGTGGCCGGAGCGGTTCCCGTCAACATTGCGACGGCCAACGTTCTGGCAACGCTTGACTTCGCTGGCTCACCCGGCATTCCCGTTCACCAAGGAGCAGAAGCACCGCTCCAGCGTGACTTGGAGACTTCTCAACACATTCTTGGGCCACGAGGAACCGGCGACCGGGAGCTGCCCACCCCCGTCGGCACCGCTGACGTATGCGGCGCAGCTGAAGCTCTTGTGCAACTAGCTGCGGACCTGGACGGAGCAGCCGCAACCCTCGTCGCACTCGGTCCGCTGACGAATCTGGCACATGCGATCGCCATCGATCCGGAGTGCCTGTCCCGATTCCATCGGATCGTCATCATGGGCACCGCTACCGACGGCGTCGGCAACATCACCGACGAGGCTGAGTTCAACACCTGGGCCGACCCCGAAGCTGCCGCCGTCATGTTCGACAACCCCTGTGCCGTCACCGTTGTCGGCTGGGAAGCATGCCGAACCTCATCGCTAATCTCGAGACAGCTCCACGAAACGATCGTGGCTCGACCGTCCCCGTTCGGTACGTTCATGATCGAGACCACCAACCAGCTCCGAGAGTTCTCTGCATCGGTCGGAGTCGACGGCTACGACCTCGCCGACGGGCTCGCCATGGCGATCGCCCTCGACCCCACCCTCTCCACCTCGACGGCTGAGGGTTCGATCGTCGTCAGTACCGAACGGCGAGGCGTGACTACCCTCTCGGACGTGATCGCAGACCGGGCGAGAGTGACCGTGGTCAGGTCAGCGGACGAGATTCGATACCGACAGATCATTGCCGAACTGGCGATGGGCGACGACCGAGAACCGTAGCCAGCCGCTACCGAACGGGTGTCCTGTGCGAAGATGGTTGAGTGGACGACCCTCCCCAGGCATGGCAGGAAGGGCTCTCACGCCAGTGATAGTGCGGCCGCCGAAGCGTCGATCGTTTCACCGCACGAGGGCAGCGGCTCCAGCTGGGAGTGAACATGCGCGCACGATTGTCGTATTGCTGCCGGGCGCTTCCAAAGGTGTCGGTTGCTGGGTGCCGGATTAGCCGAAGTTGTCGTTCATCACGACCGTCCCGCCGACGGTTTGAGGCATATCGGCCAGAAACTCGATCAACGGCATCATGAGTTGCTGGACTTGTGGTCTCGCTGACTCCCATTGGGACTCTGTCTCATAGATCACGACTTCTGAGAAGGTGTCGTCACCCTTGTCCACGACGATCAACTGGCGTAGCCCGTCGATCGCCTCTAGCCCAGATCGCATAGCACCGAGCAGCTCGGTCACTTCCTCGGACGAACCCGGTTTCAACTTCACTTCAATCAGGCTGGCATACATCGCTGGTTCCCCCATGTTGGATGTCCTCGGACTACGCCCCGGCGACGCTAGTAGGCGCCCGCTCCCCCATGCCCGGCATCGTTGCTCGGCCGAGCCGATCTGTCAGCCGTTGAACTGCCGGACGAACTCGGCCTGCTCATCCGTCTCCACCGCATGTTGGCAATAGGTGGTACGAATCCAATCGACCGGATCTCCTGACAGGCCGCAAAGAACGGCAAGGCACGCAAGAGCTGTGCCGGTCCGACCATGCCCGCCCAGGCATCCGACCTCCACCATCAACCCACCTCTTGCCCGGCTCAAGAGTTCCCTGAGGGCGACGACGAGCTCTTCGGTGTCCGTGGGGAGCCCGAAGTCGGGCCAGTCGAGATGAGCATGCGGCCACGGCGGCTGCCACCGAGCGTCGAGGTAGAGACCGAAGTCAGGTGGCCGTTCCCGCTCGTAGCCGTCCGTCGGGAACGAGGCAGCCCAGATCGTTGGGCCGTCCGGCAATGCAACCTTGTCGTGGTGGCGGTGCCCAGCACCGCTGGGATCGGACTCCACCCCGACCTCTGTTGGCAATCCCAACCCTTCGACCGATGCTCGGATGCACGAGACAAACGACGCGCGGGCCACTCGAACTGTGGGTGCTGCTTCGTCGAGGACCGGCCGTACTCTACGCTCGGCCGCCGTAAAGTCACTTGGGCTGAACGAGTAGCCCGGCGGCCCCAAACCGACCGGGCTGACGCTGAGCACGTCATCGTCGTCGACCTCCAGTCGCAGCCACGTTGAGCCCTGGTCAGCGAGGTCGAAGGGTACATAGCGCTCCTCGTCGACCCTGAGGCCCTCGGCGATTCGAATCCACTCGTTCAGTAAGGAACCAATAACCGTTCGCCATTTGCGGCCACGGCGGCCAGCGGCCGGATCCAAGGCGAAGTAGTAGATGTCGCACCGGTAGTCCCGCTCCCCAATCTGCACCACCAGGTCAGTACGGGGATGTTTGCGATCGATGGTGACTCGAATAGACGGTGCGGAGTGGTCAGCCACAATCGGATCCTATTCTTTCCAACAACGCCAACGAAGGTCGGCACTAGAGCGCTGAGAATGTGCCGGTACCCGAGCGGCTTGAAGTTATACGATCAAGGCAGTGTCCAAGCAGATCCGTACCCTTCGACGACCGGTTCGGGCCAACACCAAGCTCGTTCAACGTGTGCTTGACCACCTGGAGAACGCCGGAACCTCGTGGGCGCCTCGATTCGTCGGTGTCGACGGCGAGAACGAGGTGCTTACATGGCTGCCTGGCCACGTCGTCGACGGCTGGTGGCGGAGTCCCGAGTTGCTCGACGATCTGACACGAACCGTGCGCCAGCTCCACGACGCCACCGCCAGTTTCGTCCCCGACGACGAATGCCTCGTCCACGATGATCTGCAGCCCCGCAATGTTGTCGTTGACCGTGGCCGAATAGGCATCATCGATTGGGAGCAACTTCGACCGGGACGCCGGATCGAAGACGTCGCCCAGATCTGTTGGTCCTTCGCCCTTGGGCCGGCGGATCGCCAAGTTCTAGAAGTCGCCGAGCGTTGGCGCCGAGTCGTCGATGTCTACGGCCCGGTCGACAGAACGGAGATCGTCGCTGTTGCGCTGGCTAAGATTGACCGCTGTGTTGACGATATTGTCTGCGGCTCGGAGCGGGGCTCGGTCCGCCACCGCCAACTACAGGCCCGCCGCGACCACGAAGACCTCGCACAGCTTGGTCACTGGATCGACGGCAACCGCTCCGACCTCAGCGCCTTGATCGCTTGACACCGGATGCTCGCAAGTGCCGTGCCTATGCGCAACCCGCCCGACAACCTAACTAGGAGCGCGACCCGATGAAAGACATCCCTGGGATCGATGAGGACGGCAATCCTAAGAATGGCCGCTTCAAGCTGTACTTCAAGAACGGCCTTGTCTCTTGTCAGGGCGAGTTCGACAACGGCAAGAAGTCAGGAACGTGGAAGTACTTTCTCAACAACGGCCAGATGCAGTCCTCCGGCAGATACAAGGACGGAGAGATCGTTGGTCGGTGGAAGTGGTTCTTCAAGACTGGCGAACTACGGGCGACGGGCGGTTTCGACGATGATGGGCAGAAGCACGGCGCATGGAAGCGATACCACGCCACCGGCCAGCTCTGGGACGAAGGTCGCTTTGAACACGGCAAGAAGAAGGGCACCTGGAAGGTCTACGACGAGGCGGGCGAACTCCAGAAGACGGACACCTTCAAGTAGCTGGGACGGTCTTGTGTCGTGACGTCGTTGGACCGGTCTAACCTCGGCCGTATGTCTGAGATTGAGACTCCTCCCTCCGACCCGGCGTGGCGTGAGCGATGCCTCGACAGCTTCGGTCGACAATCGATGATGAAAACCCTCGGGGTGCACGTCCGCTCCATCGATCCTGGGGTGGTTGTGCTGGCGTTCGCTCGCGATGACCGCCTGACCCAGCAACATGGCTTGGTACACGGAGGCGTCCTTGGCACCGTGCTCGACTCGGCCTGCGGGTGGGCGGCCCTCAGCCTGATGCCCGCCGACCACGCAGTCCTGACCGTGGAGTACAAGCTCAACCTGCTCCGCCCGGCCGAAGGAGAAACGTTCGAGGGCACCGGACGGGTCGTCAAACCGGGGCGTACCCTCACCGTCGCCGAAGGTGTCGTGGTGGAGACCGGTGCACCGGATCGACCAATCGCCACCATGACGGCAACATTGATGGCGGTCGCCGATCGGGGACTTGCGGACTGACCGAGAGGGCACGTCGCACCGCTTCGCTTAGGGCGAGAAGCAACGGGCGTCGAGCGCTTCGACTACCAAGCTGTAGCGGAAACTACGGGTCTCACGAAGTGCACCAGGGCTCAACGATGTACACGACCTTCTCATCTTCGAAGACAACGTCGGCGTGGCATGCGGCGTCGAGGTTGGTCGGGGTCGTGACGGTCCACCGGTCGATCCCTGGCCCCTCCGGAATGTTGTCGTCCAACAGGTACGCGCCACCGCGCGTGATCTCGGACTCGGCTGCCAACAGTCGCTCGACTACTGCTTGGTCGTCGCCGATCGAGACCTGTTCGACGAAGTCCTGCATGAGCGCCTTCTGGTCGTTCTCGGCCGACACAGACAAGACAATCGCTGCAACAAACCAGACAACCAAACAGGTTGCCAGTACCCCGATGCCAGCCAGTACGAGCGATGTCCGCTTGGTCATGGGCAAATTGTAGTTACTGTGCACCGATCATTGAGTAGCACCTGCGGGCACCGAGGTACCGCCGATATCTCTTGAAGGAACACCGTTCCGTTGCCCGAAGCTGATGACGGCAATCACCGCCCCGGCAACGAAGAGGGCCAGGCCGAACAAGACGAAGAATACGGCGGTGATCTGAATGTCTCCGTCAGCGGCTGTTGCCGTCGCGACTACAACACCGTCTTCGTCGGCGTCGGCGACGCTCACCCAAATGGCGTCGTATTCACCACAACACTCCCTGGCGTACGTCAGAGAGCCGTTGATGTTTGCTGCTTCAAATCCGCTGCTGGTAAGTGCGGACTGCACCTCGCGCTGTGTCGTATTCGAGTAGCTACGCGTCGCCAAGACGAAGCTGCTGTCCAACAGGGCGCCGACGCCATGACTGGTGTCTGACGATTCTACTCCTTGCACCTCCGGGAGTTCTTCGAGCGCCTGGCCTGCAACCTGCCACACCGAGAGAAACGGGTAGAGGGCGATGACGGCACCCGCGGAGGCGAGTAGTGCACCGACGAAGAACTTGACCCGACGTCCCATGTCAGAAGATGTTACCGGACAGCCCGGGAGAGGATAAGACCAGCCAGCGCCGCTCCGATGACGGGGGCCGCTCGGGTTCCCCACCGGACGGTCTTGACGGCGCGACGCGTTTCCCTGCCATCGTTGAGGTGCGGAAACGGCCGATCGGGCTCGGGCACGTCGAGAAACTCACAGAGTGGACCCCAGCCCTCGGCGACGTCGAATACGAGGAGCCGCTCAGGCGGGCAGGTCGAGCGAACGTACTCGATGTGGCGGGTGAACACCTCGGTGGCGTGGTCGCGGTCTGCAAACCGCCCGTCGAACAAGCCTTGCCATACGAGCCGCTCGACCATCTCGACGAAACGTCTCGCTGCCGGAACGGCTCGTTGGAACCACGGCGCAAACGCGGTGCGGAACCCGAAGACCGTCGAGTGAGTGCTCTCCCACCACCTCTCGGGGTCACGGACCGTTAGGACAACCTTGGCGTTCGGGTAGTGGCTCGCCAGTTCTTCCCACACACAGCACACGGGATAGTCGACGCCCGAGCCGAAGTTTGCGAACAGGCCGTCCCAGTCCGCCTCTCCGCTGTCGGCATAGTCGAGCCAGTGCCGGACATGCGACGGCCGGCGCATCGCTTCTTGCATGTGGTAGGTAGGGCCAACTCCCAGTTCTTCAAGCGCCCGTTTGAGCGAGAGCGTGCCCGTGCGACCGAACCCAGCGCCGATTACCTGCATGGGACGAGCATAGGATTCTGATGCGGCTTCGGTGCGATTGTTGTGACCGTCTTGGGGCCGCGCTGGCGCCTACTTCAGAGCGGGCGTGTGCTCCCGGACAAATGGCAGCAGCAGATCGAGGATGGGCTGGAGGGTCGGGGCGAACTCGAACGTCGAGTTCTGGAGCAGCGTGGTCGCCGCTCTCGAACTAACGATCGGGTGGAGATAGTCGACCTCTTGACTGTGGTGCAGAATGAGGGTGGCCGGCACGGTGAGCGCCGCCAGCTGCTCGTCGGTCATGCCGAGCGTCGTCTTCTGGCCATATGACTGGAGATGCTCCCCCGCCCGTTTCATCGCGGCGAGGAAATCAGAAACGTCCTGGCGCATGAGTTCCTCTCGCCCCTCTGGCCCGTTGCGTTCTACAT
>CAZSTV010000247.1:8393-8622 GCA_964609665.1 uncultured Acidimicrobiaceae bacterium
CCACAGCGGCGTCTCTGCCACCTCCTCCATCGAGGTGAGGCTCTCGTCGTTGACGTACTTCATGTAGTACTCCTCAGAGAGCTGCATTGCCGCCAGCGGGCCGCCGGTCAGCGGAGCGATCACGAGGGCGGCGATGTCATCGGGATAGCGCTCGGCCAAAACCATGTTCGACCTCGCACCGGACGACATCCCGTAGAACGCAGCCGGACCGATGCCGAGGCGGTCGATG
>CAZSTV010000248.1:0-8597 GCA_964609665.1 uncultured Acidimicrobiaceae bacterium
CCTGTACCGAGACGACAGCTTCCAGGCCGGGGCCGCCACGTTGGCAGCGATGGGTCTGACCTTTGAAGCATGGCAATATCACCCACAGCTGCCCATGGTCCTGGACTTGGCGCGGGCCCTTCCCGAACTGAACATTGTGGTCAACCACATCGGTGGCCCTGCCGGGGTTGGCGGTTACGCCGGTCGACGGAGCGAAGTGTTGCAGGACCTGCGGGCCGGGCTCGCGCCGTTGGCCGAGCTGGAAAACGTCTACATCAAGCTTGGTGGCATCGGTATGACCCGGTACGGCACAGACTGGCTGCCAGAGGGCCGCCCGCCGACTTCCGACGACGTTGTCGCCGAGTGGGGAGACATCCTCCGGTGGTGTATCGACAGTTTCGGACCGACACGGGCAATGTTCGAATCGAACTTCCCCGTCGACGGTGAGACGACCGGTTACACGGTGTTGTGGAACGCGTTCAAGAAGGTCTCCGCCGGCTACACCCCGCCGGAACGAGCGGAGCTCTTTGCGGGAACGGCCCGCCGGTTCTACCGCCTCTAAGACCGGTCACCGAGGCCGTCGTTGAAGGCCGGGCGTCGCTTCTCAAGAAAGGCCCGCCCGCCTTCCTGGGCGTCCGGGAGGTGATCGGTCACCGCCGTCCTCGCCGCAATGTCCTCCAGGGCGTGGGCCCAGGTCTGCTCGGCCGCAAGGTAGATGGAGCGCTTCAGCATGCGCATCGCCATCTGTGGGCCGTCCGCCAACTCTCGCGCCAGGTCCAATGCTGCTCCCGCCAGGGCGTCGTCGTCGACCACCTCACCGACCAGGCCGAGGTCCTTTGCCTCCTCCGCGTCGACGATTCGTTGCCGCATCATGAAGTCGATTGCTCCGGCAAGGCCGAGATGCTGAATCAGGAGGTAGTGGCCGCCCTCGTCCGGGAGCAGACCGAACCGGAGGGTGGCGCTACCGAGCCTGGCTGACCGGCCCGCAACCCGAAAGTCGCAGGCGAGCGCGAGCGACAGTCCGGTTTGGATGGCAACCCCGTTGATGGCGGCGATGGTCGGTTTGTCCAGGTCTCGGACCGCGGTGTTGATGGCCTGGGAGATGACCCGGAGCCCGTTGTAGGTGCCGGTCGGGGAGTGGTGGCCTCCAAACAGTGGCGGTACCGCGGCGTTGGAACGGTCGGGCTTTTGTCGACTCATGTCGTCGCCGGCCCAGAAGGCATCGCCGGCGCCGGTGAACAGCACCACCCGAACGGCGTCGTCCATTTGGGCCTGCGTCAACATCTCGAGCAGGTCCCGCTTCATCGCCGAGGTCGATGCGTTCAATCGGCCCGGGTTATCGAAGGTGATGATCAAAATGCCGGGACTCTCGATCGAGGTTGAGAAGCCGGTGCGCGATGCTGGTTCCATTGCCACGTTCTAGTTCTTCCGTCGTCTCAAGGCGAACGCCCGCCATTGCGTGAGCCACGGAGGCGGCGAGATATGGGGGATATGGCGCCCTATACTGAATCGGTTGCCACGCTAGAGGTGGGCATCTTTACAACGCGTCGAATGATGTGTCGCACGGGCACTTGCAGCTGACGCACATGGCGGGCGGTCCGGGCGTTTCATGGCCGAAGGATGGTACCTATCGCTGCGCTCCGGAAGTCGAAAAGTACACCTGGACTACTCGAAACGAACTAGTAAGCGGAGATCATGAGCATTGCCATCGTCACCGGCTCGGCCGGACTCATCGGGTCGGAATCAACCCGACATTTCGCCTCCATCGGCCTGACGGTCGTCGGGGTCGACAACGACATGCGCCAAGACTTTTTCGGCCCCGAGGCATCCACCCGGTGGCAACAGAAAGAGCTTGAAGCTGAACTCGGATCCTCGTACATCCACGTTGACGGTGACATCCGGGACGAGAAGATGATCGATGAGCTCTTCGCCACATACGGGGCGGAGATATCACTGGTGGTCCACACCGCCGCCCAGCCGTCCCATGACTGGGCCGCAAGCGCCCCCATCGTTGACTTCACGGTCAACGCCAACGGCACCCTGAACCTGCTTGAGGCGACCAGGAACCACTGCCCCGAGGCGGTGTTCATCTTTACGTCGACCAACAAGGTCTACGGTGACACCCCCAACCGGCTCCCGCTGCACGAGACCGAGACCAGGTGGGAAATCGACGAGGCCCACACCTACTTCGAGGGCATTCGTGAAGACATGTCCATCGACCACACCCTGCACAGCCTCTTCGGAGCCTCCAAGGTGGCGGCCGACGTGCTCGTCCAGGAATACGGCCGCTACTTCGACATGAAGACCTCGGTCTTCCGGGGCGGCTGCCTGACCGGACCGAACCACTCCGGCACCCAGCTCCATGGTTTCCTTGCCTACCTGATGAAGTGCACCGCTACCGGTAGCCCGTACACGGTGTTTGGCTACAACGGGAAACAGGTGCGGGACAACATCCACTCCTACGACCTCATCCAGGCCTTTGATCACGTCTACCGGGCGCCCCGCTCGGCCGAGGTCTACAACATCGGTGGCGCTCGGTTCAGCAACTGCTCCATGCGTGAGGGCATTGACCTGTGCCAGAAGATCACCGGAAAAGAGCTGGACCACACCTACGCCGAGGACAACCGCACCGGAGACCACATCTGGTACGTGAGTGACGTTTCCAAGTTCGAGTCGCATTATCCGGACTGGTCGCTCACCAAGAACGTTGAGGACATTCTTACCGAGATCTACGAGGCCAACGAAGACCGTTGGGCCGCCGAGACTCGATAGGGCGAGAAGAGAGAGTACGTCGTGATCGACAGAGGCAAGCAGAATCTCATCGGTGTGTTCATCAACGCCGTTGACTACGAGGCGGCTGTTTCAAAGATCGTTGATGCCGCAAAGAACCGTCAGCCACTCGGTGTTTCGGCGCTTGCCGTCCACGGGGTGATGACCGGCGTCACCGATGCCGAGCATCGCCACCGGCTCAACAGCCTCGAACTGGTCGTTCCCGACGGACAGCCGGTGCGGTGGGGACTGAACATGCTGCACGGCACCAAGCTTGCCGACCGGGTATATGGGCCGAACCTCATGCTTGAAACGTGCCGGGCCGCTGCCGAGCACGGGTTGCCGATGTATCTCCTCGGTGGCACCGAGGAGCTGCTCGCGCAGCTGACTGGCAACCTCACCGAACAGTTCCCCGACCTGAAGATTGCCCGGGCTCGAGCATCGAAGTTCCGCACGCTCTCGGCTGAGGAAAAGCAGGAACTCATCGACGACATCAAGGAGTCAGGCGCGTCGATCATCTGCGTCGGTCTCGGTTGCCCCCGCCAGGAGGTGTGGGCCTATGAGTTCAAAGACCACATCAACATGCCGGTGCTCGCCGTTGGCGCAGCCTTCAACTTCCACGCCGGGATCCTTGACCAGGCCCCGCCGATGCTGCAGAAGTACGGCCTTGAGTGGCTCTACCGACTGGTGAAGGAGCCGTCGCGGCTCTGGAAGCGGTACGTGATCTTGAATCCGTACTACCTGGCAATGCTGGGAACCCAGCGCCTTGGACTTCGCAAGGAGCGGTTCGACCCGATGAACACGGTCGCTCCCGCCTCCGAAGTGCTCTACGGCTGACCAGACCCGCTCCCGCCCGTCGCAACCGATAGCGCTGATTTGCGGCCGGAGTTTGGCGCGCCCGCCAACTCGCCTCCCGCTCTGCGCAGCCCTATTCTGCATCTGCGACGAACAAGGAGCTTCCATGAGTGGACCGCTGTCAGGTATTCGGGTGATCGAGCTTGCGGGTATCGGGCCCGGGCCGATGTGTGCAATGTTGCTCGCCGATCTCGGCGCCGATGTTGTACGAATCGACCGACCGGTCCAGGTCGACCTCGGGGTGCCACGACGGTCCCGTCACTATGACGTGCTCCGCCGCGGCCGGCGGTCAGTTGCGGTAGACCTGAAGTCGCCGGATGGCGTCGAGACGGTCCTGCAGATGGTGGAACAGGCCGATGCGCTGATCGAGGGTTTCCGGCCCGGCGTGACCGAACGGCTTGGCCTCGGCCCCGAAGATTGCGCGGCCAGGAACCCAAAGCTGGTCTACGGCAGAATGACCGGCTGGGGCCAGGACGGTCCGCTTGCGACCGCGGCCGGCCACGACATCAACTACATCTCGCTCACCGGAGCGCTCGCCGCCATCGGTGGGGCTGACGGCCCTCCGGTGCCGCCGCTGAACCTCATCGGAGACTATGGCGGCGGCGCCCTCTACCTGGCGTTCGGCGTCTGCGCGGCGCTGCTCGAAGCGAAGGGATCTGGCCAGGGACAGGTGGTTGACGCGGCAATGGTTGACGGTGCCGCCTCACTGCTCAGTTCGGTGTTTGGACTCCACGCCGCCGGTAGCTGGGACCTGGAGCGTGGCGCCAACACCCTCGATGGCGGCAGCTACTTCTACGGTGCGTATGAGTGCTCCGACGGTGAGTGGATCTCGATTGCGCCCATCGAAGGCAAGTTTCACACCGAGTTGATGGAGCGGCTCGGCATCGACCCCGGCGATATGGCCGACCAACACAACCGCGATCACTGGCCCGCCAGGAAGGAACAGATGGCGGCGATCTTCCGGCAAAAGACCAGAGCCCAGTGGTGTGACGAGCTGGAAGGCACCGACGTGTGCTTCGCCCCGGTCCTGAACATGGAAGAGGCACGTGAGCACGAACACATCAAGGCCAGGCAGACCCTCATCGAAATCGAAGGCGTCGTGCAACCGGCCCCGGCACCGCGGTTCAGCCGAACGCCAGGCAAGGTGCACGGCCCGGTCCCTGAGCCTGGCGAACACACCAGAGAGGTGCTGGCCGACTGGGGGCGGGATGCCGCTGACATCGACCGGCTGGTGGCGGACGGGGCGGTGACCCAGACCGACGGTTCCTAATCGGGCCGCTTCGAACACCATGCGCGGCCGTCGCACTGCGAGCGGAATCGCACAAGAGCCGCTCGACTAATAAGGTTGAGGGTTATGGACCTTACGTATCCTCCGGAATCTCAGCAGTACCGGGAGAAGATTCAAGCATTTCTGGATGAGTACCTGCCGCGCAACTGGAACGGCGTCGGTGCTCTGGAGGGCGAAGCCAGAACTCGTTTTTACAACGAGTGGCGCGAGACGCTCCGTGACAACAACCTGTTGGCCCCGAACTGGCCTGCCGAATACGGCGGGGGAGGGCTGACCCACATCGAGCACGTCGTGCTCAACGAGGAGTTCGCCCGGCGTGGCGTGCCAACCTCTGGCCCGAACGACGGGTTCAGCATCGGAATGGTTGGCAACACCATCCTGGCGTGGGGCACCGACGAGCAAAAGGCCCACTACATCCCTCGGATTTTGTCCGGCGAGGATGTTTGGTGCCAGGGCTACTCAGAGCCAAATGCCGGCTCCGACCTCGCCAACCTCGGTTGCAAGGCGGAACTCGACGGCGATGAGTGGACGATCAACGGCCAGAAGATCTGGACGTCAAGCGGTCACACCGCCAACTGGATCTTCGTGCTGGCCAGGACCGACGGCGACGTGCCCAAGCACAAGGGAATCTCGTTCCTGCTGGTGCCGATGGATCAGCCCGGGGTCGAGATTCGCCCGATCACCAACATTGCGGGCCAGGACCACTTCAACGAGGTGTTCTTCACCGATGCCACCTGTCCCAAGGACAACGTGCTCGGTGGTCTGAACAATGGTTGGGCGGTTGGCAACACGCTGCTCGGCTACGAGCGAGGGGTCGGAGCGACCACCACGTCGCTCGGCTATCGCGCCGAGCTGGACAGCTTCATCGAGATGGCCCGCCAACAGGGCAAGCTCGACGACCCACTCGTCCGCCAGGACATCGCCAAGTTCCACGCCAAGGTGGAGATCATGCGCTACCGAGGCATGCAGGCACTCACCAACTTCCTTACCGGCAAGCAGCCCGGGCCAGAGACGTCGATCGGCAAGTTGTTCTGGAGCAACTACCACCAGGAGATCACCGAGTCGGCAATGAACATGATTGGCGCCGACGCCATGGTTGGTTTCGGCGAGGAGACCCGCTCCGGGCTCGCCGCCCCGGCCATCGGCACAGCGAACACGCCGGCCAACTGGATGAGCAGCTTCTTTATCGCTCGTCCTGGCACGATCTATGCCGGTACCTCAGAGGTGCAGCGCAACATCGTTGGCGAGCGTGTGCTCGGTCTGCCGAAGGAACCACGGGCAGACACCGGCACCTGGAAAGAGAGCCAGGCCGCCTACAGCTAGTGTCCTGATTGTCTGAAAACGAAAGAGCCGGTGCGTCGCTACAAGCAACACACCGGCTTTTTCATGCGTGCTAGCCCAACTGGGTTTTGGCCTCGGGGTGGTTGATGCCCGAGTAGAGCGTCTTTGGCGCCGGAGCGTGGATGCGCTCGTCGAAGAGCTCAACCGGTCCAAGGTCCAGTCCGTAGTTCGGACCCTCCGGGCTTCCCCCTGCCAACAGGAGTTTCCGAAGCTCGTTTGAGGTGAACGCAACGTACACCATGGTGCGAACATCGCGGTGCGAGATCGGGCCGTCGGTCGACAACATGCCCTGTTCGATGAGAGTGGTTATGACCTCAACCTCTCCGGCGTTGATCGCAAGGTCGACGGTGTCGGTGGCCTGAGTGCCAAGGTCACGGAGATCGATGATCGGCGCGAGCGGCGCATCGGCGTACTCGGCGGCACGCAGTTCGGTTTCGGCCGCGGGGACCGGCAGCGCCTGACCGTTGCCATTCGCTGCTTCGCAGCACCATTCTGGTGATCGTCAAAGCGGAGGTGGGCGCTGCCGCTTGCCATCGGCGCATCGGTATGGCCGTTCGCCGCGGTCGGCGGGGCGGGCCACACGTGCTCCGGCGACTGGAGATCATCGGAGTAGGTGAACTCTGCGTCGGCGTCATCACCATTGGCCGCTGCGGCGTCGCCGGTAAGCGTGGTGTCGATGGGTGCGTCGTGGTTTCCGACGTGCTCGCCGTTCTGTGGCGTCCCATTCTGGGTTTCGCCGTCGGAAGGGTTGTCACCCTGTGCGGCACCGTTCGGCGTAGTGCCGTGGGAACCATTCAGTATTCCGTTGCCGAGCGACACGTTGTCGCCGAGCGGATCGTTGGAGAACGAGATCTTGGCGGTGGTCGAGGTCAGGTCGAACGGACCGGTGTGGGATCCGTTGCGCTCACCGGCGCCATTGAGACCCTTGTGCGGCCGGAACGAACCGGTTGCGTCGATCACGCCACCGGACACTCCGGCGAGAGAACCGACAAGCTCAACATCTTCGGATTCGGCTGCTGGATCCAGATTGATCTCATCGGCCTCGGCGTTTGCCGCAGGCAGCTCTTCACTCAGGGTGGCCGGGCTCGGTGCTGGAAGGCCGAACAGATCACGAACGTTGGAGATCGACGTGGCGTCGGCGGCGTCGTCGTCGACCGCGGCCGTGTCCTTCGATGTCTGGTCCTTCGATATCTGGTCCTGCGCTGTCTGATCTTGCGCTGTCTGGTCTTGGTCGGTGAGGTTTAGTTCCTCGCCGGTCGAGCTGTCGACGTCGGATACTTCCCCGTTTGCCGCAGCGATGGCGATCTCTTCCGAGGACTCCTCACTATCGGTGGAGTCGTCACTGCTAACCGCCTGACTCTCACTACCTTCAGTCAATGGCCCGAAGGCGTTGATGGTGTCGGGAGCCTTCGGACGTGACGAGACGCTCCGACGCCCTTCCTTGCCGGAACCAGGTGCGGGAACCGCGCCATCGTCGGTGCTGCGCACGTTGGCTCGCTCCTGTGGCGAGAGCGGGGGAGGGGGCGTGTTGGCGGGGCCGCCCGGCGGTGGCTCCGCCGTTGACGTCTCGGAGAGGACGGTGGTTTGTAACAATTCCCGGTGTTCGAGATCTTCCTCACCGGGTGCCCCGACGGAGTGTGGATCCACCTTCTTGGTCACCGTTGCCATAAAGGCGGCGGTTGAGTTCGGCGGAGCATCGACGGTCGCCAACCTCGTCGGCCCGCCGCTGCGAGAACTCATGGCATCATCGTCAGCCTGGAGCCGCAGGTCGCTTATTACATAGAGGCCCAGTGCAGCAACGATGACGGCGGTCAGGAACCGAACGATCAGTTGCTCACCGCTTGTGAGGGCCCCTGCGAGGATGACCCCGAGTGCCCCCAGTGCGGTCAGGATGAAAATGCCGGAAACGATGCGCTTTGTCATTACGTTTGCCTCCATTTCTCCACAATAGGACAAATGGGGCACGCATGCATACCTCGATTTACACTAAATAACTAGCGACAACCTAGTCAAGCATCCAACACCGTTGGCGATCCTTGTCGATCAATAAGCGGGGGGTCCGTTGACCAGGGAAAGTTGATCCACTGTGCGGTCTTCTTCCAAACGAAGTCGCATTTCACCAGTGAGTGAGGTTTTTCGTAGAGAACGGCGGTTCTGCTCTCTGCCACCACTTCCTGGCAGAATTCGAACACTGCTTTCAGGGTGTGGCCTGTGTCGGCCACGTCATCTACCACCAAGATCTTGGCATCGTTAAGATCAAATTTATCCAGGTAGGGGGGAAGCATTACCGGCACCTCCAGGCGTTCGTCGACGCCGGAGTAGAACTCGAGGTTCATCACGTAGAGGTTCTTGACCGACAGGGCGT
>CAZSTV010000249.1:0-8595 GCA_964609665.1 uncultured Acidimicrobiaceae bacterium
AGCTAAGACCGAAGGAAACCGCGTCGTTATCCAAGACTGCTGGATACGCGACGACATCGTGCAAACAATTGACGGCGAGACCAGCGTCGAGCACTTTCTTACCCTGCTCTGGAACGTCGACATGATCGTCATCGACGGCGAATGGAGAGTCTTCGCTCAAAACGAAGCCGGTCCCGACTCGGATGGATGCCACGAATGCCAAGCCCTCTTCGACACGCTGCAGCGGTAGCTGCTGGCGCATTGCCGCTTCTACTCTTTGTCCCCTACGTCGCGCTGGCGCAGGAAGACCCTGAAACTCTGCCGGGGGTACGGGCAGGCGGGGACCAACACAGAGACACTAAGGTCGTTACTGTCACTGCGGCTACTAGTTCGTTGCCGGTGGGTTCGGAAGGGTCGTCGGGGGCGGGGTGTGAGGCGGAGAGCGGGACTGATGTCATTGTCGAGGATGACTTCGTCACTCCCGTGTCGAGTGACTACTTTCTCGTCGACCCGGTCAAGGAGTCCGAATCGGGCACGGTCACTGCCATCGTTGAGACCTTCACCTTCTCCTCGGCGATTGGCCAACCGTCCAACACTCGGCTCTTCTCCCCGACCGGTCGATGGTTCCGTCACAACTGCGGCTCCGACTTCTTCCTGATCCCCGAGGGCGGACCAGCGGTGACCATTCCCGGACTTCTCGACAGGGCCATCGCTCAAATCGACCCACCGGAACCGATCCTTGGTGTCACCCCCAACCATGGCAAACACGTTGTTCGGATGCCCTCCTGGCTCGCCGTCGACCAGGACTACTGGAACCAACCCCGGACCGCCATCGCTACCTCCGGCCGGGTCCAAGTACAAGCGACGCTCACGCCAACCGGTGTCCTCTGGGACATGGGCAACGGCGAGACGCACACCTGCGACAACCCGGGTGTCCAGTGGCTGGCCGGCATGGACGAGTCACAGTCCACGTGTGGCTACACCTACACCTACCCCTCGATCAATCCACCAGACAACACCTATGAGCTTGCCGGGACGGTCAGCTTCGACGTGACGCACCAAACCAACGCTCCCGGAACGTTCGGACCATGGGTGCCCGTCGAGCGGACCACCATCGAGACCATCGAGGTCGTCGAGATCCAGGCCGTCTCCACCCAGTCGCCGCTCCCCTAGCGGGCCGACCGACGCCGCCCCATGTCGGGCAGCGAAGACCGAAGAAGAAAACTGACCCGTTCGCTACGGTGTAAGGGGGTGGGTTATCGTAGAGCCCATGACTGAGCTGCCGAACCCGCTGATGCCCGAGTTCTGGGTTCGATCGGAGTCGGATATCGACGCCGACCTCGCCTCGCTACAAAACGCCGGAGGTGTCACGTTTCACCCCGAGCCCGAGGTTCCGCCGGAGATCCCGCTCCCACAGGGTCCCGGCTCATGGGTACTGACCAATCACGAAGACGTTCTGCAGGTCTCAAAACAGCCGGAGATCTTCAGTTCGGCGGCCGGCATAACCGTCGGTGACGTTCCACCGGAATTCCTCGAGTTCTTCAGCTCGATGATTGCCATGGACGACCCTCGCCACGCCCGCCTACGCAGGATCGTCTCCGCCGGTTTCACCCCTCGGATGCTCAAGCAACTCGAAGACTCCGTCCAGGAAGTGGCGAAACAGATCGTCGACGAGGTGGCACCTCGGGGCAGCGTTGACTTTGTGGTCGACGTCGCCGCCGCCCTCCCGTTGAAGATCGTCTGTGACCTGATGGGGGTCCCCGAATCCGAATTCAAGTTCGTCTTCGACCGCACCAACGTCATTCTGGGCATCGGCGACCCCGAATACGCACCAGAAGGCACCGACCCGATCACCGCACTCCTGACCGCTGGCGGCGACCTTGCCACGTTGATGAACGAGGTAGCGGCCTCGAAGAAGGGCGGCGACGGCATCGACCTGACCACTCAGCTCATGAACGCCGAACTTGCCGATGATGAACTCACTGCCGCGGATCTGGCCAGCTTCTTCATTCTCCTCGTCGTCGCGGGCAACGAGACAACCCGGAATGCCATCAGCTGGGGCCTCAAGTACCTCACCGACAACCCCGACCAGCGGGAACTTTGGGCCGGTGACTTCGACGGATACAGCGCTGGAGCAATCGAGGAGATCGTTCGCCTGGCCTCGCCCGTGACCTACATGCGACGCACCGCCCTTTTCGACACCAAGATCGGCGACCAGGACATCGCCGTAGGCGACAAGGTGTGCATGTTCTACCTGGCCGCCAACCGTGACCCGTCGGTCTTCTCCGACCCCCACACGTTCGACATTCGCCGGGACCCGAACCAGCACGTCGGCTTCGGCGGGCCGGGGCCTCACTTCTGCCTCGGCGCCCACCTCGCCAGGCGAGAAATCCAGGTCATGTTCCGAGAACTGCTCAATCGCCTGCCGGACATTCACGCGGCCGGCGAACCAGACCTCTTGATGAGCCCGTTCATCCATGGCATCAAGCACCTACCGGCAGAGTTCACGCCGGTAGGTGACTGACGTCGAAACTGCTACCGGTTCTTCAGCACCGCCAACGCATCATCGGCGTGGCTCTCCATGTTGGTCTCGCTGTTCAATACGGCGATCACCGTTCTGTCGGTGTCGATCACGAACGTCGCCCGCTTGGTTGGCAACGGGCCGAAACGCTTCACGCCGAACTGGGCCGCCACCTTGCGGTCGGGGTCCGACAACAGTGGGAAGCCAAGTTGGTTCGCTTGATCAAATTCCATTTGCCGATCTGACCGATCGGACGACACGCCCACAATCGAAGCGCCGAGTTCAGCAAACTCGGATCGCAGATTGCGGAAGTGACAGCTCTCCTTGGTTCAACCAGGGGTCATTGCCTTGATATAGAAGTAGACGACCAGCGGACCGCCGGCCAGCAGCGAGGACAACGTGACAACGTCGCCCTGCTGGTCTTCGAGGGAGAATTCCTCGACGGTGTCTCCGACTTTCACAGGTCCCTACTTTCGTTGTGTACGTCCGGAATGTTCCAAGCGCCCCCGTCGGTCGACGGAAGCACACAGGGTGGCGACCGCTCGGTTAGTTGAGCGATGCCATCGCCGCTTCAGCAGCCTGCAGGTCACTCTTTGCAATGTCGAGCAGCTGACGTGTTTCTTCGACCAGCTCCGGCTTCGCGTTGTTGACGTAGCCGGGGTTGGACAGGCGCTTCTCGAAGCCATCGACCTGCTTGGACTTTGCTTCGATGATCTTTTCCAACCTGGCTCGCTCTGCGCCGAGGTCCATCTCGTCGACGAGCCCGGAGACCAGGACCTCCGAGCCTTCAAAGGCCAGCGGGCTGGCGATAGCGGGCCGTTCCCCGTCGGTCCCGAGCACCTCGCCAACTCCGGCGAGGGTTTCGATGGCGCCACCCGACGCGGAGATCAGTGCCGCGACCGGCTCGGGGACATGCAGGGTGATCAGCTGCTTCGGCTTGACGTTGCGTTCCGAACGAAGCGCCCGGATTGCCCCGATCAGCTGATCGGCCCGCTCGAACGTCTCGACAACCGTCTCCTCGACCGTGCCGTCGGCAACGACCGGCCATGCTGAGGTTGCGACAAGGTCCGACGCTGGAAGCGAGAGACCGTTGATCTCGGCAAAGCGCACACCGGAAACGTGCGGCCACAACGACTCGGTGACGAACGGGCACACGGGATGCAGAATCCGAAGCACCGAGTCGAGCACTGCGGCCAGCACGGCCTGCTGCGCACGGTTGCCGTCAATTGTCGGCTTGATCGCTTCGAGGTAGCGGTCACAGACATCACGCCAGATGAAGTCATACAGGGTGTCGGCGTAGACGTTGAACTGGTAGCTTCCGAGCGCCCCATCGATGGTGTCAAGAGTTTGGGCCAGGCGGGCGATTATCCACCGGTCGGCGAACGTCGCCTCGGAGAGGTCGACCGGCTCGTTCGACTGCTGCTCGGTCGGGATTCGGCCCAGGGCAAACCTGGTGGCATTCCAGACCTTGTTTGCGAAGTTGCGGCCAAGGTCGAACTTCGAAGAGCTGTTGCGGGCCAGCGGCACCTGATCGGTCGGCTCCGCCTCGCCGGTCGCAACGCCGTAGGCGCTGACCATCTTCTTCTCCGGCGCTCCAGGCGAAGTCTGGATTGGCGCAGCGACAACGTGACCGGCGGCGCTGGTGATGAACTCCGGGGTGAACGATTCCTCGGTGTGGGGGCAGATCATGTCCACCGGCATCCGCACGTCTTGGGTGTCGGTTGTCATCTGGACCAGGGTGTAGCGCATGGCGTCGGCGCCATGGCTGTGAATGATGTCGCGCGGGTCAACCCCGTTGCCAAGGCTCTTGGACATCTTCTGCCCGTGTCCGTCCTGAATCATGGCGTGAATGAAGACGTCGTTGAAGGCCAGCTGTCCGTCCAGGAAGTACCGGTTGAACATGGTCATCCGGCTGACCCACAGCGTGATGATTTCCCGCGCTGTCATCAGGACCGACGTTGGGTTGAACGCTTCGAGCAGGCCGACGGTTTCGGGGAAGTCCTCGGGGAACGGCCAACCCATCGTTGAGAGCGGCCACAACCCGGACGAGAACCAGGTATCGAGAACGTCGGGGTCCCGGGTGTATCCGGCAGCTTCAAGCGCGGCGACGAGCGCCGGTTCATCCAGCTGCTCGCCACGGTCTTCATCGCGACGCAGCGTGGCGTCCGGTGGGACACACACCGCCTCTTCCACTTCGGTCTCGGTGATCTTGCGGGCCAGGTGGGCGGCGCCGGCATCAACCCAAGAGCTGGCGACACTACGGGCCTCATCGACAGCGGCACCTTCCAGTGCGTTGGCGACACCGGCATCTGCCGCATCAAGCTCGACGGTACGAACCCACACCGGAATCTGATGGCCCCACCAGAGCTGGCGGGAGATGCACCAGTCGCGGATGCCCTCGTGCCACGAGTGGTAGGTCCTGGCGTAGCGATCGGGGTAGAACGTCATGCCACCGTCGCCAGCGGCGTCGGTGCGGGGCGCAACATCGGTGGGCAGGTCCGGCGTCTGATCCGGGTTTTGGGCTCGCAGCGCCGAGCCGCGTAACCGATCATCGGTGACGGCCACGTACCACTGATCCGACAGCCACGGCTCAATCGGGACGTGGCTGCGATAGGAGTGGCCAACCGAGTGGTGGTACTCGCGAACATTGTCGAGCAAGTCGTTTTGGTCGAACCACGCAACGATGGCAGCGCGTGCGTCCTCACGACTCATGCCGACATACGCCGCAGCGTCACCGGAAACGTCGTTCCATCCGTACTCGCTGCTGATGGCGCCATCGGGGCCCATGACGTTGATGATCGGCAGGTCGTGGCGGAGGCCGATCTCCCAGTCATTCGGGTCATGGGCCGGGGTGACCTTCAAGAAGCCGGTTGCGTACTGTGCCTTGGCGTCGGAACTTTCAGGGTCGGCCATGACGACGTAGTCGTCTTCGACGAGCGGAATGGTTCGCCCGACGATGGGCAGCATGATCTGCTTGCCTCGCAGCTCCGCCGCCCTGGGATCGTTGGGGTTGATGGCAACGGCGGTGTCGCCGAGCATCGTCTCGGGCCGGGTGGTGGCAACGGTGACGTGGCCAGAGCCGTCGGCCAACGGGTACTTGAGGTACCACATGTGCCCATCGACGTCTTCCATCTCGACCTCGTCATCGGCGAGGGCAGTCCTGGTGGCCGGGTCCCAGTTGACCAAACGCTTGCCGCGGTAGATCAGGCCGTCGCGAAACAACACAAAGAACGCGTGGCGAACGGCGGTACCGCACATCTCGTCCATGGTGAACCGGACCCGGTCCCAGTCACATGACGCGCCCATTGCCCGGAGCTGCTCGATGATGACGGCTTCGTACTCGTCCTTCCATTCCTGGGTCTTGTCGACGAACGCCTGGCGGCCCATCTCCAACCGCTTGACGCCGTTGGCAAGCAGACGCTTTTCGACGACAGTCTGGGTTGCGATGCCGGCGTGATCGGTCCCCGGCATCCAGAGGGTGAGGTCACCAAGCATGCGGTGATAACGGACCAAGACGTCCTGCAACGTGTTGTTGAGCGCATGCCCAAGGTGGAGGGCGGCGGTGACGTTTGGTGGCGGAATGACGACGGAGTACGTGGCACGCCCCTCATGTCCGTCGGCCGAAACCGCAGACATCGAGGCATGATTCCAGCGTTTCGTTACCGCTTCTTCGGCCCCCGATGGTTCGTAGGCCTTAGGAATCTCGGAGATGGGGGTGGTCGAAGTCATCGCCTATGCAGACTAGTGGCGAATAGGCCCTCCGACGGCCCGATTACGACTAGATCAGTGGTGTTGCAACGCGGAATGTGAACGCGCTTGGCCAGACAAGCGTGGCGCAATACTCTGGGGGCGAAGGCGCTGGGAGGAAGAGGGAATGTCGTTACAGGCGGTGACCGAGGACTTCCTCGGTCAAAACACAAACGTCAGGTTTATCGACTGGCGAGGTAGCAGTTGGGGACCGGAGGATGCTCCGGTCACCGTGAGGTTCAACAGCGAGGACGCAATCAAGTACTTCGTTCGTTCACCGGGCGAGCTGGGGTTCGGGCGGGCCTACGTTTCGGGAGCGATGGACATCGAAGGCGACATCTGGTCGCTGCTCGACCTCCAGCGGGACCTTGGGGGCATCAGGTTCTCGCCCGGTCAGGTTCGGAACCTTATGAAGGAACTCGGTCTCGGGGTGTTACGCGACGCGCCGCCCGCTCCCCCCGAGGAGGTGGTGGTCGGCAGCCGGTTCAGGTCCCACAGCCGCAAACGGGACAAGGAGTCGATCACCCACCACTACGACGTCTCGAACGAGTTCTATCGGCTGGTGCTCGGTCCGTCATGGACCTACTCGTGTGCGGTGTTCGAGGATCCGACCGACACGCTGGAACAGGCCCAGTCGAACAAGTACGAGCTGATCTGTCGCAAGCTCGGCCTCGAGTCCGGCATGCGCATGCTCGACGTCGGCTGCGGGTGGGGCGGGATGGCCATTCACGCCGCCCGCAACTACGACGTTGACGTCGTCGGCATCACCATTTCAGACAGCCAGGCCGAGATGGCCCGCAAGCGCGTCGCGGATGCCGGGCTGCAAGACAGCATCGAGATCAGGCTCCAGGACTATCGAGATCTCGACGACGGGCCCTATGACGCCATCAGCTCGATCGGCATGTTCGAACACGTCGGGCTGTCGTACCTCCAACAGTATTTTGAGATTCTCAACGGGCTCCTGAAGCCAGGCGGGCGGCTGCTCAACCATCAGATCGGCCGCACGCCGATGCCGCCGATCGGGCGCATCATTAAGAAGGAGCAGGTGGCCATTGCCAGAGACGGCTTCATTCACCGCTACGTCTTTCCCGATGGAGAGCTACATGAGATCGGTGACGTTGTCGGCTCTATGCAACGCATCGGGTTTGAAGCGCGGCACATGGAGAGCCTGCGGGAGCACTACGCGTTAACGCTGCGGCACTGGGTGAACAACCTGGAAGCCAACTGGGACGCTGTCGTTGCCGAAGTTGGCGAAGGTCGGGCCCGTGTCTGGCGCCTGTACATGGCGGCGACGTCCATGAACTTCGCCGTTGGTCAGGTGCAGATCCATCAGGTTCTGGGGGTGAAGACCGCCAAGTCTGGGCCGTCGATGGGCCGCAGCTGGCTGCCGCTACGCAACCGGTGGGAGTACGACCTGACCAAGGTTGGCGCCGGTGACGCCAGCGGCCACACCGCCGAAACCGTCGATATCAGGCGCCTCGTGTCACGCGGCATCGGTACCGAAGACGGCGAACGTGAGCCGCTGGAACCGACCGGGACCTGAAGTCCTGGAACGCTTGCAACTCAATCGCTAGATTCTCTCTTGACTCTCCAGCGACTGGAGAGCCGAGGATGATTCCATGTTGCTTCAGATCGGCGAATTCGCTCGGTTGACCGGGCTCTCGGTTCGCACCGTTCGGTACTACGGAGATGTTGGGCTGTTGCCACCGGCAATGGTTGATCCATCAACGGGGTATCGGCGGTACCGGGTGGCCCAGGTGGAACGGGCATCACGACTTGTGGCTCTCAAAGCCACGGGTCTGTCGCTCGATGAGATCGGACTGGTCTTGGACGACCGGCTTAACAGCCAACAGTTCCGAGACCTGCTCAAGGCCAAGGTTGATGCGTTGGCCGAAGAGGAATCTCGCATCAGTGAGCAGCTGCAGTTGGCAAAGGCCCAGCTGGAACAACTCGAACGGAGATTGAACAAGAAAATGTCTGACATCACGATTAAGACAGTTGACCGAACGACCATTGCGTTCGTGCGGGACCAGGTCGGCAGCACTGCCGACATCGGCCCGCTCTTTCCCCGGCTATTCCAAGCCGTCAACCCTCAGGACGCAACCGGTCCTGGTGGCAACATCTACCACTACTTCGCCGACGACGGATCCTCAATTGATGTTGAGGCGTTCGTTCCGGTATCGGAGAACCAAGAGGTGGCAGCGCCTGCCGACACTCGGGTCATCGGTCCGGTCGAGGTGGCCAGCCTGATGCATCACGGCTCATTCAACCGATTGCACGAAGCTCACACCGAGTTGCTCAGTTGGGTTGAGGCCAACGGCTACACGGTCGCTGGACCGGCCTATGAG
>CAZSTV010000250.1:0-8569 GCA_964609665.1 uncultured Acidimicrobiaceae bacterium
ATTCGATCCAGCGGGTGAACCCGTCATCCGGGCGCTGGTGCAAGAGTGCGTTGCGTAGCTCGCCGTCGTTGCGGAGCTTCGCCGCCCGTTCGGCCAGCGGCAGATGGCTGATCGACTTGTACGCCGGATGATTTCCAAACGGGTGCACGCTGGTGTCGAGTCCCATCATGATGCCGATGGGCCGGCAGCCGACCTGGCCGGTCATCGAAAGGCCTTCGGCGTTGGCCCGGTGGATGCCGTCGAGGGTGCGGCGCCACCGCTCGGGGTCGGCGTCGATCTGGAGCAGCAGGACCGATACCGGTCGGCCGGAGATCCGAGCCATCTCGACCAGCACCTCAACTTCGCCGTCGCCAAAGTCGCTGTTGCACTGGATCATGCCCTTCCCGACCTTGCCCATCGCCTCGGCAATGCCCGCAAGCTCGGGCTCGGTGGCAGTCAGGCTCGGGGTGAGGGAGCCGTCGGCCGCCTTGTGTTTTGTTGTTCTGGAGGTGGAGAAGCCGAGTGCGCCGGCCTCAAGCGCGGCGCTGACCGAGCGGGCCATCTCGGCCACCTCGCCCTCGGTTGGCACTTCGGTGTGATCGGCCCCTCGCTCCCCCATCACGTAGAACCGCAGGGCGCCGTGGGGAATCTGAGCGCCGATGTCCATGATGCGGGGCGTCCGTGCCAGCTCGTCGAGGTACTCCTCAAAGGTGGACCAGTTGAAGTCGATGCCTTCCGCCAAGACCGTCCCGGGGATGTCCTCAACCCCTTCCATCAGGTTGATCAGGTAGTCCTGGCTGCCGGGGCGCAGTGGGGCAAAGCCAACCCCGCAGTTGCCGAACACAGTGGTGGTCACACCGTGCCATGACGATGGCGTCAGCTCAGGGTCCCAGGTGGCCTGGCCGTCGTAGTGGGTGTGAATGTCGACCCAGCCCGGCAGCACGAGCCGGCCATCGGCGTTGATCTCACGGCTACCGGGGCCAACGTCGGGCCCCATCTCCGTGATGACCCCGTCGTCCACTGCGATGTCACCGTCGACAGCCTCAGCGCCGCTGCCATCGACGATCGAGCCTCCTCGAATCACCAGCTCATGCATCGTTCGCTCCTTCGTCGGTGTGGATCTCCCGAGTAAGATCCTGACCGCTACCTGCAACGCTAGCCAACCGGCGTCTTCTGGAGAAACTAGGGCTCGGAGAACCGAAGGCGCTCAAAAAAGATCTGGCGCCATGTCAACGTTTCGGCGGCGTCGGTGCTCCTAGGGGCAATGGACAGACGCGATGACCAGACCTGAGAACACCGGAGGCCACCAGGGCCGGGCGACCGCAACCGAAAGCGACCACCTTGTCGCGCTCTTTAACGACCGGTATCAGCCGATGGTGCGGATGGCGGCATGGCTGCTCGGCGACAGCGCAACGGCCGAAGACGTGGTGCAGGACGCCTTTGCCAGACTCCACGGGTCATCGGTGGACCTCGCATCTCTAGATTCGGCGGCCGCCTACCTGCGGGTCACCGTGGTCAACCTCACCAGGACCAGGCGGAAACGTCAGAAACTGGCAAGGACCCGCCATGTCGACGGCCCCCTGACAACGCCTGGCCCAGAGGCGTACCTGGTCGACGAACAGTTGGCGGCGGCCATCGGTGGGCTTCCGGGTCGCCAGCGCGAATGTGTGGTGCTCCGCTTCGGCGAAGATCTCACGGTCGACCAAATCGCCGCGGCGCTCGGCATCGGCTCGGGTTCGGTCAAGACCCACCTTCACCGGGGACTCCGGGCGCTCGAACAGCAACTCGACGGATCGACGGAACGGCAGAATCGATGAACGACACCCTCGAAGACCGGCTCCGAAGAGAGCTGACCAGAACACCGGATCCACGCTCCGATGCTGCGGCCACCAGCGACGAGGCGATCCTGGCCGAGATTCAACGCCGAGCCGACGCCATCGGAGACAACCGCAACAGAAACACCCCAGGCCCGCAACGGCGGGGCACTTTCCTGGTGGCGGTGGCCGCCGCCGTCGTTGCGCTGGTTGGAACGATTGCCGCCTTGACGGGCGCCGACGGCCGATCGAGTCTGCAAACCGGTCCGGCCGATTCTCCCGCTGACCTTGCCATCGGTGCGCCATCTCCGCTGTGGCTCGTCGTCATCATGGCCGTTGGAGTGGCGGTTGCCATTCCGGCCCGTCGGCTCCGAGCCGGTCGCCTCGCAAGCATCGCCGTGGCGGTGGCCACACTGGCCATCGCGATCGCCGTCGGGTCGATGTTGCCGTCGTGGCATGCCGCCGAACGGTTGAGCACCGTGCTTCCCGAACTCGACGGGTACGAGCCGGTCGAGACCCACATGAACTGGTGGCCAACGCTCGCAGGCTACGACCAGTTGCGGGTCGACTATCGACGAGCCGATGGCCAGCCGATCACCCTCTCAAACAACACGACCGATGGCCAGAGGGACGCGGTGACGGCGGAACTCGACATCCTGGCTGACCAGTTCGGCTACAACACCGGCCTGCCCAACCTCGGGCGGCGGTGCCGACAGTTCCAGAGCCAGATCGACGAGACACCACGCCGCTCGCTGACCGAGTACGACCGCCGCCGCATGAGCGACTTCTTCTGCCTCGCCGACATTCAAGATGGCCAACTGATGGTCACCGGCACCGAATACTCGGCAAACTGGCTGTGGTTCCGATGGTTCCTCGCCATACCCCTCATCGGACTTGCCGTGCTGCTAGCAGGATTGGCCGCGACAGACCAACGCCGACAAGCTCCGCCGCTGTCAACCGGGACCCAGCTGGCATTCGGAATGGTGCTGTTGCTTCTCTGTGGAGCACTGTTCTTCACCGGGATCTTCGCCGTCGACTCGGTACGGGTGAGCGGCATCGAGGGGCTACAGAAATGCCAGGACTCGCCGGAACAAGTGCTGAACCAGTCCGGGTCCGTCTACCAGACCTGTCGACAGTACGTGGTAGACGTGGTCGAGGCCGATGGGCTGACAGACCAGGCCTCTCGGCTCTACGGCCCGCTCGTGGTACTCGCCGACATGGTCGCTGCCGTGTTGGTGGTATTCGCAGCCGTGATCGTCGGCGTGCTGGCCCGAATTGGACAGCTGCCGGTCGGACGGCGGCGGCTGGCGATACTGCTGGTGGCGTTGTCGTTGCTGTCAGTCGGTGTGCAGGCATACCACCGCGACACCATCGCTGTGACCACCAACGCCTACGAATAGCGCTGTAAATCAGTCGCGCCTTCCGTGCTGTAAATCAGTCGCGCCTTCGGCGCTGTACATCTGGTCGCGCCTTCGGCGCTGTACATCTGGTCGCGCCTTCGGCGCTCTCTCCATACATCTTCAGGACTTCTCTCAGCCCTCTTCAAGTTCGGGCTGCTCCGCTGAAACACGATGAGTACATCCAATAGCGAGCCCTCCGGCTCATCTCATCGAGGCCGCACAGCGGCGAATGTACGGAGCAGACCCAATGACCACTCAAATGGCGCATTTTCAGCTTAACCCTCCCCCACCGACGGGAGCCGCCGGCACGCCGGTCAGCCCGACCGCCACCCGGTTTAGCGAACAGACCTATGAGCGGACTACCCAGCAGATTGCCGACCAGGGGGCCTCGGGCGCTGCGATCAAGGACATCACGCCGCTGCTGGTGGCCCTCATACCCTTCTCGCTCGCCATCGGCGCTGCGGCCCAGTCAAACGGCTTGAGCGGCGCCGAGTTGATGGCCGGAGCAACGTTTCTGATGGCGGGAGCCGCCCAACTGGCGGCAATCGAACTGATCGGCGGCGGCGCAGGCTGGGGGGTCGTCGTGCTGACAACCCTGGCCATCAACCTCCGGTTCATGCTCTACAGCGCAGGCCTGGCCCGGTGGCTCTCCGGGGCGCCGCTGCGACACCGGTTTGCGATGGCCACCACCATCGTCGACCAGAACTTCATGATCTGCGCCGAACGGTTCGCAACGTCGACCGACGGCGAGAGCGACAGCCGGTGGCGAACCCGCTATTACGGCACCGCATCGGTGGGCCTCATCATCGTCTTCTTCAGCAGCCAGATCATTGGCTACCGGCTCGGCGCATCCCTCCCCGACGGTCTCGGCCTGCACATGGCGGTACCGCTTGCCTTCTCAGGCCTGCTGGCCAAGTCGGCAGCGACGACAGGTAGCCGCCTCGCCGCTGCGGTCGCGGCCGTCGTCGTACTGCTCGTCGTCGGTCTACCGGCCGGAATGTCGCTTCCGGTGGCCGCGGTCGTCGGCGTCATCGCCGGCTCCGCCGTCACGAACGACTGACATCTTTCCCACTCGCACCCGCACCCCTACCCAACTCTTCACCCACACCCATCACAACGAAGGAACGACATCATGACCACAATCGCTATCTTCCTCATCGCCGGTATCGGCACCTACCTACTTCGGGCATCGATGATTCTTGCCCCGACAGACATGGCAAGCTCTCCCTGGCTGGAACGCAGGATCGGGCTGCTGAGCCCGGCAGTGCTGGCCGCCATCGTCGCTACGGGACTGTTTGTCTCCAACCGGCAGGTCACCGCACCGAGTCCGGTCGAAGTCATTGCGGTGCTCGCAGCGCTTGGCGTAGTGCACCGCACCAAGAACATCAGTGCGGCGCTCCTGGTCGGGCTACCGGTCTATTGGGTCGGGGCGCTGGCGGGCTTCGCCTAGCGCCACGGTGCTCCGCTAGCTGCGGGCGGCCTTGAGTTCTTTGACCCGACGAGCCCGAACGATCGGGTCAAGCTCGACCTTGCGGAGACGGATACTCTCCGGTGTCACCTCGACACACTCGTCGTCGGCGATGAACTCCAGTGCCTGCTCCAGCGACAGGATGCGGGGCGGGGTCAGCTTGACCGTCTGGTCGGAGGCGGCCGCACGGTGGTTCGTCAGCTGCTTTTCCTTGCAGACGTTGACGTCCATATCCTCGGCCCGACTGTTCTCACCAACGATCATGCCGCAGTACACACCGGTGGTCGGCGCTACAAGCATCTCAGCTCGTTCCTGCAGACCCAGGAGGGCGTAGGCGGTAACCGGGCCCATACGATCGGCGACGACCGAGCCGGTGCGGCGGGTGCGAAGCTCACCAAACCACGGCTCGAAGCCGTCGAACGTATGGTTCAGCACACCGGACCCACGGGTCTCGGTCAGGAACTCGGTACGGAATCCGATCAAGCCTCGGGCCGGGACGAGGAAGTCCAACCGGACCCAACCCGTACCGTGGTTCACCATGTTCTCCATGCGGCCCTTGCGGGACGCGAGCAGCTGGGTGACGGCGCCAAGGTGTTCCTCGGGAACGTCGATGGTGACCCGCTCCACCGGCTCGTGAATGGTGCCGTCGATCTCTTTGACAACCACCTGCGGCTTGCCGACGGTCAGCTCGAAGCCCTCACGGCGCATCTGCTCCACCAGGATGGCGAGCTGCAGCTCACCACGAGCCTGTACCTCCCAGGCATCCGGCCGGTCCAGGTTGTTGACCTTGAGCGACACGTTGCCGACAAGCTCGGAGTCGATCCGGTTCTTGACAAGGCGAGCGGTGAGCTTGTCACCCTCGTTACCTGCGAGCGGTGAGCTGTTGGTGCCGATGGTCATCGACAACGCAGGCTCATCAACCTCGATGACCGGAAGCGGCCGTGGGTCTTCCGGATCGACCAGGGTTTCACCAATCATGATGTCGGCAATGCCTGCCACGGCGACAAGGTCACCGGGGCCTGCCGATTCAGCGGGCACGCGCTCAAGCTGCTCGGTCAGGTAAAGCTCGGCCAGTTTGACCCGCTGCACGGTGCCGTCCACGCGCGACAATGAGACCGACTGGCCCTTTGTCAGGGTGCCGTTCACCACCCGACACAGGGCCAAACGACCGACGTAGGCATCGGCGTCAATGTTGGTGACCCATGCCTGCAGCGGGTGCCCTTCGTCGTAGGAGGGGGCCGGGATGTGCTCGACCAGCAGCTTGAACAGCGGCTCCAGGTCGGTGCCGGGGGTGGCGGAATCCAGCGAGGCCCAGCCGTCGCGGGCGGCGCAGTACACGATGGGGAACTCGATCTGATGATCGGCGGCGTCGATGTCCAGGAAGAGCTCGTAGACCTCGTTCACGACCTCGTCGATTCGGGCATCCGGCCGATCGACCTTGTTGATGACCAGGATCACCGGGAGATCCCGAGCCAGAGCCTTACGAAGCACAAAGCGGGTCTGGGGCAGCGGTCCCTCTGCGGCGTCGACCAGCAGTACAACGCCGTCGACCATGGTCAGGGCGCGCTCAACCTCGCCGCCGAAATCGGCGTGGCCCGGGGTGTCGACCACGTTGATGGTGGTGCCAGACCAAGTGACCGAGGTGTTCTTTGCGAGAATTGTGATGCCCTTCTCCCGCTCGAGGTCACCGGAGTCCATGACCCGCTCGGTCACTTCCTGGTGGGCACCGAACGCGCCGGTCTGGCGAAGCATTGCGTCAACAAGGGTGGTCTTGCCGTGGTCGACGTGGGCAACGATGGCAACGTTGCGAAGGTCACTACGGGCGTGGCGCTCTGCGGTAGGGACAGAGCCCGGCTGGTCAGTCATGGTTCCTCGAATGATTGGGAGCCGAATTCGACACGGACTCTGGAGGGGTTCGCCTTCCAGGATATAGGCCGAATAGGGCGGAGCTGCACTACACGGTCGGCCGGGAATCCGTCACACCGAGGGGTCTGGTCCCCGGTTGTCGGTGTACAACATATTGTTATGATGTGGCCGACGGTGGCGGAACGGGGAATCGACGCCCCTGCAGCGGCAAAAACGCCGGCTAGGGATTTGGCCATCGTCACCGGCGGAGGGGTAGATCACATGACCAATGACGGATGGCCGATATGGCCTGAACCCGATGAGCCTGGCGTTGCGAAACCTGCCACTCCTGCCCCTGCCTCTGGTCCGCCGCCATCCCCACCTGCATCATCCCCGCCGCCAACACCATCTCCGTCGCCAGCACCGTTTCCGCCGCCGACATCATCTCCGTCGCCAGCACCGTTTCCGCCGTCGCCGGCACCCCCGCCGCCGATGCGGGTCCAGCCAACGGGCTATCCGCAACTGCCGGCTCCCGGGCAACCAACCGCAAACGGCTGCCTCTATTGGTTTCTCATGGCCACCGCCATCGGCCTCGGCAGTCTGCTGGCGATGATTGCCCTGGTCAGGGTTGGCTCCGCCGAAGACCCAAGTCGGGCCTTCGGGCAAGCAACGCCGATGCTCCTGATCCCGCTGCTCGCCGGACTGGGACTTGGCAAGATGGCCGGTCGACAGGCTGGCCTCATCGGATTCTCCGCGGCCGCACTGCTGATGTTGGTTGCGATGATCGTCGCCGCCGCGGCAACGCTGGAAGACGCACCAGCTCAGACACTAGGGCGGCAGGAACGTCCCGTCGGCCAGGCTCAGTCGGAGTACGACGCCACCCTTACGGAAGGTGACGGTGTTCAGGTCGACGCTGGTCAGTTCAATGTCGCCGAGCGGGGACGTTCGCCACACCTCGTCGCCTGACCGAAGGTCTAATCGAACGATCTCCCCCGTCGGAGATACCGAAATCTCGTCACTACGATCGGGACCTCGAAGCGACGACTCCAGCAGCAACCGGGCCGCCAGTTCCTGCTCCAGGGCTAACTCGGCGTCGGCGGCAGCCTGTTGTCGCTGCAACGCGGACTCGGTCGTCGGCGCCGCCGGAACCGGATCGGCCGTGCCGGTGGTGGTCGTGACCGCGACCTCGGGTGACCCCGCGCGATCGCCTGCCTCCTCGACCACCCCGGGGTTCCCGGCAATGAGCACGAGCGCAACGGCCGCTACCGATCCCACCGCCAAGGTCGTAAACACCGTGGTGGCGTCAATCCGGCGACCACCGGGCGCCATCGTTGCTCGTCGCAGGCCGAGCGGCAGCAACACCTCGTCGAGCGAGGCGAACCATCTGGCGGTGACGTCGGTCGGCGACTCAAGAACATCGGCCGTCGCCCGGGACCCCGGATGGTCGTCCAGCACCGCCTCCCCAGCGGCGATCAGCGATGTGACCTCGCTGGGGCTCGCCTGCAACATCTCGGCGACCTGGGTAACAGTGAGCTCGCAAACATGGACCGCAATCAGCGCTCGCCGCTGCTGGTCCGGACACTCGCCGAGCACCGCAAGGAGCTGTGCCGATGCCGAGCTGTCGGCGACGGAAACGGTGTCGGCGACGGAAACGGTGTCGGCGACGGAACCGGTGTCGGCGACGGAACCGGTGTCGGCGACCACTCCACCCGAGTGCGGAGACAGCAGTTCAACCGATGTGTCCGAGGACGAGATGGTGGGCGGAGCCCGGTCCACCGTCGAGCCCGGGTCTCCACCCCGGTCAAAAACGTTCCGCCAGTAATGGCCCAGATCTTGCGCTGCACTCGGTTCGCTGTGATCGGCCATGATGGCCGACGCCGCGGACTCCGCCAGCGCAGGGTCGCCGACGTAGGCGACAAGGGCACGCCAGACCATCGACAGATCAGACATCACCCTCCAACGGTACTGTCACCGAAAACCGAGCGCCCCATCGACCGTCGGCTCGGCCGGCGGCCCGCCCCCCGGGCGCACACAGTACAGCGGCCGAATGTAAGCCGCAGCCC
>CAZSTV010000251.1:0-8544 GCA_964609665.1 uncultured Acidimicrobiaceae bacterium
GGAGCTCAACGCTCCATGGTTCGAGACGTTCGTCTACCAGGTGCCAGCCGGGACAGCGGTTGAGGCAGTTCGGGTGCGAAACAGCGGTGAAGGGTGGCCAAGCGCAGTGGTCGTCGATTGGGTCGAGGTCAACGGTCGACAGCTCGACTCAAGCGACTGGCGGACGCTGTCCTCAGGCTCGTGGGATGCGGCAACCGGGTGCGATAGGGGCTACAAGCAGTCCGACTGGTTGACGTGCGACAACTCGTGGTTTGACTACGACCTCGCCAACAACTCCGATCTGATCTCGGTCACCGCTCGGGGTCGGCTGGGAACCGTGAACAACCCGGACACCGATGGTGACGGCTTGTTCGACGGTGACGAGGTGGCGTCATGGGAGCTCGGAACCTCGTTTGAGACGTTTTACTACCGCCTGCCGAGTGGTCAGGATCCTGGCCAAGTTCGGGTTCGGAACAACAGCGGTGGTTGGCCAAATGCGGTGATCGTTGACTACATCACCGTCGATGGCACGACCTACGATTCCAGCAGTTGGCGAACGCTGTCTTCCGGCTCATGGGACTCGGCCGCCGGTTGTGGCCAGGGCGTCAAGATGTCGGACTGGCTGACATGCAACAACTCGTGGTTCGACTATGCCGTTGATCAGAACGTCCCGAAGTATCGGGTCATCCGGGTCGATGCGAGAGGCCGGCTCGGAACCGAGACCCTCGACCTGGTGGTGAACGGCAGAACGGTCGAGTCGTGGCAGCTCGAAACCGACGCCAAGCTCTACTACCACCTCTACAGTCCCGACTCGCCTGTCACGTCGGTGAGGGTGGAGAGCTCCGTCGGCTGGCCGAGTGCGGCCATTGTCGACTTCCTCTTTATTGAAGGATTCACCATCGACACAAGCGACGGACGCACCCGGTCCTACGGTGCTTGGACGCCAGCAACCGGCTGTGCCGAGGGCATTAAACGCTCGGATTGGCTGACCTGTGGCAACTCATGGTTCGAGTACGACCTTCGGAGCGCCCGAGACCCAGTGAGGTAACGCGGCTCGGGCGTCACGCCGTCCGCTACACCCGACGATTGTCCGAGGGTGCCATCGCTAGAGTTGTCGGGTATGTACGACCCGGTGAAAGACGGCGTTGAGAAATCGGTGCAGGCCGTTTCATACGCCGAGGTAAAGCCGCCCGATCACCTGGGTGAGCTGGTGCATTGCTACTGGGAGCTCAAGACCGAGGCCGACTTGGCCGAGGACTTCACCCTCCATGCGCTGCCGGACGCGTGCACCAACATTCTCTTTGATCAACTCGACGTTCGCATCGCCGGAGTGACGGCGTTGCAGACCACCCACACAACGTTGAACCTTGGCAAACGGTTTCACTTCGTCGGTATCCAGTTCTACCCGGGGGTGTGGCGAGATGATCCGGAGGAAACGGTTGACCACTACGTCGGCGAGCCGTACGAAGGCTCGTTGCCACTGGTCGACACCGGTCGGCGCTTGGCCACGGTCGACTTCGCTGACAAAGCGCCGATCTTCTCCCAGCTCGTCGATCAGCTTTGGGAAGACGACTTGGCCGTGCCCAATCCGGTGACGTCACGAATCCTGACCAACCTGGACGAGATACACACCGTCGCAGACATGGCCTCGGTCGCTGGGCTATCAACCCGCCAACTGCAACGCACGCTCAAAGAGACCACCGGGTTCTCGCCTCATAACCTGCTCAAGGTGTTGCGGCTGCAGAATTCGTTCCGCAGCGACTACCAACTGGCGTTCGCCGACCAGGCCCACTTCACCCACTCGTTCCGCAACGCAACGGGCTACACCCCCGCTCGCTTCTTCAAAAAGTTTGATGTCTGATATCTACAATCCCTGCTAGCCGACTTTTCGTACGTTTGTCCTTGCACACCTACTCCGGTTGGAAGGACAAAACATGAGAAAAGTTGGTTGGTTCGATATCTACGTCGACGAGATGGACCGAGCACAGACGTTCTACGAGACGGTGCTGAAAACATCGCTCGCCACGATGGACGATCCCAATGACCCCAACGTGCAGATGCGCACGTTCGTCGATGACTACCAGTCACACGGTGCCGGGGGCGCACTGGTCAAGATGGAGCATGCGAAGCCAGGCCCTGGCGGCTCGATGGTCTACTTCTCCTGCGAGGACTGCTCGGTCGAAGAGGCCCGCGTGGTGGCCGCGGGAGGCCACATCGCCAAGCCGAAGTTCTCAATCGGCGACCACGGCTTTGTGTCACTGATCATGGACACCGAGGGCAACATGGTCGGCCTGCACTCGCAGCGGTAGCCGTCTTGTTCTTGTGCCCTTGAGCAGCGGCGGGAGCCTCTAGCCGATGTTTGAAACCCAGATGTCGGCTAGGGGTACGCCGCAGCGAACGTCGCTACTGCGCGGCCAACGCTGTTCGTCGTGGCAACAGCGATCGGACTCTGCGGCGGTTCCGCCAGAGGTGAGAGAGGGCGAGCAGAATTGAGACAAAGCCGGTGATGTTGTGGACGCCAGACCAGACACCACTGTCTGACCACTCGAGCCAGATCGGGAAGCCCGACACCATACAGACCGTCGTTACCACCGAGAACACGGCGTTGAATCTGGCCAGCTTCCACTCGGGATGAGCCGTTCTCCTGCGGTAGGCGGCTACGACCCAACTCCAGTTGCCTGCGAGATGAATGCCGATCACCGGCATCAGAACGACACCGATCCAGGAGTGCAGGCTGTAGTCGGGTCCTTCCCTTGTCAGGAACTCCGCAAGGAAGCCGATAAGTAGTCCAACGTCGAGAACGATGCGTGTGGCCCGCCGACGCAACAGGCTCACGATGCCAGCACCAAGACCGATGCCCGGGCGGGCACACCGTTCGTGCTTATTCGCATCTCGTCTCCTTGATCCGCCCGCGTGATCGGGTCACTCCAGTACAGGGCGAAAGGCGTTTGATCCAAAGGTTGAGAGTAGACGAACACTTGTCAAAATCGGACACGCTGGCGGCTTTCGACCGGCGACACGTCAAACTTGACCTTCGTGGATGACATCGTCGAACTCAACCTGAGTCGAGCGGTCAACGTGACCAACACGTCCTTTATTCGCGCCGCGGTGGGACAGCGCATCAAAGACGAGGGGCTGGAAGGCCCTCCGATTGAGCTTGTGCGGTTCCACGTGTTCATCCACTGCACCGGTGGACGCGGGCGCCACATGGTCGACTTCGAAAACTACGAGATGACTCCTGGGACAGCGATCTGGATTCGGCCCGGTCAGGTGCAGCGGTGGAGCGACGTCCATGATGGCTTCGATGCCGACGTTGCGGTTTTCATATCGTCGAGCATTCCCGATCTGCCGCTCTTCGACCGCTTCCTGGGTGCAACCACTGTCGCTCAACTTGGCGCCGACACGGACCGTCTACGACAGCAGATGGAGTGGATCGCCGCCGACCTTGAATCGAACCAGGACCTGGCGATCGCCGCTGCTGTGGTCGGTGTGATCCTGCGGCTGTTTGCCCGTCATGCCGACACCGATGACGAGGGGGATGACACGCCCGGCCGACGGTTGACCAAGGTGTTCGTGGAGAGCGTCGACCAGAACATCGAGCAACGGTCGGTGGCGTGGCATGCACGCCAGATCGGAGCGTCAACCCGTTCGGTCGCTCGGGCCACTGGGGAAACGCTCGGACAGCGCCCAAAGCACGTTATCGACGCCAGGGTCATCCTCGAAGCACAACGACGGCTCGCCTGGTCCAGTGAAGACGTTGCGACGATCGCCCGTGAACTGCAGTTCTCCGAGGCATCGAACTTCACCAAGTTCTTCCGCTCACGAGCCGGGATGTCGCCATCAAGCTTTCGAGAAGCCGTTACCTCAATCTGAGTTTGACGCGGTTTCCGGGCGGCGGGCAGTGAGAGCGGTTGTCGTTACCGTCTCATGTACGGTGCCGTCGGATGCAAAGGGCTCGATGGCTGCCTGTAGACGGGCTGCCATCGAGGGATCGATTCGTCCCGATGCGCTGGAAACAACTTCGCCGACAACGCTTTCGCAGGTCCGACGCTCGGACCGCTCCTCGACCCATGTGTCAACTGTGGCAAACGGCGAGCTGGCCAGGACTGCGGCGTCTCCAAGATGATCGGGAACGCCGGCGCGACTGTCGACGTCCGTTCCAAGTTCGACCGACAGGGCTGACCGCAGCGCCGCCGACCAATCGTTGTCTTGAAGCCAGACCGGCGTGCTCGACGAGCAAACAACGACCGCGCCGCCATCGCTGACGAGCCGATCCAGATCCCGCAGTAACACCGGCTGATTGAGATGGTGAAAGGCGTTGCCGATCACAACGAGGTCGACGGTCCGGTGCTGCAGAATTCGGGCCAGGTCAGCGTCGGACCCTTGCTGCCAGCGGATGTTGTCGAAGTCGGCGGTTGCTTCAATGCCAACTCGGACCATGTCCGATTCGGGTTCAATCGCGATGACCTGGTGGGCAGTTCCGGCCAGCAGCCTCGCCACCTGTCCGGTACCGGCGCCGAGATCGACGACAATCGACTGCGGGTTGAGCACGCCCTCGTGCGTCAAATGTTGGCGAAGGGCGACAGGGTACGACCGCCTTGCTTCCTCGTACTGCTCCGCAACGCCATCGAACGATCCCACAGAAAGCAGGATGCCAGGTCTTGGGGCCGGAGATCGTCATCCGCCTCCGGAAGACGACTCGAGCACGGACCGCCGCTGCTTGATGCTCTCGAGGATCGCCTCGGTGCCTGCGGTCATCCCGAGACCGTCGGTGGCGGGCCATGTTGCTATCTCGGCCTTGGCAAAGTCGACCCACTTCACGATGAGCTCGAACAGCTCAAGTTGGAAGGTGGCGAAGAGCGCGGAGAGATGCACCCGCTCCGGAAATGGGTGACTCCCGTCGAGGTAACCCGCGTTGATGGCGTAGACCTGCTCGTACTGATCGGCCGCGTCGCTCGCCATGTCTTCGAGTGCGGCCACGAGGTCATCGATACTGCCGTTCTCGGCGAACAGTAACCGTAGGAGTGCCTCGGCTTCGAGCACCGGGGGTTGTGGGGTCGTGGCCAACCACGTCGTCAGCGCGTCCCGACCTTCATCGGTGATGGTGTACACCGTGCGATTGCGGCCGCCGACCGACTCCTGTTGCGCTGTTACCAGCCCGTGCTCAACGAGTTTCTTTGGCTCGGCGTACAGGAGGCGCTCGGACTTCGGCCAGGCGAACCGGAGACTCCGGGTTGCCTGCTGGGTGCGCTCGTATCCGGCCCACGGCCGGATGGCCAGGAGACCGAGAACGGCGAAGGACGACGTGGTGAGGCGTGAAGGCACCACTTGACTTTACTGCATCCTGCAGTACTGTGAACAGTGCAAACTGCAGTATCGGGCGCACATACGGGTCCACGAGTGAGGGAGCGTCCAGTGGACGTATCGAAGTACATCGAATATGTGGCGTCGGAGGGCGACCTGTTCGCTTCCGCAGTGGAACATGGGGGGTTGAACGTACCGATTGCGGACTGCCCTGGGTGGGACATGCGTGAACTCGCGCACCACCTCGGAATGATTCATCTGTGGGCGGCCGCAAACATCGTCTTTCCCGAACCGGACTGGCTGGACGTGAAGGACCTCCCCGACTTGGTCCAGTACTGGCCGGAGCTTGCCGCGGCCTACCCCGAAGACGCCGATGCGGCCAGCTGGTATCGAGCCACCCATGCCAACCTGCTTGAGGTACTCCGCTCAACACCCGTCGACCACGAGTGCTTCTCGTTTCTGCCAGCGCCAAACCCGCTGACGATGTGGGCCCGCCGGCAGGCCAGCGAGATAGCGATACATCGGTTCGATGCTCAGTCGGCCCACGGGCTCCCGTCGCACTTCGATCCGCACTTCGCAGCCGACATGCTCGACGAGCTGCTGTGCGGGTTTGCCATTCGGCCGGGCACGCTCGATATGGAGGCGCCGCAGGTGATGCACGTCCACGCCAACGACACTGAGGCCCACTGGTACGTTTCCCTTGGTCCTGAGAGCACCGAGACGTCTCGCGAGGGGGACCGTGCCGACCTCACCCTCACAGGCTCGGCGGCCGATCTTTACGTCAAACTCTGGAACCGGACCCCAGACACCAACCTTGAGATGAGCGGCAACACCGATCTTGTCGATCTCTGGCAAGGCAACTTCCGGGTGCGCTGGGGCTAGAGCGCTGCCGTCTCGTCGCCACTTCGTCAGGAATGACGAGCTTCGACAATACGTTCGAGCGCCAATTCGTCGGCGACGTCTGAGGTCGCCCGGTCGGCGTCCTTTGCCGTTGCGAGGATCGTCTGGATTTCGTCGAACAGGCCATGGATTCGTTCGATCGATGCCTCCCGCGAAGGGGTCGAGAAGATCACGGTCGAGGCGCCCATCATCCCTCCGGCGTTGACGACATAGTCCGGGACATAGGTGATGCCCTTTTCGTGCAGCACCTGTCCGTGGCGCGGCTCGGCAAGTTGGTTGTTAGCCAGGCCGCAGACGATCTGCGCCTTGATCTGTGGCAGGGTCGTCTCGTTGATAACCCCACCCAACGCGCACGGCGCAAAGATGTCGACGTCTTGGGCGTGAATCATGTCAGGGGCGCATTCCTCGGCATCGAATCGATCCACGATCGCTTGCGCGGCGTCTTGCCGAACGTCGGAAACGACGAGTGTGGCACCGGCGTCGTGTAGCTGCGCGGCCAAGTCGGCGCCGGTGGCACCGAGGCCTTGAATTGCGACCCGTCGCCCAGAGACGTCATCGCTCCCCCACCGGAACGACGCCGCCGCCCGGATGCCGGTAAAGCCACCGAGCGCGGTGAACGACGACGGGTTGAAGCCGGCTTCGTATTGGCTGGCCCGAGCGAAGATGTAGTCACACTCCTCGGCGAGAACATCAGCGTCGTCCGGGCCGACGCCCACGTCGATCGCCGCCCAGTACCGACCGCCAAGCGATTGCACGTGTCGAGCGAACGCCCGCAGAAGCTCCGGTTTGTCGTGGCGTTCCGGGTCGGCGATGATCACCGACTTGGCGCCGCCGAGCGGCAGCCCGGCAAGTGCGTTCTTGTAGCTCATCCCTTTCGACAGCCGCAGAACGTCGGTCAACGCGTCGTGCTCGTTCTTGTACGGCTGCATCCGACAACCGCCGGCTGCCGGTCCGAGGGCGGAGGAATGTATGGCGATGATCGCAGAAAGACCCGTCGCCTGGTCCGAACAGAAGATCACCTGCTCGTGACCGTCAAAGTCCGCGTTATCAGCAACCGTCATCAGCTCGACCTCCTCCAGGCAAGGCTGAGAACCCTAGCCGCCAACAGACGTCTGATGACCAAGCCCGGCGAACTGGGCCTTTGCCAGCCGATTCGGTACCGCTTTATACATTTCAACGGTTGCCCTTCGATTCATTATTGGTCTAAATTAACGAACGCGGAGACGGTTGTTACGACAACCTGCGGGCGACCTCGGAGGTCTATTGCCATGCGCACTATCCGTTCACGGTTTGCTGCCTTCGCTGCAGTTGCAATGCTGCTGCCACTTCTCGCCGTAGCACTTGCGGCAAATCCTGCCGAAGCCGGGCCCTGTCGGATAACCCTCTCCTACTCAAGTGGCTCAAACAGGGTTTTCTCCTCGGTCTCAGCGGTTAACAACCAGATCGCAAATGCGAACCGAGCGGTCACCACAGTGGCATTCCACAATGGCGCTACGTGCACCACCTCGGTGCCGTTGACGCTTAGCGACAGCGGGACTGTCGTCTATGTCAACGGCCAGGGAACTGCGACGATCAACCTCAACGTCGGCAAGAACGTGAGCTGGAATGCGAACACTGGCGGTCTTGTGGCAGCCGAGACCTATACCGGCCCTAGCGGTGAGGCAAGAGCATGGCGGGCCGCGGTTACCATCACTGCCGACAACGTGAAGGTCTACGACCTAAGTGTTCGGGCCACCAACCACCCCCGTCTACTCAATGTCAACGGCTGGTGCGGGGTTGCCATCGGAGGTAATCAAGGCATCCATATCGCTTCCGGTGCAGACGGTGCCGTGATCGGAGAGGTGGACGTGGAAGGTTTCTACGCTGGCATCAGAATCTTTGGCAACAACGCAAAAGTCCACACTAGCAATATCAAGAACAACGACATGATGGCGCTTCACGGCGGCGATGCCGGAGCAATGGGCATCCTCATCAGCGGCGCCGACAACCAGGTCGGAGGAGACCACGCGGGCGATGCCAATGAATTCGCCAACAACCGTGCCTGCAGCGACGACTACGGGTTCGACGGTGCCTCGGTAGAGATCTTCGCGACCAGTTCACTTCCTGCGACCAACAAATTTTTTTATTGATACTTTGATGTCGGAGATCTACACTTCACTGAACTCGGTACTGACCTTCCGATCTCGACGGTGGCAGCCGTCGGCAATCAGTACATCGACAACGCTTACGACTCTTCCTGGTATGGCTCAGCCTTCCTCGTCACTCGCGGGACGGGCGGTACATCGGGTTTCGGATCCATTGGCGATACCACCCTCAACGGCAACACGATCAAAGTCGGCACTCAACCCGAGAGCCATGACG
>CAZSTV010000252.1:0-6742 GCA_964609665.1 uncultured Acidimicrobiaceae bacterium
GGTGGGGTGGTGCGAGGAGGCACGATGCGCCGCCTTGTGCTCCGGGTCGACCTTCCCGATGGTCTGCACATCTATGACGACCCGGTGCCCGAAGGCATGGTCGCCGCCACGTTTACCCTTGTCGGCCCGAACGGTCTGCGCAGTCTTGCGGTGGAGAAGCCGGAGACGCACCCGCTGGAGCTTCCAGGTGTCGGTCAGCTCAACGTATGGAGCGGTCGGGTCGACTTCGTCATGCCCGTATGGGCGACCGATGAACTGGCAAGCCTTGTTCGGGAAGACAACCCCGACCAGGTGACGATTGAAGTTGATGTGACCTACCAAGCATGCGACGACACCGCCTGCCGGTTACCCCGTTCGGAGCGACTCTCGCTCGATGTTCCCATCGGCGCGTATGTCGGCCCGGCCCTCGCCGGGGGAGGGATGCCGGGAGCCGACACCACCTCGATGGACAGCAAGAAGTGGTTCGGCTCCATGGTGCACAACGGCCTCGAATCGACCCCGGACCCCGAGGCAGCAATCAACTACCTCCAGCAGCTCCGCGAAAGCTACGAAGCCGGCCCACTCGGCGAGGGAAGAGACAACACCACTTAGCTGCGAGCCCAAACGCCAGGTTGATTGTGTTGCCAAAAGGTCGGCATGGCGAGGTTGCATTAGGAAATTTTGCTCGGGTAGGGAGCGCCGGTAGGCTACGAATGCGGCGGCCCAACTTATCAGGGTGACAACGGTGGACATTTTCGCAATTTCGTTAGAGCTGAGTCTTGGCGGCGACTGGAGCGCACTGAAGTTTTTCGGCGTGCTTCTGGCCGTGGTGTACTTTCTCTTCACGATATTCGCCGGGCTCAAGTCCGCAAGTCACAGGCTGGTAAACATATTATGGCCCGCGACTCTAGGGGTCGTGGCTCTTATCGGATTGGTTCTCCTTTTCCAAGTCAGAGACTCAGGCGACGATACAGTCCGCCTTAGCGCGGAGACAGATAGTCTTTCGGTAGAGACGGATCAGAGCGACTTGGAGGCGGAGTCCGGGCAGGATGACTCGGGGACGGGATCGTTTTCACATTCCCGGTCCTATGAGCACGACCACGATGGCATTGGGCCGCACACCCATCATCACGACTAGTGGCCGTAGCCGTTGGCGTAGCAACTACCGTGTCGAAGGCATTAGAGAGCGCCGGCCGCTGATTCGCTCGACAATCTACTCTGCAGCCGAGTCATATTGCATGGCCAGTACAGGGTTGCCGCCGAGGTCCTCGAACGCAATGAGATGCCCCACCCCTGAGATGGTGAACCGCTCCATCAGGATCCGGCCTCCGGCTGCAAGGATGCGTTCGCGGACGGCGTCGACGTCGTCCACACCGAACGAACACTCGAAGCCGAGGGTCGGATCGTTGTCGAGCAGTTGGCGTCGCTGCTGGATGGCTCCCATCGGGGTCTGGCCATCCTCGCCCATGATCTGGACGAATCCGGGCGGCCCGTAGTCCTGAAACTGCCAACCGAAGACCGATCCGTAGAACGCTTGCGTGGCCTCCACATCGTCGGTGTTGATTGCGAAATGGGTCAGTCGAGGCGTCATGCAGCCCATCGTGACAGAGACCGGCTTCGGCAAACCTTCTATAGTTTGACCAATAATGTCGAATTCTTGCCACGCAGCATCCCGGGTTCGAAGCTACTCGATCACCCATCCGCCGGGCCTTGTTGACCTCCCAACGCAGCCCGGTTGGGATCGGCTGGTGCTGGCCCAGGCCGGTGTTTTCGTAGCCCATGCCGACAATCAGAGCTGGACAATCCCTACTCATCGAGCGCTGTGCGTGCCCGACGGGACATCGCTGGCGGTCGAGACACGACGCCGAGTTGCCATTCGTTGCCTCTACCTTCAGGTCGACCTTGAGGCAGTCGGTCATGACGTGCGTGTGGTAACCCTTCAGCCGCTGGCTCGTGAGCTGCTACTTGAGGCCGTCGCCTCATCGCCGATGACGCTCACCGACCGAGGCGACGCTGCTCTGATCACCGTGCTGACCGAACAGCTTGCGGGCGAACCGGACGAGCCGCTCCACTTGCCGTTCCCGCTCGACCCGGTCGCCAAGAACCTTGCCGCTGCAATCGTTCAAGAGCCGGCGATGCCGCTTGAAGAAGTGCTGCGAGCGGCGAACGCCAGCAGACGGACCATGGAACGACGCTTCGCGTCCGAAACCGGAATGACCCTCGGCCAGTGGCGTCGCCGGGCCCGCATCCTCGCCGCGGTATCGATGCTCGCCGATGGCAGCAGCGTGACCCGGGTGGCCATCGACATCGGCTACGCATCACCGAGTTCGTTCGTGGCCGCGTTCCGGGCCGAGCTTGATGCGCCACCCGGCAGGTTCATGCTGCACGACAGAACGTAACGTCCGATCCACACGGAGTCGACCGAAAGGTCGCACCGTCTGGGGTCGAGCTACATCAGAACCTGGGATCTAGCTGATCCGACGTGCTCTTCTGGTATGACTGCCAAAAGGCCTTGCCAGCTATTCGGCCTGCGAATCCAGTACCGATGGTAAGGAACGCGAGTAGCGCAAGAATCGCGATGCCATCTACCGATGGACTGGTGAGCTCCGGACCGTTCCCCTGGAAAGCTGCTGTCAGAATGGCGACTAGCCATAGCAGGGTCGCCAAGCCCGTTGGGAACATTGCTGCAGCAGTTCCCGCGATTCGGGCCGTTCGCGCGCCGTCTTTGCTGCGTTCCACGCAGCCGCCGCACACGGCTCCGAGGCCGGCGCCAATAACTGCGGCAACGGGTGTACCGATGACAATGATTGGCAACGTTGCAAGTGCCCAGAAGGGAATCTGGAATGCATCTTGGCCCCTGAAGAGATAGTTGAAGACCCCTGTGGGCGGCGGAGGTCCAGCCGGGGGCGCAGGCGAAGCGATGGTGCGACTATGACCTGCACCGCCGAGTCGTTTATCCAAGGGGACAACGACTCGTGAACGGCCTTCGACGGGTTCTTCGGATACGAAAGATTCGTACGGTCGACTGACGATCAGTCGATCTCGTGCTTGCCGCCGATTCCCAGCGGCGCACTGTTGCCGTTGGAGCGGGCCTTGCCGACGACTTCACGGAGTGTGAAGGGGGCCTGGAGTTCCGCTTCGGGTGAATCGGGGCCGAGCTCGCCGACACGGACGTACTCGCCGCGGTCGGCAGCAAGGCGGAAGTCGCGCAGCGCCCCGGCGTCTTCGCCGATCAGCCCTTGGGCTCCGAAGCCGTGGCCCTCGTTGGTCTGGCCTCCGGTCGTGGCCTGGAACCCCATGCGCTGTAACAGTTTTGGCGTCGCCCGTTCGAGCACCTCCGGCCGCACCGAGAGCATCCAATTCTCCTGCTGACGCTTCCAGTTGGCCTGCATCGAGCAGAGCAACACGATGCGAGGGTCGTCGGTGTGGTTGATGCCGGTGCCGTGGAGGATGCGTCCGTCGGTGAGCGTGACGGATCCTGCCGGTGCTTCGAGGTTGATGGCGGGCGGCAGCTTGCCCACCGGTCGACGCTCACGCATGGCGTCTGACAGGATCTTGTGGCTCCCGGGAATCAGGAGCGTGCCCCCGTTGGTCTCGTCGACAGCGCTGATGGCGGTCAGCGTGTTGACCAGCGTCGGGGCGAGGGCTTCGGCCGAGTCGCTCTGGTCCTGATGCAGAGCCTGGGGAACACCGCCCTTGAGCGACATGGCGGCGATGAGGGAGGTGCAGATCCAGCCTGGCCCCAGGGCCTCGGTCATAAGCTGCTCGATGAGTGGCCCACCCTGCACGACGCTCGGGTCCTGAGCGATAAGTCCCTCGAAGCATCGACCTTTGTTGACGCAGCAGTTGATGTTCTGTCCGCTCGGCGTCTTCTGGGCGATGCGTGCCTGTCGTTCGCCCTCCGCCTGCTCAAGTACCCGCCTGCGAATCGTCTCGACCTGCTCCGAAGCGATGGCATCCTCCACAATGCAGTAGCCCCACTCGATCAGATCTGACCGCAGCTGACCGATGTCCTTAGTCGGGGAGGGGAGGCAGGTGTCCTTCCAATAGGAATGCTTCGAGCCGGTGGTGGTGTCGTAGTACGAACCCGGTTTGAACTCCCAGGTTCCCCATTCCGCACCGCGCTTCGGCGGGACGAAGCAGATCTCAGGGTTGTTCTCAAGAACCGACTTCATCGGCTCGTTCGCCATCGTGTCGTCGCCGTACATGTACGCGGCGGGCGGCGAATTGGCCTGGATATTCGCGGGGTCAAACTCCAACGGAACTGTCGCCATCGCTCCTCATCTCACAGACGGTTGGACAACTCCCCACGCTAGTAGGGCTCGGTGTCCCGTTCACATTCGAGACGCCGAGCCGAGGCGAGCGAAGTAGGGCGCGATGGGTGTTCTCCAACTACGCTGCGGCGGTGGCCGACGATCCTGATTATTCACTGCTCGACCGGGGCGGTGCCAGCGCTCAGATCTTCTTCCCCCGACCCGATCCCTCTCCGGCGCCGGCGGGAGCGACCGATCATGTCGTCGAGGTCGGCGGCGGTGTGTCGATTGCTGCGAGGCGCTACGAAGTAGACCCTCACGGTCCGACGATCGTCTACTTCCACGGCAATGGGGAGGTCATCAGCGATCACGATGGCATCGCTCCGCTGTACCACTCGATCGGGGCGAATCTGTTCGTATTCGAGTTTCGTGGCTACGGCCGCAGCAACGGGTCCCCGACGATCGAGCATCTCGTCTCCGACGGTGCAGTGTGCGGAGAACGAGCGCTCGAGCTACTTGACTTGGCCGGATTCGATGGTCCCCGTCTCGTGATGGGGCGCAGCCTCGGGGCCAACCCTGCGCTCGAAGTGGCAGCGCGGGTTTCCGGCTATTGCGGTCTGATACTGGAGAGCGGCGCCGGCAATGTAGCGCGGTTCGTCAGCCGCCTGGGACTGCATCCCAGCGCGGAGCTTGATCGGCTCGTCGCCGCCCACGAGGCGAAGCTCGCGACGATCACGATGCCCAGCCTGATCATCCATGGGCTGTCTGACGACTTGGTCCCAGTCGAGATTGCGCTGGCAACCGCCGAGTTCCTGACAGCGAGCGATGTGACGACGGAACTCGTGGAAGGCGCCGGTCACAACGACCTGCTGCTCGTAGACCCCGGTCGCTATATCGATTCCATCGCCCAGTTGGTGGAGAGAACGCGGGACTAAGCGTGTTGCCATCGGCCCAGCCCTCATTGTTCGGCTCCCTGCCATTTCTGACTGATTGAACCGACGACCTACGCAATGTGAGTCGACGTTAGGCCGTCCATCCAGTGACTTTCGTGGCAAACTAGGAGGCCGGATGCCACCGCACGGTCGGCCTGGTGTTCCCGAGTATCGCTGGCGTATTGGAGATTTCGTTGGATGAATTGGTGCCGGCCAACGTGAGCACCTGCGTTCTCACGTCCTGGCTGCTTGTGGCAAGATCACTCCGATGAGACCGGCCAGGGTTCCGCCATGCTGAAGTCGCTCGGTGCGACAATGGCTCAAGTGACGCAGCGGTTGCGAACGGACGACATGCCGAGCGAGTCGGGACGGCACGACCGAGCGCAACATGCCGCCCGCCGCGCCGAGCGGCGGCGACGATTGAAGACGATGGTCATGCTGACCGTTGTCTTCGTGGTCATGGTCGGCGTGTTCAGCTCGGTATTCCACGAGTTGATGAATCGAGAGGGTCGCTCCTACTCGTGGGCGACCAGCGTCTATTGGACGTTGACGACGATGACGACGCTCGGGTTCGGCGACATCACCTTTGAGTCGGACGCGGGTCGGATCTTCTCGGTGATCGTGTTGCTTGCAGGTTCGACGTTCTTGCTGGTGATGCTGCCGTTCGTATTTATCCAGTTCGTATTCATCCCGTGGATGAACGAACGTGAACGTCGGCGTGCGCCACGGGTACTTGCGCCGTCGACGTACGGCCACGTGATCCTGACCGCGCTCGGGCCGGTTGAGGAGGACCTGATCGAGAAAGCTGACCAAGCTGAGTTGCCATACGTCGTCATCGTGGACGACGTGGACCTGGCGGGCCGCCTGCATGACGAGGGTCGTACCGTGATGGTCGGTGAGCTCGACGACCCGGTCACTTACCATAACGCCCGTGTCGATCAAGCGGCGATGGTGGTGGCCACCCAAAACGACCAGACGAATACCAACATCGCGTTCACCGTTCGAGAGATAGCGCCGCAGGTCGAGATCGTGGCGAGCGCCAACTCGCCTGCGTCGGTCGACATCTTGGAGATTGCTGGCACTGATCACATAGTCCAGCTTGGTGAGGTCCTCGGTGCGGCCATGGCGGCCCGCGCACTCGGAATCGGTGCAAAGAGCCATGTGATCGGTAGTTTCGCCGGTCTTCAGATCGCCGAAGCCGGAGCGATTGGCACCGACCTCGTCGGCCGCACGCTCGCCGAGACCAGCTTGCGAGAACGGTTCGGGGTCGGACTCATCGGGGTGTGGGATCGAGGCGCGTTCGCGATCGCCACGGCCGATACCCGCCCCCGCGACTCGTCGATGCTGCTGCTCGCCGGCACCACCGACCAGCTTGCGGCGTTCGACGATGCGTACACGACCGACTCGCCGACAGCGAACAAGGCCCTGATCATCGGCGGCGGGCGCGTCGGACGGGCGGTGGGGCATGCCTTCGCCGCGGAGGGCATCGAGTTCGCGATTGTCGAGGAGCTGCCAGAGCGACGCCGTGAGGGCGTACGCTACGTGATCGGCGACGCCGCCGACCGATCGGTCCTCGAG
>CAZSTV010000252.1:6752-8501 GCA_964609665.1 uncultured Acidimicrobiaceae bacterium
GTGCTAATCACCACACACGACGACAACCTCAATGTGTACCTGACCCGCTACTGCCGAGGGCTGCGACCCGACGCATGGATCGTGTCCCGCTCGCGGCTCGACCGCAACGTGTCGACGCTGTATCGCGCCGGCGCCGATGCCGTTCTATCGTACGCTGGCATCGGATCGGCGGTGATCTGGAACTACTTCCGAGGCGACGAAACGTTGCTCGTCGCCCATGGTCTGAACGTGTTCCGCACTCCCATCCCGCGCGAACTCGCCGGAACGACGCTGGCCGAGGCGCATGTCTACCGTCGCACACAATGCAACATCGTGGCGGTCGAGACCGACGGCGCGATCCGAGGGAACCCCGACGCCCACGTTCCCCTGCCAGCCGAAGGAGAGTTGGTCCTGGTCGGGACCGACATCGCCGAAGCGCGCTTCTCCGAGGTGTTTCCCCATGCCCGTCGCCGGCCGCTGTTCGACCGGGTACGTCGCTGAAGGTCCATCCGCCGGTCCCGGAGCGCTCAACCTCCCGTTTGATTGGCTCATCGTCGGACGATCAGGAGCAATCAAGGTCGCTCCATAACATCGCTCGGAAACGCCGGGTCATATGGACCGCAACGCTGTCCTGCGAGCTATCTCCACCATTCGCGGCGAGTCCGACTCTGACGCCGTCTCTTTTGAGGACAACCTGTGGGATCGCTGAATCCGATCGGCCGGCATCTTTGGCCAGACCGGGCGCGCTGAAACTCTGCTGAGTTACTTGTCGGGATGGGGAGATTTGAACTCCCCGACCCCCTGCTCCCAAGTCGTGAACCCACGCGCCTGGAGATGCTGAGGAGCGCTGGAGGAGTGGGGTTCAGGTGCTGGGGAGTGATGGTGTGCGCTCAGCGATGATGCGGCTGATGGCTACCACTCTGGCTACCTGCCCTTGCTCAGGCGGGAGCGTACCAGAGGTCGGCGACGACGGTGTGGGTCGAGTCCAGGGTTCGGCCAGTGAAGACGAACCGACCCGTGGGCGACCCGCCTCGCCACCAATCCCAGACGGAGGAGCGCACCAGGGGGTTCGCTGGGTCGACCTGGAGAACGGCCAGCAGTTGTTCGCTGGGTGGGTCTGCGGGGCCGTAAGGGCCGACGCCAGCGAAGTTCGCCAGTGCCGTCAGCAGCGCAACATCGTCGAGTTCGGTTGCCGCCGGGCTTGGGTCGGGGGTTGAGCGGATCGCATCGGCGAGCACCTGGTCGAAGTCCTCGGAGTAGCGCGCCTCGTGGCCTCGGCCGATGACGTGAAGTTCTCTCGTGCTCACGCCACGTCGGCGGGCGAGCGGCGGTACTCAGCCACGTAGGCTGCGACCTGTTCAGGATCACCTGAAGCTCGGGCCCGTAGTGCCTCACCCGGGTCGACTCCGGCAGCCTCCAGCACCTTGATACCAGAGCGAGCGGTCGAAATCGCCAGTGCGGTGAGCTGGTCGTCGCTGAGCGCCATACAGTCGATCGTTCGCATTGGATGGAGCCCGTCTCGCTGCGTTTGCTGGTCGGCGCTGGCCATGGCGTCATCCTAGCCGACCGACCGTTGTGCGTCTGCCGAGGCGCCCCGGGTTCGGTCGATTGAGCTCCGATGGGCACTCGATCTTGCGGCGAGGTAGCCATGCGTGGCTACCAGTGGGGCTACCACGCAAAAAGCGGCCGATCGGGCTGCGGAGGGCTACTGGAGGCCAGGTCGGCGGGCTAGCGGGACGGCTGCTACTCCCGGCGCCCTTAGCACTGGAA
>CAZSTV010000253.1:0-8464 GCA_964609665.1 uncultured Acidimicrobiaceae bacterium
GGCTATATACAGCATCATCTTCTTGACGCTGTTGGCGGTGCTGATCAAGGCCATCCTCAAACCGCCAGCCGCGCTACGGGTCACCGAGAGCCAGGCCACCTACACCGTTGGCAGCACGATCCAAACGGTCGACATCAAGGCCATAAAGGCGGTAGCGCCGTTCGAGACAAAGGGCCGGGGACTCTTTGGACGCCGCAACCCCCAGCGCTCTCTGGCACTTCTGGCCGTCGGCGGCAGCAACCTTTCGGCGGTGCCGAAGGGCGTGCGCTGGAAGTCGATCAATCCGCTCAATCCCCACCTCGAGGACGAGATGATCGACCGGGACCTTATCGACCAGATTCTGTCGGACACGATCGAAGCAGAGCTCCCCGACGATGACTTCGGCCAGAGGGTGCGCCGCGGCGTACCGGCAACGGTGACCCGGCAGGTCGCAGAGCTCAAGAAGGCCAACCCCGATCTGAAGGCCATCGTGGTTCCGCTTAAGGGCATGCCGACCAACACCGAGGACGAGCTTCGGGAATCGCTCCCCAACTGGCGCTGAGCCGCCACGAGTCCGACCGGTTGTCGGCCCGCTCGGATTTGCTGATAGGACGGATGCATGGCCGGACGTCGACCATTCGACCCCGGTCGCTTCGGGTTCTACTACGGCTGGGTCATCCTGGTCGTCGGCACCGTCGGGATGCTGGCCAGCTTTCCGGGCCAGACCGCCGGGGTCAGCGTCTTCACCGAGCACCTCAGTGACGCCACCGGCCTCACCAGGTTGCGGCTTGCCACCGCGTACCTGATCGGTACGACGTGCAGCGGTTTGCTGCTTCCCTTCGGTGGCCGATGGGTGGACACCGTCGGTTCCCGAGTGGTCGCCTTTGGAGCAACATGTGGGCTGGCCGTCACGCTGATGGCACTGAGCTTTGTCGGCCCGATGAGCCCGCTGACGGGGCTGATTGTCATGTCCATCGGCTTCGGGTTTCTGCGGTTCTGTGGCCAGGGGCTGTTGACCCTGTCGTCTCGGACGATGATCTCCCAGTGGTTCGACCGCCGACGAGGGTTGGTTTCATCGGGGTCCAGCGCGGCGTTTGCGTTTGTGTTCTCGCTAACGCCGACGCTGCTCTTCGCCCTGGTGGAACTGTCGGACTTTCGCTGGGCGTGGCGGCAACTGGCCGTTGGGCTCGTTGTCATCCTCGGCACGATGATCCTGATCTTCTACCGCAACACGCCGGAGGAGTGTGGGCTGATGATCGACGGTGACACGCCGCCGGCACCGGGCAGCGACGCCGAGGCGGCCGGGAACGATGCGGGGACAGGGAGTGCGTCGAGGACAGCGACACCGTCGACGGCCGGCCGGGCGGACGGCCCGTCGTTCACCAGGGGCCAGGCCATTCGTGATGTCCGGTTCTGGATTGTCACCCTGCCCATCTTCTCGCTTTCGGTCGTCGGTACGGCATTGACGTTTCACATCGTCGACCTTGGTGAGGAGGTCGGCCTGGATGAATCCACCATCGTGCTCATCTTCGTGCCCATCGCGCTGATCAGCATCCCGATCACGCTGGTCGCCGGCTGGTTGGCAGACACCATCTCGGTGTTGCGGCTGGCCGTCGCCATGGCGGCGCTGCAGCTCGTTATGTACCTGACCGTGGCCGAGCTGGCCCACCCGGTGCTCCGCATCGTCGCCGTGATTTCCTGGGGCGGGGCGTCGGGCCTGCGGGCGGCGCTGATGGCGGCCGCGCTCCCCCGGTTGTTCGGGCGGGCCCACCTCGGCTCCATTGCGGGGGCCCAGATGAGCGCGTTGGTCATCGGCAGCGCGCTGGGGCCGTTCCTGTTCGCCTGGATCGAGGCGGCGGCCGGGTCCTACCAGCGGGCGCTTGTCATCTCTCTGGTCGGCCCGGTGACCGGGCTGGCCCTCGCCGGGTACAACCACGTGACACAGCGACCAACAGCGCCACATGACGATGGTGCGTCGGCCGAGCCGATGGATGCTTGACGAAATGAGTACGTATTCATACGCTGCCGCTATGCAGGGCTTCGATCCAACGTTCTCCGACCTCCCCGACTACATCCTCGGCATCACCAAAGAGATCTGGGAGGACCGCGGCCTCGACACCCTGCACCGGTACTACGCGCCGGATATTCCCGTGCGCTCGCCCGCGGGCGTTGTCGTTGGCAATCAGGGAGTCATCGCCGCCACCATGGCAACGCTCGCTGAGTTCCCCGACCGACAGTTGCTCGGCGAGGACGTGATCTGGAGCGGAGACCCAGAGGCAGGCTTCCTGTCGTCGCACCGAATCCTCTCGACCGCCACCCACCTTGGCGACGGGCTCTACGGCCCGGCATCGGGCATCCGGTTCACCTATCGGATCATCGCCGACTGCGCGGCCCGCTCGAACCAGATTTATGACGAGTGGCTGATTCGTGATCAGGCGGCCATCGTGCGCCAACTCGGCACCGACTGCGAGACCTATGCTCGCAACCAAATCGAGAGTGAGGGTGGGGTCGAGAACGCCCAGCGGCCCTACACCCCAGACCAGGAACCGGGCCTTGTGTACACCGGCACCGGGAACGACAACGAGTACGGGCAGCGCTACGCAACACTGCTGCACGATGTCATGGCAGCGCGGGTGTCTGCCATCACCCGCGACTATGACCGGGCCGTGCACCTGGAACTTCCCGGCGGCCAGAGTGCCCATGGCTGGGAGGCTGCAGACCGGTATTGGCTTGGTCTTCGCAGCGCCTTTCCCGATGCCACGTTCACGGTGCACCACACGATCGGTCGCCACGATGACGGCCAGGCACCGCGGGCAGCGCTGCGGTGGTCGCTTCACGGGGCACACGCCGGTTGGGGCGCGTTCGGCCCACCGAGCGGCGCCGAGGTGTACGTGATGGGCATCAGCCATGCAGAGTTCGGTCCCCGTGGCCTACGACGGGAGTGGATCATGGTGGACGACACGGCGATTTGGAAACAGATCCTGCTCCACCTCGGCTGAGCGGCCGCACCGTCCGGTGTCAGTAACCCACGGGCAGCAAACCCCTTGACAGCAAACCCCTTGACAGCAAACCCCTTGACAGAAATGACTACGTATTCATAAGGTAGCGCCGATGATTGAGGTAGGCGCCTCCTCGACGGGGGATGAGAGTGACGCGGCAGCTGGCGAGCGCCAGCGTCGTCGCGTCACCTCGGTCGACGTGGCCATCGAAAGTGGCTTCTCGCAGGCCACGGTCGCTCGGGCGTTTTCCTCGCCACACCTCGTCTCGGAGCCAACCCGGGAGCGGATCACCGCCGTTGCAGCATCGTTGGGTTATGTCCCAAACGCCATCGCCCGCAGCCTCAAGTCGCAGCGAACGAACATAGTCGGCGCCGTCGTCCCGGCCAGCGGCGAGTATTGGCAACACGTCCTCACCGCCTTCTCACGCCAACTGGCGGAACGGGGCAAACAGCTGCTGCTGTTCAGCTTCGACGATGAACCGGACGACTCTGTCTTCACCGCGGTCGACCAGTACCGCCTTGACGGGTTGATCATGGCGTCGGCCCGGATCGGCCAGCGCCACCTGGCCCGCTCCGCCAGCAGCGACGTTCCCGCGGTGGCGTTCAACCAACCCGTCGCTTCGGGGGTTGTGCCCTCGGTCTCTGTCGACAACGAGGACGGCACCGCGGTCCTCGCCACCCACCTGCTGCAACAGGGCGTCGAGTCCGTGATGTTTGTGGGCGGCGTGTCGACCACCTCCACCGATCAACAGCGCTACCGGGGTGCGGCCCAAACGCTGGGAGCCAGCGGCGTGGCCGTCCCCTACCTGGAAGCGGGTTCCTTCTCCTACGACGACGGCTACAAGACCGCCGCTCACATCGCCCAGATGCCCGACCGTCCAGACGCCATCATGGTCTCGGGCGATGAGCTGGCCTTCGGCGTGGTGGACGGGCTCCGGTCCAGCGGACTCGACGTGCCGACAGATCTACTCGTCACCGGGTTCGACGGTCTGCCTCAGGCCAGCTGGGCCGGCTATGACCTCACCACCCTGGTCCAGAGTGTGGATGTGCTCGTCGAGCGAGCCATCGACCTGCTGCTGGCCGCCGAACGCCCACAACAACCGCCAACGATTGTCGAGCCGGGCACCCTCCGGATCGGCCGGACAACTCAGAGGACCAATGGCTGAAGTACTGAAGGACGCGAAGGCAAAAGCCAAGCACGGTGCAAACACCGAGCTGACCGACAACGTGCGGGCGATCATTTCCGACATCGAAGAGCGGGGCGATGTTGCGGTCCGAGAACTGTCGGAGCGCTTCGACAAGTGGTCCCCTGACAGCTTCAAGCTGTCCGCAGCGGAGATCGACGCGATTGTCGCTGGGGTTCCGCAGCAGACGATCGACGACATTCGGTTTGCCCAGGCCCAGATTCGCCGGTTCGCCGAGGCGCAGCTGGCCTCAATCAGCGACGTCGAAATCGAGACGCTGCCGGGTGTGTTTCTCGGCCATCGCAACATCCCGGTGTCGAGCGTCGGCTGCTACGTTCCGGGCGGACGTTACCCAATGGTGGCCAGCGCCCACATGTCGGTGCTGACGGCCAAGGTTGCCGGAGTCCCCCGGGTCATCGCAATGACCCCGCCGATCAACGGCGAAATCCCGGCCGAAACGGTGACGGCCATGCACCTTGCCGGGGCGGACGAAATTCACATCCTGGGCGGCATCCAGGCGGTGGCATCGCTGGCCATCGGCACCGCGACCATCGCCGCTGTCGACTTCATCGTCGGGCCGGGCAACGCCTTTGTGGCCGAGGCCAAGCGCCTCCTGTTTGGTCGAGTGGGCATCGACCTTTTGGCCGGACCGACCGAAACGCTGATCGTGGCCGATGACACCGTCGATGCGGAGATGTGTGCCACCGATCTGCTCGGGCAGGCCGAGCACGGGCCGACGTCACCCGCCGTACTGCTGACCACCTCGCGAGATCTCGCCATGGCCACCATTACAGAGGTCGACCGACAGCTTGAAACCCTCCCGACCGCGGACATCGCCTCCGTCGCCTGGGCGGACTACGGCCGGGTGATCCTGTGCGCCGACAATGCCGAAATGCTGCAGCTGGCCGAGGAGCTGGCATTCGAACACGTCCAGATCATGACCGACGACGACGAGTTCTTCTTTGACAACATGGTCAACTACGGGGCGCTGTTCCTCGGTCCAATGACCAACGTGTCCTACGGCGACAAGGTCATCGGCACCAACCACACACTCCCCACCCAGGGTGCGGCCCGCTACACCGGCGGCCTGTGGGTTGGAAAGTTCATCAAGACCGTCACCCACCAGCGGGTCACCAACGCCGAGTCGAGTGTGACCATCGGCGAGTACTGCAGCCGCCTCTGTGCGATTGAAAATTTTGCGGGCCACCAGGCCCAGGCCGACATTCGGGTCCGCCGCTACAGCGAGACCGAGAGCGCCTGAATGGGTGGCATCGCACTGGTCACCGGTGGCAGTGGCGGCATCGGATCCGCCATTTGCAAACGGCTTGCAGCCGACGGGTTTACCGTCGTCGTTGGGTACAACGCGTCCGCGGCGAAGGCCGATGATCTTGTGACGTCGCTCCAGGCCGGTAGCGCAGGGGCCGCGCCACACGAGGCGTTGCAGGTCCCGGTCACCGACACTGCCGCGCTTGGCACCGCAGCCGCCCATCTCAATGCCACCCACGGCCACCTCGACCTCCTGGTGAACTGTGCCGGGGTGACCAAGCCAGTCCCCCACGATGACCTCGACGGGCTGGACGATGAGACCATCGACCGGATTTTCGCCACCAACGTCCGGGGCCCGTTGGCCACCATTCGGGCGATGCGTCCGGCGTTGGAAGCGGCACCAGACGGTGCCGTCGTCATCAACATTTCGTCGGTGGCCGCTGTCACCGGTCAAGGCTCAAACGTTGCGTACTGCGCGTCAAAAGCGGCGCTGGACAGCGTCACTCGTTCGCTCGCCAGGGCGCTCGGCCCCACCATCCGCATGGTGTCGGTCTCGCCCGGCTGGGTGCTTGGAGAATACGCCGAGCGCATGGACCAGACGATGCTTGCCACCCAGCGAAACGAAACACCACTGGGCCGCCTGGCAACACCCGAGGACGTTGCTGCGGCGGTGAGCGCGGCCGCACTCCACCTTCCATTCACGACCGGCGCCACCATCAGCGTCGACGGCGGCAGACCCCTGGGGGCCGCATGAGTTCAGAATCGCTTCACCTACAACACGCCCAATCATCGGCCGAGCCGCACACCTCCATCGACGAGCGGGTCATTGAACCGGCCGACTTCATGGCGGACACCGAAGCCTTCGTCGACGTGCGAATCCCGCACTCCAAAGGCAAGGCCAGCTACTCATTCATCGGCCCCGGGGTATCCCAAAACGCCGATCAGAAAATCAACCTGACCATTCCTCACGGCTTCAACGTTGGAGCCGCCACCCTGCCCCACGGTGCGATCAACAACCCTCATCTCCACTTCACCGCCGAGGTGTTCGTCTGCACGAGGGGCTCGTTCCGCATCACGGTTGGCGAGCACGGCGAGCAACATGTCGACCTTCATGCCGGGATGATCTTCTCCGCCCCCACCTGGGTCTTCCGTGGGTTTGAGAACATCGGCCCGGACGACGGTTGGATGTTTGCGGTGCTCGGCGGCGATGACACCGGCGGCATCCTTTGGGCGCCGCACGTCCTTCGGGATGCGGCCGACACCGGCCTCTACCTTGCGCCCGATTACTCCGTTCTCGACGAGACGGCCGGCGACGACATCTCGGAAACGGTGCAGCCACTGAGCCCGGACGACATGGCCAGCGTCGAGCACTACTCAGATGCCGAACTTCACGCCCGCCTGGTCACCCAGGATGACCTTCACTGGAGCAACCAAGCGCTGCTCCCTTCAACCTATACAGAGCCTGCTGCGGAGCTCGCCCCGGTCATCGGCAACGGCATCACTGAACACCGCCGCCACGCAAGCCCGATCACCAACCCCCATGGCTTCTCGATCGAGTGGCTACGACTTGCGCCCGGGGCATCCACCGGCGAGCACCGCATCGCCGACCCGCAGGTGCTACTCATCGCCGAAGGCGAGGTTGACGTCTCGTTCGGAGCAGGTGACCTTGCGACACACCGGCGACCGGCCGAGGGCTCCGTCGTTTCGATGCCCGAAGACATGTGGCGCACGGTGACCAACGTCGGCGACCGAAACGCGCTCGTCGCCGTGGTCTGCAACGGCGACGCCCCAAGCCGGGCCGAATGGTCAACGACGGTGGCCACCAGCGCCCGCGAGGCCGGATGGGCCCGCGACCGGTCGGGTTTCATCGCCCCGGCGCATCTGGTCGGAGGCTCCACATGAGCGGACCTACGACCCATGCCGTCACCGCCGGCGTAAGCACCGGCGCCACCGCCGGAACATCTCAGATCGACCGGGCTGGCAACAAGACGTTGCCCGCTCAACTCGAACCAAACAGACAAAGCACCAACACCCTAGGAGGGGTTGACATGAGCAAATTCAGGCACAAGGGCTGGCGACTTATCGCCATGCTCCTTGCATTCAGCCTCGTGGCAGCCGCATGCGGCAGCGACGAGTCCGACGCGGAGGACAGCTCAACCGACGCTGTCGAGGAGACCGCCGAGGAAACCGAAGAGGCGATGGAAGACGAGCCGGAGGAGGCCATGGAAGAGGAGGAAGCCATGGAAGAGGTCTCGATGATCTCCGACGAGTGCAACATCCCCAACCCGGCCGACGAAGTGGAGATTGACGTGATGGGCTGGGAGTTCCCAATCATCACTCAGTACGCCGAGGAACTGGAAGAGTGCGAAGAGGGCAACTACAGCTTCAACGTGCAGTTCCTCGATTCGGCCGAAGCCCAGGACGCCATGCGTCTCGATGGTGCCACCGGCTCACCCGAGTTTGAGATCTACCAGGGCTCGAACAGCTTCATCATCGAACTGGCCAACTCCGGCGCGCTGATGCCCCTCAACGATCTGATCGACAAGTACGGCGCAGACTACGGCCTCGACGAGATCGACCAGGCATTCTTCGACTTCGCCTCGAAAGACGGCGACATCTACGCCATTCCGATGGTGTCCAACACGATGCACGTGTTCTACAACGAGCCGAAGCTGACCGAAATTGGCGTCGACGTTCCGACCACGTTCACCGAAGCGCTCGAAGCCTGCCCGGCCATCCAGGCCGCTGGCTATGACACCGGGTTCCTGTACATGCTGTCCGCCGGTTGGGCGTGGAGCATCGAGTTCAGCAGCGTGCTCGGGTCACAGGGCGTGCGTTTCGTCGACGAGACGACCGGTCAGCCGAACTTCAACAGCCCCGAAGGCATCGAAGCAGCCAACATCCTGGTCGACATGCTGGAGACCTGTGGTGGCACCGCCGCCAGCAGCTACAGCACCGACGAGGTCCAGGCAGCGTTCCAGACGGGCGAGGTCATCCTCGGCCACACCTGGGCATCACGTGCCGCAGCAATGGATGA
>CAZSTV010000254.1:0-8406 GCA_964609665.1 uncultured Acidimicrobiaceae bacterium
CCCACGACCCCCTGCTTGCAAAGCAGGTGCTCTAGCCAACTGAGCTACAGCCCCGAATCTGGCTACAGCGTAGCCGCTCGATCCCCGCTCTAGACCCGGATTCCGCCGAACCTCGAAATCGTACAGCTCCGCTACGGCTCGCCGTTCTGTTTGTTGATGGGTCTCCACCCGCGGTATCTTCCGGGGTCCACCAGAGTTTGGAAGCGGTCCATCTACGTCAGGCTTGTCCTTGTTTTCTCGCTCATCTCGATTGGGTCGCGGATCGGCCGGTAGCGGAACGACGGTCGGGTTACTGCTTATCTTCGCAGGGCTTGTCGCTGCTGCAGTTACATCGAAGCGTCGCGCCCGCAAGGTTGTCGCTCCTGACAACCTTGAACAGGCCGACCTTGGCGACACGAGCGTCGACGCTGACCTACCCGAACCGGTGGACCCGGACCCGGCACAAATCCAGGCGACAGCCGCCGCCCTCAACGCCAGGACCGACCTGGACCTTCAGACCGACCTGGATCTCGGAGCTGATCCGGACCTCCAGGTCGATCGAGATATCGAGACCGATGCCTACGCCAACGCTGGCCTGGCCGTGGGACTCGCCCCGCCGATCGAAATGGAACTGGCCGACGAGCCGGAACTTCCCGTCGAATCGGATCAGTCGGTTGACTCGGGCCAGAACGTCGAGTCGGACGCTGACGGTGAACCACATCTGGACGCCGATGCCGAGTATGACACCCACTCTGAGATCGGCGCTGATGCTGGGTCGCTCACGGTGTTGGAGCCTCCGGCGTTGGCCTTGGACGACGATCCCGAGCTTGGGTCGGACGAGCTATCGCTACCCGAAGCCGAGCTGCAGCCTGCTGAGGAGACAGGCCTCGCGGACCTCGACCAGTCAGGGCCGATCACCGCCGCAGACTTCGAACGGATTTTCGCCTCGGTCGGCAACGACGAAGAAGGTGCACCCGAGCAGGAACCGCTGCTCGATCTTCTCCCGCAGGAAGAAATCGCACCATCAACTCAGAGCGAAGCTAATCCGAGCGAAGCCAACTCGACAGCGGAACCTACCGAAGACGTTGACCCGTTTCGTTGGCCGACCGAGGACGACCCCCACCCAGGGCCAGCGCCGACGCCACAACAGCCCGCAGCCGGGAACACGCCACCGCAGAACCTGGACGCTCCGGAGTCGTTCGACCTGGGAGAGCTGGCCGACCAGGCCCCGGCGACAGACGCCCCAACCCACCCCGCGGCCGAAACGACGACGTTCGACCTCGGCTCCCTCCCAAGCCCACCCTCCACCGGCAACTCGTTCCCTGGCCTCACCGACTTCGCGGCCGAACAGGTTCCGGTCCGCTCAACCCCCAGCCCGATTCATCCCTTTGACGATGGCATCGACGACTCGCCCGGGCCTGCCTCCCAGCCCAACGACTCCGACAACCAGGATTCCACCGCCCACCCGCTCAACTTCTCGCCAGACACTTCGCAACCGAATATCGAGGCCGATCCCGGGCCCTGGGCCGACCTTCCCCCCGCTCCCGAAACCAAATCATCGTCGCTGATCGTCCCGACCGACGATGACGAATCGATCGCAGCCAAGGCCGCCAAGACCGCCCGCATCGATCCGAGCGAACTTGCCACCCGTCCTCGACCTGCCCCGCCGGTGCGGCCACAAAACCGGCAGCCGCAGCCGAACCCCACCAGCTCGGCTACCATGGAGGCCGCAACAGCGGCTGCAGCCGACGCCGCGGCAGTCGAAGCAACCGCAGCCAATGACGCGGCCGGCGCCGGTGAGCTGGCCGAACTCGATTCCGCAGTCAACCACACCGGTGACGGCACCAACCACACCAGTGACGGCAGCACCGACACCGACACCGGAACCCACGCCGACACCGATGACGACAACGCGGCAACCGCCAAGCGAGTCAAGAAGTCGGCGACCAGGCCCTTCGCGGCCAAGCGTCTGGCCGAAGACCTCATCGACGGGCCGGACCCTGGCGCCCCATTGGCCGTCGCGGCTACGGCCAGCGCCGCCGACAACAACGAGATAAAGGGTCCGATCGCGGCCAAGCGGACCAAACCCAAACTCGGTGCCAACCAAAACACCGATCCCTCGGACGACCTCCCTAAAGAAGGTGGCGTCTTCTACGGCTGGGTATTAGTTGGTGCGGTCTTCGCCATCTTGGCCATCACCTCTGGCATCGGCTTCTACAACGCCTCGGTGATCCTGGCAGCCGCCACCAGGGAGCTCAACGCATCGGTCGGCTCCATCTCCGGTGCCACCGGACTCTTCTTCGCCATCAGCGGCCTGACCGGCTACGCCTTCTCGAAACAGATGGACACCGTCGACCTCCGATGGTTCTTTGCCGTCGGCGGCATGGTCGGCGCAATCGCTCTGGTCGGCCTGCAATGGGTGACCTCGGTCGTCCACCTATACATCTTCTTTGCCGTCTTCGGCGTCGGCTTCGCTCTGGCCGGCCTGGTGCCAGGCACCACCCTGGTCACCCGCTGGTTCGACCGGCGGCGCTCGGTCGCCCTCTCCGTCGCCTCCACCGGTCTGTCCTTCGGCGGGTTCGCCGTCACGCCAATCTCGGCCTGGTTCATCGACAACCGAGGGCTCGCCGGAGCATCGCCGTATCTCGCCGCCATCTGGATCGTCGGCATCGTTCCGGTCGCGCTGCTGCTCATCCGGTCGTTCCCAGCGGAAAAGGGTCTGCTGCCAGACGGGGCCACGGCACCCACAGCGGATGACACGGCACCCGCGGCACTCCCCGCCACAGCACTCTCGGCTGGCGCCACGGCCGACGCCACGGCGCTCCCCGTCACGGCCGGCGCCGCGACAGACGTCGATGCATCATCGGTTGACGGGATGGAGTTCGGCACCGCCCGGGTCTCCCGCTTCTTCATTGCGCTCTGTGTTGCCTACGCCGTCATCTTCTTCGGCCAGGTCGGCGCCATCGCCCAGCTCTACAACATGGTGCAGGAACGAACCGACGTATCCGCCGCCTCAGCATCGATCATGGTCTTGGCGATGACCAGCGTTGTCGCCCGCCTCATCGGCGGGGTAGTGGTGACGAAGATCTCCACCCAAACATTTACCGCCAGCCTCGCTGCACTTCAAGCGGCCGCACTCGTCGCGCTGGCGCTCTCGCCATCGGTCATAACCCTGTTGTTGAGTGCCGCCTTCTTCGGCGCAAGCGTCGGCAATCTGCTGATGCTGCAACCCCTGCTGCTCGCCGAAGCCTTTGGGGTCCGCAACTACAGCAGGATCTACGGTTTCAATCAGCTTTTCGGCACGCTCGGCGTGGCCGGAGGCCCGCTCGGGCTCGGATTGCTCAGAGATTCCTATGACTACGAAGTGGCCTTCATCGTGGCCGCCGGAGCCAGCTTCGTAGGTTTTCTCTTCATCATTCTGGCCGGTCCAATGTCACAGGTTCGTGACCGATGGGGCACCCCACAACCCTCTGACCAGCTAGAACTCGGTCTTTCGTAGAGGGGGCGGCGGCTCCCCCTAGGGCTAATACCCATCGACTAGTAGTAGGATTGTTGTCGGTGATCCTTGATGAAGAATCGAGCGACCGGACCGCCACCGAGGTAGATCTCTCCGAGACACCTGGGCACAGCGGGTCCGTTGAACCGGCGACGCCGGTAGTTGCTTCCGATCCCGGGATGCCGACCGGCAACATTCTGCTCAACACCGGCCCCGTGACTTCGCCTCGAACACTGCTGGTCCAGGCCGCCATCGTCATTGGTTCAGCGGTCCTTGTCGGCACCATCGTTTTCCTCGCAGTGCGGGCCGCCGTCGGGGGCGATGAGGACGAAGATGTTCAGGACGAGTCGGCCATCATCGATCCCGGACCCTCCGGCGACGAGGTGCCCGGCGTTGACGACTCGAGCCGTTCCGGGTCACGCCGCGACACCCCTGGCGAGGGAGAGCCCTTTCCGGATGAGAACGCCGAAGAGACCGCAGCTGATGCCGAGGACGCCCCGGCTGCCCCAATCACAAGTGCGGACGACAGCGCCGAGTCGCTCGGCACCGACGACGATCTCACCACCTCGGCCGAGACCAATCCGTCCACCTCAATCACTTCGCCGACAACGATTGCACTGATCGTCGGTCCGTCCGATACCGGTCTGCTGCAGCCAACCACCACAACATCAATTCCGCTCGGCCCCATAACGTCGGTCCTCACCATCCCAACTCCCAGCATCCCTGTACCCACCACCACAGCCACAACGCAGGGGCCGTCGGTAACAACCGGCGTGACCATCGCGACCACCACCCAGACCACCGCCACGACAATTGAGACCACGTCGAGCACCGACGGTCCATCGTCCACCATCTCGGTCACCACAACCTCAACGCCAACCTCATCGTCGGTCACCACAACCTCGACACCCTCCACCTCAACCACGGCTCTACCGCCGGTGGAAGCGCTCATCGTCTCGCCCTCCCACGGCGACAGTCGGCCGTGGGAATCTGCCACTCGTTTCCAGGCCGAACCGGTGGCGACTGCTGACAAGTACTGCTGGACGATCGACAGCGAAGCGGGCGAACGCCAGGTGTGCGCCGCCGACGTGATCTTCGATCTACCAGCCACCCCCGTTGGTGTGTTGCCAGGCCCAATGACCGTGCGAGCCGAAGCCGTCGACGTCGACGGCAAGGTCCTCGCCCAAGATCAGATCTCCATCGACCTTCTCGTCGGTGACGTTGCCGCCAGTCCGATCGGTGGCGCCGATCTTTCCCTCGGCGACGACATAGAACTCCTCTCGGCCGAGGTCGCTTCGGCCACCCGGTACTGTTGGACCGTCAGCCAAGGGGCCACGTCAACCGGCGAGATCTGCGTGGTCAACAAGTCCTTCACCCTTGCCGCCGATGACATCAGGCTCGACGGCATCGATGTTGGCACCACCCGAATCCGCTTTACCGCCTACAGAGGCCTTGACCTCATCGGGGTTGAAGAGGTTCTGGTCACCCTCAGCTGACCGGCGTTCGTTCCCCAGCTACTCGGCTACTCGGCGAGCGTGATGCTGCCGCTGCTGCCATCGCCGATGCCATAGAACTGGCCTGAGCGAGTGCCGACGAAGATCCGTCCGTCCCACACCGCCGGGGTCGACTCGATGCACCCGTCAAGGGTGACCGACCACAACCGCTGCGGCTCCCGGTCGGTGTTGGAAAGATCAAAGCCGTGCAGCGTCCCATCGCAGTCGCCCTGGATGAGCACCTCATCGACGACCACCGGCGAGGACCACAGCGGCCCCACCAAATCAATGGTCCAACGAAGCACACCGTCGGCACGGTCCAACCCCAGCACTCGACCATCATCGGTGGCAACCAGGAGCAGGTCCTGGTGGATCGCCGGGGTGGCCCACACACCACCACCCAACCGGTCTGCAGCGTCCTGACTCCACACCAGCGGGTCGTCCGGCCGCAACGGGTCCAGTTTGAAAACCTGGCCAAGCTCTCGAGCTCGACCATTGCCCCGCTCGTACTCCGAGGCCACATACAACATGCCGTCGTCGTCGATGACGATTGACGCGTCGGTGTCATCCCCAGTCCAGTATCGGAATACCCGCTCGGGGAACGAGCCCTCCCGCAGCGGGCCAAGGTCCCACCCCTGCACAAGGCCACCCGAGTTTGTGAAGTACGCGGTCTGGCCGCTGACCGCAATGGAGTTCTCGATTGAGACCTGCTGGTCACCGACATCGGCCAGCAGTTCCTGGTCCCAGCCCGCGGCGGAGAACACCACCTCGGGGTCCACGGTCACATTGCCAAGACGGTCATAGCCCCGGTTGAGCTCCACGATGTAGAACCGAGAGTTTTCGCCGCCGACCAGCAGGTAACCGTCGACGATGACCGCCGATGAGTCCCAGTCGTTGTTCCACAGCGTCGGGTCCTCGCTGGCCGACGACAACCGCCACAGCTCCTCGGGCTCATCCCCGTCGATGGAGGCGATGTGGAAGAAGTTGTCTCTGCTGCCGCTGTAGATCAGTGGGAAACCGTCGGGGTCAACGGTGATGGACCCCTTGATGATGTCTCCGGTCTGGAACCGGGGATAGGTCTCTTCGCCGGTTGTCGCATCGAAGAAGTTGACGCTGCGGTTGTACCCGCCGATGCCCACCCACCACGAGGAGGCCGACTGCCCGGTACCGGTGCGGGGCTGACGAAAGACCGATGGCTGTCCGGTCCACCCGGTGCCACACCACTGCTTGGGTTGCCCACCGACCGGTGAGTTGGAGCAGCCGATATTGGTCGACCACAACACTTCGGGATCGGTCGGGACCGGTCCCTGCCCGTGGTAGGTCCTGGTCGGATTGCCCCGGAAGGTGAGCAACCCGTCCACGGCGCCGAGCGCAGACCACGGCAAGCCGGACGACTCCGGATTGACCCACAGCTCGCCGTCATCGAGTGGACTGATCTCACCTCTACTCTCGGCGTCGCGGTCTATCGTCAGGTCCGCCGCGGTGCGTTGGCCGGTCGCCCCGGTGGTATTCGTGTCACCATCGGGGTTGTCGATGCCGGGCCCGGCGGCCACGCCACCGTTCTGGGCGGCGACGTCACCGGCCCTCGCTGCGGCATCGGCGATCTCGCCTTCGATGCGGAAACGGACACCGATGGCGATGAGCAGCGCGGCGATGCAGAGGGCTACAGGCACCGCCCAGCGTGGGTGGTTCCCCGGTTCGTGTTCCGACATCCGTGTCAGCACGCTCCAAGTCTGCCGCAGAAACTCAAGATCCATCGACAATGAACCTCAGGCCACATCCGGATGTGCAACCAACGGCCAGCTTTGGCCGGGTCGCCGTTAGTTCAGACCACCCTCGGCGATCATCCGCTCCAACGTCAGACCCGGGTGGTCGCTGAGCACCCGGTCCATCCAGTACTTGCTCTCGAACAGCGCAAGTTTGGTGCCGTCATCTCGGCTCATGACCGCCACACCCTGCATGGCGTTCAACTTTTCGGCGCTGGCATCATCGGTCTTGCGGGCGATGGTGTATGGCGTCGCCGTCAGCTCGATGGCGGCCCCAAACTCGTTTTCGAGTCGGTAGGTTGCCACCTCAAACTGCATCGGACCAACGGCGGCGAGCACCGGTGCCTGGTCACCAAGGTCCTCTTCCCGCAGCACCTGGATGGCGCCCTCTTCGTCGAGCTGGGCAACCCCTTTGCGGAACTGCTTGAACTTTGAGGTGTCCTTGACCCGTGCCCGCATGAAGTGTTCGGGGGCGAATGCCGGCAGCTCGGGAAAGCTAGCCGGCTCACCGACGTAGACCGCGTCACCGACCCGAAGGTCGTTTGCGTTGACAAGGCCGAGCACGTCACCCGGGTACGCCTCATCCGCGGTGTCACGGTCCTGGCCGAACATGGCCTGGGCGTACTTGGTGGAGAACTGACGCTGGGTCCGTTCGGCGATGGCGGTGATGCCACGCTCAAAGCGGCCGGAGCACACTCGCACAAAAGCAATGCGGTCACGGTGGGCTTTATCCATCCCGGCCTGGACCTTGAACACAAGTCCGGCGAAGGGAGCGTCGAGCGCTCGCCGAGACCCGTCGGCCAGTTGCCGGGGCGCGGGCGGTGGGACAAGGTCGACCACGCCGTCGAGCAGAAACCGCACACCGAAGTTGGTGAGGGCGGAACCGAAGAAGACCGGCGTTGACTCACCGGCGAGGAAGGTCTTTGGGTCCACCACTCGGCCGAGCTCGGTCAGGAGTTCTGCCTCTTCTGATGCCTGGGTCCACCACTCGCCCTCGTCGACGGCCGCGGTCTCGGCGTCGACCTCTTCTTCGGGGGCGATGGTGGAGCCTCTGGCGGTTCGCTGGAAGCGGGTGTAGACACCTGTGCCCTGATGGATCACGCCACGAAAGTCACCGGGAATGCCGACGGGCCACGTAACCGGGGTTGGCTCCACCACGAGCGTCTCTTCAATCTCGTCGAGCAGTTCCAGTGGAGCCTTGCCAGGCCGGTCCCACTTGTTGATAAAGGTAAGGAACGGAATCTCCCGTTCCCGGCACACCTCGAACAGCTTCAGGGTCTGTGGCTCAATACCCTTTGCCGCATCGAGAACCATGATCGCCGCGTCGGCCGCGGCGAGCACTCGGTAGGTGTCTTCGGAGAAGTCACGGTGACCCGGGGTGTCGAGCAGGTTCAGTACACAATCGCGGTACTCGAACTGCAGCACGGTTGAAGTGATGGAAATGCCACGCTGCTGTTCCAGGTCCATCCAGTCAGACGTTGCAGACCGACGACCCTCACGGGCCTTGACGCTGCCGGCTTCCTTACCGAGCGCGCCGCCGTACAACAGAAACTTCTCCGTCAACGTGGTCTTGCCCGCATCGGGGTGAGAGATGATGGCGAAGGTACGCCGTCTTGCTGCTTCGGTGCGGGGGTCGGTCACGGTCCAAAACTACTGCCTGGATACCGAACAC
>CAZSTV010000255.1:0-2928 GCA_964609665.1 uncultured Acidimicrobiaceae bacterium
GACCAGATGATGGAACCCAAGTGGGTCATCTCCATGGGCGTCTGCGCGTCGAGCGGTGGCATGTTCAACAACTACGCCATCGTTCAGGGCGTCGATCAGATCGTCCCGGTTGACGTGTACGCCCCCGGTTGCCCTCCCGGCCCCGAGACGCTCTTGCACGCCATCACCACCCTGCACACCCAGATCGAAACCGGCGAGCTGTTGCGCCGCCGAGCCGTGACCGGCGCCGGTGCCAACATCACCATCGAGCAGCGCGACGGCCAAGGTGAGCCAAAGCTCGTTCAGCTTGGGAGGCCGCAGTGAGCGGCGACGCCACCGAGGAAGCAACCGAAGACGTCCCAGAAGAAGTCGTAGAAGAGGCGCCGGAAACCGCCTACGGATGCCCGGTCACCTACTCCCGGGATCAGCGGGTCATCCATGTTGCGAGCGACGCCTGGTTCGACACCGCAGTTGAGCTGTTCTCAGATGGCTGGAACATGTGCGTCGACGTCACCGCCGTGGACTACCTGGCCTTTGCCGGTCGCCGTGATCTTCCCGCCGGAGTGACCGCTGAGCGGTTTGAGGTTGTCGCCTCGTTCATCTCTCACGCCAAGCGTGACCGGATCCGGGCCCGTGCTCAGGTCCCCGCAGATGACCTGAGCATCGCATCGCTCTACAGCCTGTACCCGGGCACCGACTACCTCGAGCGTGAGATCTTCGATCTCTTTGGCATCACCTTCACCGACCACCCGGACATGTCACGCATTCTCATGCCCGAGTCCTGGCAGGGACACCCCCTGCGCAAGGACTACGCGGTGGGCGCAATTCCCGTGCAGTTCAAGGCCCCAAGGAACTGATCATGACCGTTACTGAGGAAACAGTCCCTGAACAGCCCGCGGCCGAAGACGGCGCCGCGGCAGAAAAGACCGTGAGCCAGCTGCACCACCTCACCCGTCGTGGCTCGATCATGCGGATGTCAGAGGTGGAGGCTGCCGAACTCGCAGACTCCGAGCCGCTGGAGGGCGAAAACGACCAGACCATGTTGATGAACATGGGCCCGCAGCACCCCTCAACCCACGGTGTGCTCCGGCTCATGCTTGAGCTCGACGGCGAGGCCGTCATCCGCTCCAAGCCTGTCATCGGCTACCTCCACACCGGGATGGAAAAGACTGCGGAGGACCTCACCTACCTGCAGGGTCCGACCAACGTCACCCGAATGGACTACGCATCGCCGCTTTTCAACGAGCTGGCGTTCTCCCTCGCGGTCGAGGAACTGATCGGCATCGAGATTCCCGAGCGGGCCACCTGGATCCGCATGCTGATGACCGAGATGAACCGCATCTCGTCCCATCTGCTGTTCATGGCCACCAACGGCATGGACCTGGGCGCGGTCTCCATGATGATTTACGGCTGGCGGGAGCGGGAGCAGGTGCTCCGCTTCTTCCAGAAGGTCACCGGCCTTCGTATGAATCACAACTACATCCGGCCCGGTGGCGTCGCCGCCGATCTGCCAGATGGTTGGCGTGACGATGTCCTTGGACTTATGGACATGCTGCCGCCGAGGCTCGAAGAGTACGACATCCTCATGACCGGTCAGCCGATCTGGCGTGAGCGCCTCCAGGGCGTTGGCGTCATCAGCCCCGAAGAGGCAATCGCTCTTTCCACCACCGGCCCGATCCTGCGATCGACCGGGGTTGCCTGGGACCTTCGTCGGGACATGCCGTACCTGGCGTACCCCGAGGTCGACTTTGACGTGGTGGTTGGCTCCTACGGCGATTCGTTTGACCGTTACGCCATCCGACTCAACGAAATCCGCGAGTCGATGAAGATCGTTCGTCAGATTTTGGACAAGATGCCGGCCGGTGATTACCGGGCTCAGGACACCAAGGTCACGCCTCCGCCTCGTGCTCGCATCGACGAGTCCATGGAAGCGCTGATCCACCATTTCAAGATCTTCACCGAGGGTTTCAAGGTGCCTGAAGGCGAGGTCTACGTGGCGATCGAGTCTCCCCGTGGCGAACTCGGGTGCTACATCGTTTCCGATGGCGGCCCCAAGCCGTACCGCATGCACATACGGGGTCCAAGCTTTGTGAATTTGCAGACCATGCCCCACATGATGGGCGGTAGCCTATTGGCCGATGCGGTGGCCATTATTTCAAGCGTCGACCCGATCCTGGGCGAGGTCGACCGGTGATGTCGTTCCTCGCTTTGCTCGTCACTTACGAGGTTCCGGCTACGCCGGAACCTCCGGTTCGGGGTTGGTCGCGGCTGCTGTTTGCTCATCACGAAACGAGGAACGGCAGTGAGTAGGTTGACTGCGGCCAACGTTTTGTTGGCACGAGAGATTATCGCTCGGTATCCCAAGCCGAAGTCGGCGTTGATTCCGCTGCTCCATCTTGCGCAGCAGCAGGACGGGTACGTGGCAAACGACGCCATGGAACACCTGGCCGAACTGGTGGACGTCACCCCGGCCGAGGTGCTGGGAACATGCTCGTTCTACGAGATGTTCAAGCGTGAGCCCGTCGGCAAGTACATGATCAATATCTGCACCAACATCTCCTGCCAGCTCAACGGCGGCGAAGAGTTGTTGCACCACGCCGAGGAGTCGCTCGGTATCAAGCCCGGCGGCACCACAGAGGACGGCCTCTTCACCCTTGAAGACGTCGAGTGCATTGCGGCCTGCACCGAAGCCCCGTGCCTCCAGGTCAACTACCGTTACGAGTACCGCCTCGACAACGACGACTTTGATCGCATCGTTGCCGATCTGCGCTCCGGTGCCCGCCCCGACGTGCCGCCTCACGGCACCCTCGGCAGGGTCCGCCAGCACATCGCACCGGAACAGATGGCAGGCATCGAACGGCCCGACCTCGCCGGTACCCCGGCATGGTTTGAGAGCCGCCAACCGGCGCCCGACGCCAGGCGTGGGCTGCAGGGGTCCAGGCTCAAATG
>CAZSTV010000255.1:2938-8343 GCA_964609665.1 uncultured Acidimicrobiaceae bacterium
GTGCATAACCGTGCCTACCAACCAATACGTTCCTCACGCTGCCGGATATGTCGACAACGAAGGTCCAAAGATTGTCACCGGCCGATTCGGCTATGAGGACAGTCATACCTTTGAGCGGGCCGAGGCCACCGGTGGCTACAGCGCCCTGCGAGCAGTGCTGCAAATGCCGCCCGCCGATGCTGCGGCCCACGTTAAAGAGGCCGTTCTGCTCGGCCGCGGTGGCGCGGGCTTCCCGGCTGGCGTCAAGTGGGGCTTCATGCCCCCGGTCTGGCCCCGCTACCTGGTGGTCAACGGCGACGAGTCCGAGCCCGGCACCTACAAGGACCGCCTGCTCATGGAGCGCGACCCCCATCAGCTGATCGAGGGTTGCCTCATCACCTGTTACGCGCTCGGCCTCAACACCTGCTTCCTGTACGTCCGAGGCGAGATGGCCGTGGCCCAGGAACGCATCGCTCAGGCACTGAACGATGCTTATGGCGCCGGCTACGTCGGCAAGAACATCATGGGCACCGACGTCTCGATCGACATCGTGTTGCACTGGGGCGCCGGCGCCTACATCGTCGGTGAAGAGACGGCGCTCATCGAGAGCCTTGAGGGCAACCGCGGTATGCCCCGGCTGAAGCCGCCGTTCTTCCCAGCAGCCAAGGGCCTCTATATGAAGCCCACGATCGTCAACAACGTGGAGACGCTAGCCAACCTGCCGTGGCTGTTCACCAACGGCATCGAGGCCTATAAGAAGTACGGGTCCGAACGGTCACCCGGCACCCGGATGTTGGCCATCAGCGGCCACGTCAATCGCCCGGGCGTTTATGAGGTGGAGCAAGGCGTTGTCACCTTCCGAGACCTTTTCTATGGCGACAACTTCTGCCAGGGCATCAAGGACGGCAACGACCTCAAGATGTTCATCCCCGGTGGCGGCTCCGCTCCGTGGTTCTTTGAAGAGCAGCTCGACCTGAAGATCGAAGCGGCAGATGTCGGCGCGGCGGGCTCCATGCTCGGTTCCGGCGCCCTCGTCGTTATGGATGAGACCACCGACGCGGTCAAAGCGTGTCTGCGTGTGGTGCGGTTCTTCTCCCGTGAGTCCTGTGGCAAGTGCACCCCGTGTCGGGAAGGCACCACCTGGGAAGAGCAGATTCTGCAGCGCATCCTCGACGGCAACGGCCGTCCGGAGGACATCGACCTTTTGCTTGAGGTCGGCGACCAGATCAGCCCCGGACCATACCCTGCGGCCGCCCACGAAGAGGCCGGCCTCACCGCCGTTCCGTTCCCGCCGAAGCAGACCACCATCTGTCCGCTCGGACCGTCCTCTGTTGCTCCGATCGTTTCGGCCATCCGACGTTTCCGGCACGAGTTCGAAGAAAAAATGCCGCAAGCTGCCGTTGCCGTTGCGACTTCGTCGCCACTAACCGAGTTTCGGCCTGCGGCCGAAACGTCGCGGCTTACCGACACTGATGAGGAGGTGACCTCATGACGTCCACAGAGTCCGGCACCGAGGCGACCACGGGGGTTCCGTTCACGCTGAACGGCACCGAGCTGCACGCCAACGACGGCGAGCTCCTGATCGACGCGTGTGACCGCAACGGCGTTCACATCCCGCGGTTCTGCTACCACAACCGCATGAAGCCGGTCGGCATGTGCCGCATGTGCCTCGTCGAAGTCGACACCGGTCGTGGCCCCGCCTTGCAGCCGAGCTGCATGCTTCCGGTGACCCCGGAGATGAAGGTCGAGACCGAGTCCGAGGCAACCAAGAAGGCCCAGGACGGTGTGCTCGAGTTTCTGCTCACCAACCACCCGCTGGACTGCCCGGTCTGCGACAAGGGCGGCGAGTGTCCGCTGCAGGACAACGCCTATGCGTTCGGTCCCGGCGAGAGCCGCTTCGTCGAAGAGAAGCGTCACTACGAAAAGCCCATCCCGATCAGCGATCTCGTCCACCTGGACCGTGAGCGTTGCATCCTGTGTGACCGGTGCACCCGGTTCGCCTCAGAGGTTGCTGGCGACCCGCTGATCCATTTCATCGACCGTGGCTCATCGACCCAGGTCAACACCTTCCCCGATCATCCGTTCTCGTCCTACTTCAGCGGGAACACGGTGCAGATCTGCCCGGTCGGCGCGCTGACCGCGTCCCCATATCGCTTCAAGGCCCGCCCGTGGGATCTCGACGCCGTGGAGTCAACCTCTGCCGTTGACGCCACCGGTGCCCGCGTGGTCCTGCAGGCATCGCAGAACAAGCTCATGCGTGTCCTCGGCGTTGACAGCGAGGCCGTGAACTGGAGCTGGCTGTCGGATAAGGATCGCTTCATCTTTGAAGCCACCAACTCCGAAGACCGCGTCACCGAGCCGCAGGTCAAAGTCGGCGACGAGTTCCGTCCAACCCGTTGGACCGACGCCGCACGCTCGGCCGCAAAGGCGCTTCGGGCCGACCCGGAGCGGGTTGCCGTCATCGGTGGCGCACGCCTCACACTCGAAAGCCAGTACGCCTGGGCCAAGCTCATGAAGGGTGTTGTCGGCACCGATCACGTCGATGCGCAGCTCGGCGATGGCCTCCCTGCCGCACTTTCGCTCGGTCTGCCGAGGGCGACCATCGCCGAGGCATGCCAGCCCGGCGGCATCATCGTTCTGATGTCCTCGGACCCGAAGGAAGAGCTTCCTTCGCTGTATCTCCGGCTGCGTCATGCCGTGGTGGAGGACGGGGCCTCACTAATCGAGATCACCCCACGCGACACCAGCCTCTCCGATCTTGCCGCCATCAAGCTGCGGACAAGCCCCGGCACCGTCGGCCAGGTCCTCGCTGCAATCGCGTCCGAGGAATTGGAAGAGCCTGTTGGCACTGTTGACCAACTGCAGCTCCGCCGGACCCGTTCGCTGCTGACCGGCAACCGCCCGGTTACCGTCATCTTCGGCCGGTCAAACCTGGCAGAGTCCGCTCGCTACACCGCAGATGCCATCGGCGGGCTCCGCCAGCTCTGCCCCGACGCCAAGTACCTCCCGTCAAGCCGTCGCGGCAACGTCAACGGCGCGCTGGAAATGGGTCTGACCCCCGGCTTCCTGCCCGGTGGGGTCCGCAACCGTGACGTCCTGCTTGAAGGTTGGGCGAGCACGCCCGAATTCGAGGGTAAGGACACCGACGGCATCCTTCGTGCCGCGGTGGCCGGAGAGATCGACACCCTTGTTCTGCTCGGCGCCGATCCGGTGGAAGACTTCCCGGACTCCAAGCTGGCCCGCGAGGCCTTCGACCACATCGAGACCGTCATTGCGGTCGACAGCTTCATCACCGCCTCCTCATCTCGGGCCGACATCGTTCTCCCGGCCGCCATGTTCGGCGAGGTCGACGGAACGTTCTGCAACGCCGAAGGCCGCCTCAGCCCACTCGCCGCAAAGGTGACCGCTCCCGGCGTCGCCCGAGCCGACTGGATGATCGCAGCGGAACTGTCCGCTCAGATCGGCCCCGATCTTGGCTTTGCTTCGCTCGATGAATTGCGGGCCGAGATGAACGCCGCAGTTGGGGCGCTCGGCGGCGTCGACTGGACGGCGCTCACAACCGCAGACGACGGTCCACTCGTTCGCCCGGAACGAAACTGGGATCTGGAATTCGGTGATGCCGCAGCGGCACCACCGACCTCCAGCTACGGCCTTCGCCTCGTCGTGGACCGCAAGCTGTGGGACCTCGGCACCATGACCCAGAACTCGCCGTCGCTGGCAGGCTTGGCCCCCCGGGCTGAGCTGCACATCTCGCCATCGGACGTGCAACTGATGGATCTGACAAACCATGACTTCGTCACCATCGACCAGGGCGATATTTCGTTCGACCTGCCGTTCGTGATCAACCCGGCGGTCGCACCTCGCACCGCATGGTTGCCGGCTCGCCTGCCTGGCTTCGACGTTCGGGAGCTGCTCTCGGCCGGTCGCTCCATCACCAACATTCGGATTCGAATCCCGGAGGGAACCGATGGGTGATCCCTTTCTGACAGACGGCACCGTAGATCTCGGTGACGTAGCGCTTGCCGTCGGCAAGGCCGTTGTGGCCTTCGTCGTGCTGCTGGTCGCCGTCATGTTGATGGTCTGGTTCGAACGCAAGGTGGTCAGCCGCCTGCAGAACCGCATCGGCCCGAACGTGGCCGGTCCGTTTGGCCTCTTCCAGACACTGGCCGATGGTGTGAAGCTCTTCTTCAAAGAAGACATCATCCCCACCAAGGCCGATCGATTCGTCTTCCAGCTTGCGCCGTACCTGTCGCTGGTGCCGGCCTTTTTGACGTTCGCCATCATCCCCATCGCCGGCGACTTCTCTGGCGACAACAATGGGCAGGTCACCATCTTCGGCCGTGACACCTACATCCAGGTGGCGGATCTACCGGTCGGCATCCTCTTCTTCCTGGCCATGAGTTCGCTCGCCGTGTACGGCATCATGCTGGCCGGCTGGTCATCGGGCTCGAAGTACCCGCTGCTCGGCTCGGTCCGGGCATCGGCCCAGGCCATCTCCTATGAGGCGGCCCTCGGTCTCTCGCTGGCATCGGTGCTGTTGGTGACCGGTTCACTCAGCACCACCCGCATCGTTGACGTGCAGGCCGGTGCCGGCTTCGGCGGCTTCATCCCCAACTGGAACATCATCGTGACCGGCTTCGTGCCGTTCGTCATCTTCGTACTCGCGGGCACCGCGGAGCTGAACCGTCCCCCGTTTGACCTTGTCGAGGCCGAGCAGGAGATCGTCGGTGGCTTCCACACCGAATACTCCTCCATCCGCTTCGCCCTGTTCTTCCTCGCCGAGTTCATGAACACGGTCACCATGGGCGCCATCATCGTGACCCTCTTCTTCGGTGGTCCGGCTGGTCCCGCCCTCGGGTTCCTCCCCGGTTGGCTCTGGGGATTCATCTGGTTCTTCATGAAGCTGATGGTCTTCCTGTTCATGTTCGTCTGGTTCCGGGCCACGCTGCCTCGACTCCGCTACGACCAACTGATGGACCTCGGCTGGAAGCTGCTGATCCCGCTGGCCCTCGGTTGGCTGCTGATGCTGGCTGGCATCCGCCTCGCCCGCAACGGCCAGATCGAGTTTGGCGGATCCCAGGTCGGCGACGTCGCCCTGGTCATGTCGATTGGCATCGCCATTCTGTTCATTGGCGCCATGCTTCTGTCGCTCGCAATGCGGGCGGCCAAGAACGAGCGGCTGCAGGCAAAGGGCCTGATGGCAATTCCAACGGATCCGACCGCAGGCCCGGTTCCTGCGGCGACGGGGGAGGAGTAGCACATGGGCTATCTCGAAGGTTTTGCTGTAACCCTCAAGAAGGTTGCGGAGGGTGTGACCACCCGGTCGTACCGCGCGGGCAAAGGCGGCGCCAGCGACGTCAAAGCGCCGAAGCCGGAACGGCTGCACGGTCGCCACGTCCTCAACCGTTACGAAGACGGCATGGAGA
>CAZSTV010000256.1:0-8322 GCA_964609665.1 uncultured Acidimicrobiaceae bacterium
GTGGTGTGGGGTGCAGACCCGCCCCGCACGGCCGAAAAGACGTTGCAGTCCTACATGACCCGGCTGCGGAAGGCGCTTGGACAGGACTCGATCGTTCGGGTTGGCAACGCCTATCGGCTCGATGTTGCGCCCAATGCCGTCGACGTCATTCGGTTTCGAGGTCGGTTGGCCGCCGAAGACATTGACGGCGCGCTCAGCGAATGGACCGGGACGCCATTGGCGGGCCTTCGAGTCGATGGATTGTCACCCGCTGTCGACGGGCTGATCGAGCAGTGGCTTGGCGCTGTCGAGAATGATCTTGAGCGCCGGGTCGAGGCCGATGCTCCCGCCGCAGTCGCCCCACTGACCGAGCTGACGTCGGACTATCCGTTTCGGGAAGGCCTTTGGGCGCTGCTGATGACCGCGCTGTACCGCTCCGAACGTCAAGCGGAGGCCCTTGGCGCCTATCGGACCGCCCGGCACCACCTCGTCGAGGAACTTGGCGTCGAGCCCGGCCCACGGCTCCGCGAGTTGGAGTCTCTCATACTTGGCCACGACGAGAGCCTGAACACGCCACGCTCGGCCCGGCCCGGTGCCGCTGAAGATGTCCCGACGGGCACGGTCACCTTTGGCTTCTACGACGTTGACAACGAGGCAGCGCTGTGGGCCGACCACCGGGGTGAGATGGCCGCAGCGATGGCTCGCTTTGACGAGATCATCGCCGCAACGCTCGACCCCTGCCGAGGCTATGCCTTTGGCACAGACGGCGAGGCGAGAGGGGTCGCGTTTCACCGGGCGATCGACGGGTTGCGTTGGGCCGCTGAGGTGCAGCGGGCGGTGGGGGAGGAACCCTGGCCCGCCGAGATTCCAATTTCGATTCGGATCGGCGTGCACACCGGCGAGCCTGAGGAGCGCCGCAACGGGTACTTCGGGCCGGCGGTGAACGTTGCCGCGGGACTGGTCGCCGCCGCCCACGGCGGTCAAACCTTGCTTTCGAGCATCACCGCGGCATTGCTCGGCGGGTTGGGAATGCAGGACGGCCTGCGCGACACGTTGCAGGACCTCGGCACCTACCGCCTGGACGGTGTGGTGGCCGACCAGCAGATCCTGCAGCTCGGGGGCGACGAGTTCCCGCCGCTTCGCACCATCGACGGCCGCCGAGGCAACCTTCCAAACCAGGCCGGGCGGTTGATCGGTCGGGAGGAGAACCTTGTCTCGGTCGAGCAGGCGCTGAAGCAGTCGTCGATTGTCACCCTGGTCGGCCCGGGCGGCATCGGCAAGACCAGATTGGCGTTGGCGGTGGCGAGGCGGTGGGCGGCAAAGCACCGCAATGACGTGTGGCTCATCGAACTCGCGGGCATCGCCTCGTCGGCGGATGTGGCGAGAGCGGTGGCGGCGACGCTGCAGGTCAAGGAAACCCCGGGCCACTCGATCATCGAATCCCTCGTGTCGTCGCTGTCGCAGCGACCGGCGCTTGTGGTCCTAGACAACTGTGAGCACGTCATCGACGGCGCAGCCGAGATGGCCGAGGCACTTTCGGTTGGATGCCCCGGCGCATCGGTCCTAGCCACCTCTCGTGAGGGATTCGGTGTCCGGGGTGAGCAGCTGATTGCGGTCGCACCGCTGAACCCAACCGACGCAGGGGTCGAGTTGTTCAACGAGCGCGCCACCGCGGCGTCTCACACGTTCGACCCTGTGCTGAACCGTGAGGACGTCGAGGAGATCTGTCGCCGCCTTGACGGAGTTCCCCTGGCGATTGAGCTGGCCGCAGCTCGCACCACCAGCCTTGCGCCTGCTGACCTGGTCGAGCGCCTCGACGATCGACTGCGCCTGCTCAGCGGAGGCCGCAGGACAACGGTGGAGCGACACCGGACGCTGAGGGCGACAATTCAGTGGTCGTATGACCTGTTGACGGGCTCCGAACAGCAGCTGTTCCAGCGGCTGTCGATTTTCGCCGGCCCCTTCGACCTGCGAGCCGTCGAGACGGTCGCCGGGGGAGTCGCGGCCGACATCGAAAGCAGTGTTGCAGGCAGTGTTGAAGGCAATGTCGAAGGCAATGTCGAAACCGCTGTCCAGAGCGCTGCGGTGGGAGTTGATGACGACGCCCTCGATGTGGACGATCTGCTCGGCGGCCTGGTCGACCAATCCATGGTCATCGTCGAATCCGGACCGTTCGGACGGCGGTTCCGGCTGCTGGAAACGATGCGTCAGTTCGGGGCGGAGCATCTCGACCCGGACCACACCGACATCATCGCCCAACGCCATGCCCACTGGTGTATCGACCAGGTCTCCGATATCGGCGGGCTGTTGAACGGTCAGCGGGAGTTGGAGGGGGTGGCCAGACTGGAGGAGCTCTGGGCCAACCTTCGCGCCGCGATCGACTGGACCTGCACCATCGGCGAGGCGAGCATGGCGGCCGCGCTGGTAAGGCCGGTGGCGTCAGAAATCGCACTGCGGACCAATACCGAGATCGGTGACTGGGTCGAGCGCATCCTGGCCATCGCCGACCCCGATGACATGGAGCTGATCTCCTTTTGCCTGAGTTGGGCCGCTCATCGCTACATGCTGAGTCGAGACACCGAGTCCTACGATGCCCTTGCGGCTCGCTACGGCGACAACGACCATCCCCTGATCCGCCATGCCAGGGCGTTCGTCCACGACGACGACGAGGAGTTGCTCAAGTGTGGACCGGCTGCGGCGGAGGAGCTGTTGCGCCAGGGTCATGACCGCAGTGCCCGGTTGGTTGGCATCTCCAGCGTGCTCGGCCCGATGCTCGGGCTTGGCAGATTCGAAGATCATGATGTGGCAGCGGCCGAGAAGCTGTTGTCGCTGCGAGCCGAGGGTCCCCCAACCCTTCTGCATTGGGTGTTGTTCTGTAGCGGCTACTCGAAGCTCTTCCAGGGGTGCCACGAGGAGGCCGACCGCTTCCTTGAGGAGGCGGCCCATGTTGACCTCCCGAACCGAACCATGTCGCTGAACAAGCCAATCGAGGCTCGATCAGCCTTGCGCCGAGGCAATCCCGAGCTGGCCATCGAGATTCTCCGGACTCACATTCAGGAGCTGATCGAGACAGACAACCTGGTGGTGGGCAGCCTGGCGGTTGCCGAGTTCGTCAAGCTGATGGTCGGTGTTGGGGAGGTCCGCGAAGCTGCGTTGGTCGTCGGGTTCCTGGAAACCAACAGCGGGTTTTCGGAGTTGGCGGTGCGAACGTACCTCGGGGATGCCATGGAGGCAATAGCGGCCAGCGGAGACGCTGTTTCGCCGGCTGACCTAGCTTTTGGCCGATCGCTCACCAACCGTCAGGCGCTCGCCCATGCGGTGGAGGCCCTGACCCGACTCCAGCCCCAGGACTCGCCGCACCCCTGAGATTGCTGCAGGAATCTGGTCTCGGCCGGTATCACCGGGACGGGTCCAGTCGGTAGTAGTGGTGCTAGCAAGTGATTTCGGTTGGGCGGTAGGGCTGAATGGTCTGTAACTCCCGGTGTTCGGGACAGGTTTGGGTGTTTCTATAGTGCTGCGCGGTTCTCGTAACAATGCTCGGCGGGCCGAAGTCGATCGCGCTCTCGGTGAGCTCCGTTACTCGGTGAGTGTCGAGGACGATTCAGGAGCCGCTGTCGACCAAGCCGGCCCCGGTGTCGCTAACGACGCGCCGCTACCGGTCAGTACCTTTCGCCCGTACGCGGCGCCGGCCGCTCCGCAAGGGTGGGAGCCTCGTTGGGATGCGGTGGCACCGTATGTGAAGCCCGCGGCGATGGTGCTGGTGTCGTTGGCGTTTGTGGCCAGCGTCGTTGCAGCGGTTCTAATGCGCGATCGGGGCCCCGACTCGGGCGAGTCCGAGCTGGGGTTGTCGATCATTGCTGATGCCGGGCCGGAGACCACCGTCGGCGAGACAGCGGCCGCTGACAGCCAAAGCCCGCCCGCTCCAGACGGTCCCTCCAATGGTCCTCAGCTCGCAACCGACGGTGCGCCGTCTGACGAGTTGTCCAACTCCGGGACGTTCGGCCGCTCGACAGGTACGTCACCGCCGTCCTCGACCACCACAACGTTTGAACCTGGCGCAACGGCCACCACGACGAGTCCAGCGACGACAGCGCCGCTACCAGCACCAACGACGACGGTGGCAGAAACGACAGTGGTCATTACCGAGGCGCCCACTACAACGGAGGCCCCTACCGCCACCGTTGCACCCACAACGACCGTGGCCGCACCCGAGTGGGTTGTGCTTCACAAGTACGATTTTGGGCCGGCAGGGTCTGTTTCGAAGTCGGGTTGGACGCCGATTGCTCCCGGCCAATCCGGGCCGGTCAACCTAAGCGGCGGTGTTATCGACGCTGTTGAGCGAAACCACGACCCGGTGATGCGTCGGGACCTGATCTACTCCAACGGTAAACGGAGTTTCAACCACGCGATTCCTAACGGCTCGTACCGGCTCACGATAACGATGGGCGACGCCGGCCACGCGCACGATGAGATGCGGGTGCAGTCCGAAGGGGTGGTGTTGGCAGCGGGGGTAACCACTGCTGCTGGTGAGTTCCATGTGGTGCAGGGCGTCGTTGAGGTGAACGACGGGGAGCTGAAAGTTGTCTTCTCAGACAACGGTGGCACCAACCCCCACTGGGTACTGAACGGGTTGGTCATCGAGATCGACCGCAACAATCCGCCCAGCTGACAACGCAACCGCGCTGAGCCCGTAACGGACGGGATGGGCGGGTTGAGAATTGTCAGCCCGGGATCGATTTGTGGTCTAGGTTCTGGCAACTATGACGCCCGGAGCTGACGACAGGACCCCTCCGGCAGCCACCGGTGACCGCTCCGACTGGATTCACGACGCAGAAACCGACACATCGGAGCCTGTGGTGCGTCGGTTGTTGCAGCGACACTGTCCGGACCTGGCGGACCTGCCGCTCGACTATCTGCGCAGTACCGGGACGAGCAACGCGCTGTGGCGCATTCGCAGTGAGAACGGCACCGGGGACCGCGTCGTACGACTGCCCCGAACCGATGGCGCAGACCAGAGCGTTGCGCAAGAAATTGCACTGCTTCCGGCGCTGACATCCACGCAGCTGGCCGACGTGGTCGAGCTGCCCCGATTGGTTCACGCTGGCCTACCCGACGACCTGTTTCCCCATCACTGGACGGTGATGGAATGGATCGAAGGCGAGGATGTCTGGTTCAGCGCAGGCTCCGACGCCAACATGACGGAGCTCGCTGTCGACGTTGCCGCCGCGATCGGGTACATCGTCGAACTCGAAGGCCTGCCCGTGCCAGACCGTGAGCCCGGCACTCGGGGAGGACCCTTTTCTCCCGTGCTGGCTCGAGTCGAAAGATGGTTGACCGACCCGGTGTGGCGAGCAGCAGAACTGCTGGACGTCACCGCTGTCCGGCGAATCGTCGACCAGCTGGCCGAGCATGCGAGTGACCCGGTGCCACGCTGCTTCGTCCACGGTGACCTGATCCCGGGCAACCTTCTGCTTCAAGATGGACAACTGTCCGCCATCATTGACTGGGGTGGTGCCGGATACGGCGACCCGGCACAGGACCTTGCTCCGGCATGGGCGCTCTTCGACCCGCCGGAGCGCTCGGTATTCCGGGCGGCGCTCAACGTTGATGAGGCAACCTGGCAGCGAGCCAAGGGGTTTGAGCTGGAGCATGCGGTCGGAGGAGTCCTGTACTACCGGCCTCGCCGTCATCCGCTCGGCGATGTCATGGCGAAGACATTGCAGCGAATCCTGTCGGAGCCGATGCCCGCCGATGTTTAGACACGATCTTTGGGTTGTGACAGGTTTGGGGTGGAGGCTCCAACGGATGAATCACGACGAAGATGACGCAGCTCGGCTAGGGGAGCTGTTTGGCGATGCTGCAACGATCGAGCCGGTGGCCGGTGCCGAGGCGATGGGTCGTCGCGTCGCTGGAGTTGATCTGACAGCGCCACTTTCGCCGCCGCAAGCGGAGTTCGTGGTTGGCCTGCTCGACCGGCACCGACTCGTTTCGTTCCGTGACCAGAACGACGTTGGTTTCGGCCCGCGGGACCTGGAGCGGTTGGCCAATCACTTCGGGGCACCGGTACCGCACCCGAAGAACTACGGGAACTACGGCAGCGGTGACCCCCTGGAACTCCTGCCGGCCGAGCGGCGAACATCGACCCTGGTCAACCAGGCGTTTCCCGATGAGATTCGCTGCCTCGACGGTGCGGACAGCCCGGCCGTGTATGTGATCTCAAACCTTGTCGGCAGCGGAGCGGACAAAGATCCGGCGATCGGCGGCAGCCAACACTGGCACACCGATATCGAGTTCGAGCCGGTGCCGCTCTCGACGAGCATGTTCTTTGTGCACCGAGCCCCGACGACCAGGGACTTCGACGGCAGCTGGGTGTTCAATCCTCCCCGAGAAGACGGCTTCTACCATCCCGAGTCGCCAGTGCAGCTGGCCGAACGTCGTGAAGCGCTTCCGCTGAATGGCGAAACGGCCTACGCGGACACCGCAGCCGCCTATGCATCGCTGTCCGCCGATGAGCAGCGAAACCTGGATGCCGTCATGGTGAGACGGCGATTCCGCCGTGGCGATCCCGGCTGGTTGACGCCACTGGTCTACGTGAACCCTCGGACAGGGCGGCGGTCCCTCCACAGTCCGGTCTGGGCATCTCGTGGCGCCAGAATCGCCCCGGTCGAAGTCGACGGTCTCTCCGATGACGAGTCGCGGCACTTTCTCGATCGGCTTGAGGCGCATTGTTTGCAACCAGACTTTCGCTACGACCATGTGCACCGCCCGGGTGACGTCACCATCTGGGACAACTTCGCAACGCTGCACGTCGCACCGCCGTTCAAGCGGATCATCAACACCCCGGACGACGCTCGCCTCATGTACCGCATGAGCTGCAAGGGCGAACCGTCGTACGTCCTGCCCCGCTCGGACCCTGACGAGTGGCTCTCGCAACACGTCACCCCGCCGTATCGAACGGTGTTGGGCTAACGGCTCAACCAACCTCCCGGAGCTTGGGGTGGGGCGCGAACGGCAGCTGTAGGCGAACCTTTCCGCCGGGGTCTCGGACGAGCAGCCTGGCGAGATTGTCCGTGAGGTCGCCGTAGGTGTCCGGCGTCCATACGCCCGGTGGGGCAGCGGCCAGGAACGTTGTCCGGGTGCTGGTGAAGCGGTAGTGACGGACCAGCCTGACCGGTGCCGCCGCCTCGATGTAGCCATGCCTGGCCAGAACCTGGGCGGCGTCGTGGGCGGACACCTCGTTGCCGCGAACATGGGCGAGATAGAGGTGTCGGGATTCGGTCCCGCTCGAGTTCGGCTTCGAGGTTGTACCGGAGGTGACAGCCGGGCCTGCATCGGTGACCCGGCGGACCTTTTGGTCGGCCATCAGAGCGACATAGCTGAGGTTACGCCCGCCCTTTGTTGCTTCGAACAGCAGGTGATGGTTCTCGTAGTGAAACTGCCGGCGTCGCAGTGGTCGGCCCGCGACCGAGATTTCGATGTCGGCCCCTGATGGCAGGACGACATGCCCAAACTGCTCTGGAACTCCGTTGAGCGTTGCGTGAAAGCTCCGAGAGTTGGCGGGGCGGCTGACACTTGTCACGTTCTGCGAAAGCCGAACCTCAGCGGCCGACTCTGTGACCAGGGAACAGAGTCTGGCAAAGGGCTGTGGACTGAACGTCATGGCCATCGAAGGGCCGGAGCGCAGTTCTCTAAGCGTCCGTCTGGTCAGGCGACCGAGGTCGTGTTTGGACTCGGCGACAACCCGTGCGAACTCACGTCGATCATCGCCAAGCGCTGCGGTGAGGTGACGGGCCGCGGCGGGCAGCGCAATGGCCAGCTCCAAGGAGCGGTAGCGGCGGCTGGAGATCGGCCAGACCGAATTCCACGGGGTCACCGCAGTCGGAGGGTGCTCGTAGGTTGACGGTGCTTCGCCGAGCTGATCGAACAGCCACTGGCGGGCGGGGGCGAGTGGTTCCAGTAGGTGGCAGGCCCGATCGATAAGTCGGCCCTCCACCTCGTCGTATGCCCAGGCCCCGCCAAGCCGGTCGCTTCGTTCCGCCAACGTGACGTCGTAGCCTTCGCGGCTGGCGGTCAGGGCGATCAGCAGGCTGATCGGGCTGCTCCCGACAACCAGGACGCGACGGTGCAACCCCTCCAGGTGGGTCGCGCTCCTACACTCGCGACTGCTCGCTGCAGCATCCATAGCCACAGACACAACCGGTCAGGAACGGGCGACTGACGTGGGTAGTAGTGCCCGCTGGTCGTTCTGTCACAGGTCAGATGGTTGGCGGCCATCGGTTCGTCACAAAGACGCTGACAGTAGTCACCCCACCTCAGACGCCCATCCGAGGCAGTCCTCAGCAC
>CAZSTV010000257.1:0-8316 GCA_964609665.1 uncultured Acidimicrobiaceae bacterium
ACCCTGCCCCATCACGCGGTCGATGGCGAAGAATCCTTCATCGTGACGGCCACGCCAGATGGGGAAGTGACCATAACGGTTACCGCGGTATGGCGACCGGCGACGCTGGCAAACCACCTCTGCCCACCGCTCACCCGCTTCCTCCAGCACCGAGCGATCAACCGCTACCTCGACGGCATTGCGGCACCGGACACCCAGACGACCGAGTCGGCGGTGGCGGCATGATCCGGGCACGACACCTTGGTCCCCTCAACAACCTTCGGGGAACGATTGAACAGCGTTTCCTGGTGAACTACCGGATCGACCCGGACCGAGTCTCCGCCATCCTGCCCCCGCCATTCACACCCGAGTTGGTCGATGGCTATGCGATTGGCGGGATCTGCATCATCCAGCTGAAGATCGGCCCGAGGTGGCTGCCGCGCCCCCTCGGCTTTCGCTCCCACAACGGAGCGCACCGCATTGCCGTGACACTGCCCGACGGCAGCAGCGCGGTGTACGTTCCCCAACGCCACAGCAACTCGCGGCTCAACACGGTGCTTGGCGGGCGTCTCTTCCCGGGAGTCCACCGCAAGGCGGACATCACCCCCATTGTCAGCGGCGACCGCATCGGCGTCGAGCTGGTCAGCCGCGACGGACTGACAGACGTTGCGGTCGTTGGCACCCCAACCGATGCGCTGCCCGAGTCGTCGGTGTTCGAAAGCGTCGACCATGTCTCACGGTTCTTCGAGCAGGGTTCACTCGGATACTCCGACACCCGCCGCAGCCACCGCTATGACGGCATGGAATTGCGGACAAAGAACTGGTCGGTGACGCCGCTTGCGGTCGACCGCGTCTCGTCGACGTTCTTTGATGATCAGTCGATCTTTCCCGCCGACTCGGCGATGTTGGACAACGCCCTGATCATGCGCAACATCGACCACACGTGGCACCGCCACCCGACGCTCACCACCGACGCAACCGACCTCGCCCCAACCGAACCGCTGCAGTCAGTCTGATCGAACGCGCAGAATGCGCTAAGAAACAGAGGTGCCCTTCCTTGAAGTCAACGGTCTTGATCTTCACTACGAACGCTACGGCTCCGGCCCGCCGCTGCTGAACATCAGCGGGTCAGGTGCGGACCTGCGCAACGCCGTTGCCGATCGCTCCCCGCTCAACAAGGCGTTCGACGTCATTCACTACGACCAGCGAGGACTCGGCCAAACGTCAATCCCCGATGGGCCGTACACTATGGCCGACTACGCCGATGACGCCGCCGCGGTGATGGACGCCGTCGGCTGGGAAACGGCCAACGTGATCGGAACCAGCTTTGGTGGGATGGTGGCGCTCAACATGGCGCTCCGCCACGGACGCCGCATCAGCAAGTTGGTCCTGAACTGCACCTCACCCGGCGGACTTCTGCCCTCCTTTCCGCTCGAGCAACTGGAGAAGATGGACACCGAAGCGGCGATCGAGATGAAACTCGGCCTGTTTGACTCTCGATGGAATCCCGGAGCTGACGATCCCATCCCCGGCCTAGGCAAGATCTATGACCAGATGATCCAGAGGATGCGCCAGGAGCCGACGCCCGAAGCACAGCGCGGCTATCACCTGCAGCTTGAGGCTCGCTCTCACCACGACGTGCTGCAGCAACTGCATCACATCGACTGTCCCACCCTGGTGTGTGCGGGCGAATTCGATGACCAGGCACCGCTGCCAAACTCGATGGCCATCGTCGATGGCATAGACAACGCTCGACTCAAGGTGTTCCAGGGCGGTCACCTGTTTCTGATTCAGGACCGCTCCGCGTTCGGCTACATCATCGACTTTCTGGAAGGTTCGAGTTAGGCGCTGCCAGAACGCGATGCTGCCAGAACGCGATGCCGCTTGCGGTTGATCTGGTCCGGTCGTGGGGCCCGTCAGTTACTCAGGTAGGCCGGGAACCGAGATCGTTCAGACAATCTACTGTCCGTTGCGCAAGGCCCTGAATCGTCGCGGCAGCATGGAGTGCCGTCGAATACACGAACACAAGCTTGAGCCCGTCGTCATCCAACAAGTCGGCTCTCACCGCTAGCAAGTGATCGCGGCGACCGCTCGGATCGGTCTCCAAACCCCGAGCTTCGTCGGTGGCCACCAAAATCCCGTCGTCATCGGTGGCGATGGCACGCCCGACGTAGTTGAACAGCACATCAGCGCGTGGCAGTTCATCCATAGTGGCCCTGACCTCGGGTGGCCCGTAGAGACGAAGGGCATCGAACGTCCATCCGTTCTCCAGATCGGACCGAAGCCGTTCGAGGCTGCTGTCGATCTTCCCGCCGGTACCGGCGAGCACAACCGGACTGTAGGTTATGAACATGCCGACACTTCGGCTCACATCGACGCCGATCGGCAACCTGCGCCCATGGCCCAAGACATCGATCAACGCCGCATCGGCGTCGGTCCATTGAGCAACAGCCCGGGCCAGGGCCAACAGCGCCGCCTCATCCGGTCGAGCGCCGGTTCGTGCGGCCACGACGGCTAGTTGCTCGGACGAGACCTGGACCTCGACTACCGCCGCATCGCTGTTACGGTTCTCGGCCAAGTCGGAGGGGTCAACGACAGGGAGCGGGGCCACGAAGCCCCACGGCCGGTCTGCCCACCACGTTGCCAGTTCAGGGCTGTGGCCTACTGCCGCAGCCTGACCGGCCACCCATTGGAGAAACGATGTTGCCGGTCGAGGTTCGCTGAGCGTTCCGCCGGACACCAGGTTGTGCAACTCACCGTTGAGCGCATCCAGCATCAAAAGCAATGAAATCCGGTCTGACACCAGGTGATGCATGACCACCAACAAACGCTGCTCGTCGGCAGGCAGCTCGTAGAGGACGAACCGCACTATCGGTCCTTGTTCCAGATTCAGACCCTGCTGCACGTCGATTGCCGATCGTTCAAGCTCAGACATCGCTGCTGTTGCCGGGTGATCGCGCAGATCGACCAGAGTCAGAAGGTCGTTCGGTGGCGACGAGATTGTCTGAAGGTGCGCTTCCTCGGCATCCGGGGAGATCATTCGCAACCGCAGGGCATCATGGCTGGCAACGACCACCGCCAATGCAGTGCGAAGGTGATCGATGGTCAGTTGTTGACTAGGTCGGAGGAGTGCAGACACGTTGAAGTGTTCAGGATGCTCGGTCTGTCGATCGATGAACCGCAGCTGGGCCGGTCCCAGTACCGACGGCAGCTCATACCCCGGTGGGTCGGCATCTAGTTGACCTGAATCCGGGCCAACCTCGGTCGCCTTCTCCACCGCATCGACCATCCGGTCGAAGACCGAATTGTCAAAGACCATGTCGACCGGAATGTCGGTGCCAAGCGTCCGACTCAGCCTGTCGGCCATTCTCGCCGCTTGAAGAGAGTCGCCGCCCAACTCGAAGAAGTCGTCTCGGGGCTCGAAGGATTCAATACCGAGCAGGGCCGACCAGATGGACGCGATCAGGGTGGTTGCGTCACCGCCACCACCGGTATCCAGGTCAATGGTGGAGTCGTCGCCGGTGGCCTGTTCCAGAAATGGTGAGATGACGTGGACGTCGTCATCAATGCGCGATGCAAGGTCAGTTGGTGAGACCAGCACAACCGGCTGATCCACACGGAGCGCTCGGTCGAACAGACGAACACCATCGGCAGGTGAGAAGGAATTCAACCGGTCGACGAGATCAACATCGGTACCGAACCCGGAGCTGAAGTCCTGGGCGGCGCGGACGCTCATTCCAATGTCCAGCCAGTCATCCCATGCCACCGTGATGACCCGCTGTCCTCGCTGGCGACCTCGCAGAGCGAACGCTTCGACAAAAGCATTGCCAGCGACGTATCCGACCTGCGCAAACCTGTTGTGATAGAGCGTGGCGGCGATCGACGATGACAGCAGCACGAAGTCCAGATCCCGACCCGCCAGCGCCCGTTCCAGGACCAGCGAGCCGTGAACCTTTGAAGCGATGGATGCGGTCATGTCGTCTCGAGATCGCCGATGGATGGCGCCATATTGATCGGCGACTCCGGCGGCCACGATGACGCCGTCGATCGGCCCGGACTCAGTTTCAACTCGATCGATTGCAGCGGTCATAGCCGATTCGTCAATGGCATCAACGGCTAGCACATCAAGGCTGTTGGCCAGCCGGTCAATCTCGTCCAATACATCGATCCGGCGGGACTTCTCCGGGTCATCGGTCTCACCAGGAGTCGGGCGGCCACTGCGACTGGTCAGAACGAGAGAGGCTCGGTAGTCCTCAGCCAAGAAGCGGGCGATGCTGAGACCGACGCCTCCAAGACCACCGACGATCAGGTACCGTCCGCCTTGGCGCAGCGTGGGGGTGCCGGTCTCATCGGTAGTGGAGCGAACGGCCACCGTGGGCGTCCACCGTTGACCACCACGGAGTGCAACGACGGCATCGGGTGCGTCGGCGGGCACAGATGAATTCAGCTCTGCGATCACCGCACGTTCATCGGCTTCGTTGTCGAGACCGTCGGCCACGTCAATCAGGCGGGTGGTGAGTCCGCTGTATTCCAAGGGTATGACCTTGGTCGGGCCGAGAAGGGCCGCGGCATCAGGCCGGATGACCTCGCCATCGGTGACCGAGAACGCACCGGTGGTAACAATGTCGAGCCGAATCGGTCCCTGGCGGCTAATCGGGCTGAGGCCGCGGGCACAGGCCAGGACGGTGTGTACACCGACGTCGAGGCTTCGCTCAAGATCGGCCAATGTGTCGATCTCCAGGTTCGGCGACGCGGACCATGCATGGACCACGCGCCCCACCGGCACCTCCCGCTCCAGAAGGTCGGCGAGCGCCGCGAGGATGCGCTCATCATTGGCGGTGGAGATCGGGGCGTCGGACTTGGAGGAGTCGGCTTCGAGGGCTGGGCGGATCTCGACAACCTCACGGCCGGCTGCCCGCAGACCCTTCAACAACCGATCACCAGGCTCACCGGCCGGCGCCAGAACAACCGTGGTGGAACCCTCGCTGATATCCGCATCACCAGCCGGAACCCGCTGCCACGACGGTGTGTAGAGCCACCGATCAAAAGGCTGGCGGGAGTTGGCACCGGCATTGGACGCTGATGGCTCTCCGAACTGGGGCAAGGCGAGCACATGACGATGGGCCGGAAGCCAGGCCTCGGTTCGCTCAAACGGATAGGTCGGCAGCGGGACCCGGCGGGGCGTCGGTGGAGTGTTGATGAGATCCCAGTCGACGGGAAGACCAGCGGTCCACAGCCGACCCATTGCCTCCAACAAAACGATCCGATCGTTTCGTGCTTGACGGGGGTGGCGCATCGTAGGAACTGCAAGCGCAGGACCACCATGCTCGGCCTCGTCGTTGAAGGACTGGTGAGCGGAGACAAACGTGCTGAGGGCTCGCCCCGGTCCGAGTTCCACAAACGTGGTTGGCTGTGACTCCGCTGCGGCCGACAAACATTCGGCAAACCGCACGGGGCGACGAATCTGATCGGCCCAAAACTTGGGGTCAACGGCTTGATCGCGAGTGATCGCAGTACCGGTCACGTTCGAAATGAGCGGGATGTCAGGAGCGGACAAGCGAACGCTGGCGACGACATCAGCGAACCGATCGGCTGCCTCGTTCATCGTCGCCGAATGGAAGGCGTGCGACGTATGGAGAACCTGCGACGAGACGCCATCGCTCTCCAGCTGGGCGGCCAGTCCCTCGATCACCTCTGTCGGTCCCGACGCCACCGAAAGCGCCGATGAGTTGTAGGCCGCCAGCTCGGCCCCAGTCGGTAGGCGATCGAGCAGCTCCTCGGCTGAAAGCGAGACCGACAGCATCGATCCGGGGGCCATCGATTGCATGAGTCGACCGCGTTCGGCCACCAAGGTGGCGGCATCATCCCAGGCCAGAATGCCTGCTTCCACTGCGGCCGCATATTCGCCAATACTGTGACCGATTACCGCTTTCGGCTGCTGACCCCAGGAGCGCAGGAGCACCGCCGTGGCGTGTTCGACGGCAAAGAGCGCCGGCTGGGTGAGCGATGTTTGTCTCAGGCGTTCGGCGGCGGACGGATCGCCATCATCGTTGGGAAAGAGCACCGTTCTCAGGTCGACTCCCAGCGGCTCTGCCAAGTGATCGGCCAACCGATCGACCGCCTCGCGAAACACCGGCTCACCGGTGTACAGATCGCGCCCCATACCTGGGTACTGTCCACCCTGCCCGGCGAAGAGCCAGACCGGGCGGGGCTCGGTTTGAGGGTCAATGCCCAACTCGGCAGTGTTTCCCCGAACGACGGTGCCATCGGTGTCACCGTTCACGGTGTCCGCTAGAGACCGGTCGGGTCCCACCACGATTGCTCGGCGGTGTTCGAACTGTGGGCGGCCGTGGCGGAGCGTGTAGTCAATTGCCTCCAGGTCAAGGCTGTCATGTTTTGAAAGGGCGCTAGCCAGATCGGAGACACGCTCATCCGCCGATGCCGCAGATCGGGCAGAAACGACAAGCACCCGCTCGTCAACCTCAGAGGGCGCTATCTCGTCCGGGGTCGGTGCCTCTTCGAGTACGACGTGGGCGTTGGTCCCTCCAATCCCGAATGCGCTGACTCCGGCTCGCCGCGGTGTCGGCCCGGAGGGAAAGGGTCGCAACTCGGTGTTGACAAAGAAGGGGCTGTTGGCGAAGTCAATATCGGGATTTGGCTCATCAAAGTGGATGCTGGGCGGGATCTCGCCGTGATACAGCGTGAGAACAGCTTTGATGAATCCGGTGATTCCGGCGGCGGCATCGGTATGACCAAAGTTGGTCTTGGCCGAGCCGATGGCGCAGTACTGCTGGCGAGTGGTGCCCGGCTTGAACGCCCGGGTCAGCGCCGCCACCTCTATGGGATCGCCAAGCAACGTGCCGGTTCCATGGGTCTCGACATAACCGATGGAGTCACTGTCAATCCCGGCCAGCGCGTGAGCGGCGGCGATGACCTCGGCCTGACCGTCTTCGCTTGGAGCGGTGTAGCTGATCTTGGCCCCGCCGTCGTTGTTTATCACCGTGGCCCTGATCACGGCCAGGATGTGGTCCCCGTCGTCCTGCGCATCGGCCAGACGTTTTAGGGCCACAACGCCGCACCCCTGTCCCAACGTGGTGCCCTGGGCGTTTGCATCGAAGGCGCGGCACTCCCCCGTTGGCGAGAGAATCATCCCGGGTTGATAGAAGTAGCCGATGCCCTGTCGAAGATTGATGCTGACGCCGCCTGCCAGGGCCATCGAGCACTCGTAGGCCAGGAGCGACTGGGCCGCTGCATGGACCGTTACCAGCGAGGTTGAGCAGGCGGTCTGAATGGTCATGGCCGGTCCGGTCAACCCGAGCTTGTGGGAAACCCTGGTGGCCACAAAGTCGCGGTCGACACCGATGAGTTGGTCAAAGGCGCTGAGTGAGTCGGTGGGATCGGCTACACCGAGCAACAGTGCGTAGTCGTTTGGATTACTCCCTGCGAACACGCCCACCGGACAGCCGGGAGCGAACGGGTCATACCCTGCATGCTCCAGCGCCTCGTAACAGGTCTCGAGAAATATCCGGGCTTGGGGATCCATAACGCCGGCCTGCTTCGGTGTGTAGCCAAAGAAGCGAGCGTCGAACCTATCTCGGTCCGGAAGGACCGTACCCCGCCGAACAAAGTTGTCCAGATTGACCCTCTCGGCCGGAATGCCGAGAGAGTCAATCTCGTCGTCTGTGAAGGTGTGCAGACAGTCGCGGCCCGCCCGAAGGTTGTCCCAGAACGCGTGGATGTCTGGCGACTCGGGGAATCGGCCCGCCATGCCGACAACGGCGACAAAGTTCTCGGATTCGACGTAACCGTCATCTGGCGCCTCGAACGATTCGTCGACGCCATCGATGTCGTCGGCCATGTGGATCCCTCCTACTTTCTTGCCAGCTACTTCTCTTGCCAGCTACTAGTGCCGGTCGGCTATTGCCGGGGCCGTGTGCGTTGGCGGCTACCCCGCTTCGCCCGCCGCCTCTCGGCCGCCGCCGCACCGGCCGCGACTGCAGCGTCGTCGATTTGGTCCTGCCCGGCGATCAGTTCGGCCTGTTGTCTGATGGTGCTGTGGCGGAGGAGTTGGGGAACTGTGACGTTGGTTTGGAACTGTTGCGTCAACATCTGCGCCAGGCGAATAAGCATCAACGAGTCTCCGCCCACGTCAAAGAACGTTTCAGTTACGCCGACCTTCAGATCTCCCAGCAGCTCCTGCCACGCACCCGCAATCTTCGCCTCGGTCTTGGAGCCTGCTTCAATAATCTCGCGGCTGGTGGTGGACTCCGGCTTGGGTAGTCGACCACGATCGACTTTGCCGTTGGCGTTCAGCGGCAGGGCCGACATGAAAACCCA
>CAZSTV010000258.1:0-323 GCA_964609665.1 uncultured Acidimicrobiaceae bacterium
GGTGGCGTTCAGCTCGTCGAACGTGATCGGTCCGGCATCGGCATCGTTGCCTTCGCTCTCCGTCGAGTCGGCCGCTGGACCGGCTGGCATCGGTGACCTTGTGAGAATCAATGCGCCGAAGACCGACGCAAGGATCGATGCGGTCAGCACGGCGATCTTGGAGTTGTCGATGGTGCCAGCGTCGCCGGCGTAGGCCAGATCGGTGATGAACAACGAAACGGTGAAGCCGATACCGCCGAGGAAACCGACACCGACGATGTGGCCCCAGTTGGTGTTGGCAGGCAGGACAGCCAGGTTGGTCTTGACCGCAATCCAGGTCGCCG
>CAZSTV010000258.1:333-8287 GCA_964609665.1 uncultured Acidimicrobiaceae bacterium
GGTCAGGCCGCTCCACAGCGAATCTGCGGTGATGCCAACGCCGGTGTTGGCGAGGGCGAACACGGGGACGATGAGCAGAGCGGTAAACGGGTGCAGCCCGTGGATGAGACGGTCGACCACGGACGTTGTCTCCCGAGTGTCGAAGACGATGGCCTTCAGTTCATCGATGGTCTGACCCGGCCCGGCGAGGACCTTGGTGTGGTCCGGGCGACGAGGCTTGGCCGGGGCCATGAGCCCGCAGACCACGCCGGCCAGGGTGGCGTGAATGCCGGACTCGAAGACGGCGAGCCAGAGGCCTGCACCGGCGAGAACGTAGATCGGCATCCACCAGACACCGAGGACTCGGAGGGTGATCATGGTGGCCAAGATCACGCCTGCGACGGCGAGGGCCGTAGTGTTGAGGCTGGAGGTGTAGAAGAGAGCGATGACCACGATGGCACCGAGGTCGTCAACAATAGCGAGCGTCAACAGGAAGACCTTCAGCCGTGGCGGAACCCGGTTGCCGAGCAGCGTCAGGATGCCGACGGCGAAGGCAATGTCGGTTGCCATCGGGATGCCCCAGCCGTTGCGGGTCTCCGGGGCGCTGATCGCCAGGAAGACCGCAGCCGGAATGACCATGCCACCGAGGGCGGCAACGGCCGGCAGGGCCGCCTTGCGTGGCTCCTTCAGATCTCCGACGACAAGTTCGCGCTTGATCTCGAGACCTGCGACGAAGAAGAAGATGGTCATCAGACCATCGTTGACCCAGTGGACCAACGACTCGTCGAGCTCGATGGCGCCGATCTTGATCTGCAAGTGGTAGTGCCAGAAATGGTCGACCGACTCGGCGAGCGACGTATTGGCAAGAACAAGTGCGGTGACTGCGCCGGCGATTAGTGCAAGGCCGGACAGGTTCTCAAGGTGAATGATCCGCAGAAGCGGCTGCCGGATGCGGTCGATCGGCACCTCAACCGGCTGGTCGGAGTTGTGACTCATTACGGTCCTCTGGTCGGGATTACTGCTCCCCGATGCGTCGGCTGCTTCGAGGGCCCGACTAACCAAAAGACCCGAAATGGTCCCGACGTCCTAGGGCATCGGGATTGGGTGATCAGGCGTCGAGCGCCACCACGGTCACCCGATCTCGGCCGCCTTCTTTCGAGGCATAGAGCGCATCATCGGCCTTTTTGTAGAGCGCGGCCTCGATGTCTGGCACAGCTACGGCGGTGTATGCAGCACCGATGCTGGCGGTCACTGCCAATGGCCCAATCGCGGTATCGACGGGGGCACCACCAATCATCGCTCGCATGCGTTCTGCTGCTCCGGCCAGTTCCTGAACCACGACGTCAGGCATGATGACCGCAAACTCTTCGCCACCAACCCGGGCGGCAAGCTCGCCACGGCGGCTCCCGTCGAGCAAACGCTTGCCGATCTCCTGCAGCACTTCATCGCCAACGCTGTGGCCGAAGTTGTCGTTGACCGCTTTGAAGTGGTCGAGGTCAAAGATGACAAGCGCCAACATGGTGGATCGAGGGTTCCGGAGCCGACCTGCCACCTGGTTGCCCAGGTAGGCATCAAAGGTTCGCCGGTTTGGGAGCGAGGTCAACGAGTCTGTCGATGCCTCTTCTTCCAGCTTGCGGTTCAGCTCGGTCAGGTTCTCGTTTCTGACCTGCTCATGGTTCAACTGGGTGGCCAGGTTGAGGCTCAGCGTTGTCAGCTGGGTCTGTGCCGCCTTCACGATCTCATCGACGGGGGCTTGACTCATCGAACCGAGGTCGAAGGTCTTGGCCATCTCCTCGAGCTCCGGCTCCAGCTCTCCGATGATCAGCTCTACGTCGCCGATGGTCATGCCGAGGTGGGTTGCCGCCGATGACGTCAACGCGTCGAGGGCGGTTGCCCGGACGGTGTCGTCGTCGGCCAGCATCAGCCTGGCAGCATCGTCGGATACTTCCAGAATGGCACCGAGCGGTGTCTGGTTGTCTCGGCCTTCGGGGGCGTTGCGGTAGCGAATGGCGGACACCAGCAGGTCGGGAAGACCCCAGTTGGCCAGGATCTGTGAGGTGGCCTCATCGCTGGTCAGGCCAAACATCCGCTGCTCCTGGGACGGGGTCAGCCACGGGCCATTCTCATCGACGGCATCGACGTAGACCGATTCTTCGGCCAGGGCGAGCTTGCCGATGTTGGCAAGCAGTCCGGCGACGAAGGCATCTTCCGCCAGATCGGGATCGATGTTGGCGGCAAATCGTCGGGCGAGCACGCTCGAGGCAAGACCGCGTCGCCACACAATGCTCGAGTCAAACTTGTCGGACCCCATGTCGGCAACCAGGGTGAAGCCGAGGGTGACCATCTTCAACGTCTGCAGCCCGAGCAGCATGGCGGCCCGGTTCAGGTTGGTGACCTCGGTGCCACGGCTGTAGGCAGCCGAGTTGGCGAGGCGCAGCAGGCGGACGGTGAGACCCGGGTCGTTGCTGATCGCACCGGCGATGTCGTTCATTGACGCGTTCTCATCATCGGCAAGGCGCAAGACCTCTACCGCGACCGGGGCCAGAGTCGGCAGGTCGCTAAACCTTGCAACAACCTGGTCCATCGGGATTGCCGAGACAGGTACAACCTCTTGCACTGTTTCAGTCTCCGCTGCTTGCTTCATGGTTTCTGCCTTTCGCCATTCTTCGCTGCTGTTACCTTCGACCGAGTCGAGTCACAACAAAGCAGTTTTTGAACGATCGCGGCCGCAAACCCCCATTTGGGTGGTCCAAATGCCGCTATCTACTACCCGGCGGACCCTCCGCCTACTCCCTGCTCGGCGCCAGCAGCTGCGGTTGCCGGGCCGGCGCTCGCAGTTTCTGTACCGAGACCGTCTTGGCCGAGGTCGGCGCCGAGGTCGCTGTCATCGGCGCTTTCGCCACCGAGGCCAGCGCCATCGGGACTCGCGCCTCCGAGACCATCGCCGGCGGCCCCGTCTTCGACGAACCCGGTTCCCGGCACTTCTCCTTCTGCGAGCTCGTCCTCATCCACTTCTTCCGGCTCGGGCTCTGGTGCGGCGTCGATCATCCGGCCGAGGATTGACGCAGCGAAGACACAGACCACGAAGCAGGCCAGAAACCGGAACATGGCGTTCTCAAACGAACCGTTGCCCTGCAGTGCGTCGCGCAGCGGTGAGAACCCGACGATCACCGAAGCGATAAGCCCGAGGCCGATGTACTGCGTTCGCTTTGTGACCTCTTCTTCCGGCTCGTCCTTTTCTGCCTTCTTGCCCTTCTTGTCTTCCTTGTCCGACTTGTCCTTTTTGTCCTTCTTGTCGGACGCGTCAGTGGCCTCTGCGGTTTCTTCGTCTTCCTCGGGTTCTTCGTCCTTCGACTTACGGGCCAAGAGCCACCTGCTCCCTCATCGCCAGCAACAGCTCGGCGTTCAGGTCGGCTCCGGCAACCGAGGCGATCGGATGGCGCTTTGCCACAAAGTCAACAAGGTCCTCCGGGCGTACCCGGGAGATGAGATCAATCACATACGGCACGTCTGAACCGAGGCGATAGTCGTCGAGCTGGTCCGCTGTCGGGTTGCCGGGCACGGCATAGCGGAACAGGCCGACTCCGGCGATTCGCAGCCGGTTCTCAAGCGGTGCGACCCAGTTGGGAAGCTCCACCGGCACGTCGATGAGGATGAGCGTTGGCCAGTCCCTTTGTTCGGTGACCACATCGACCAACTGGTGACCGGAACGGACCAGCTTCCAGGAGGGTTCGCTGACGATCTCGGCCCGGTCGGTCAACACAATCACGTCGGCCGATTCGAGCCCGGGCTGGGTTCGCAGCCTTCGAACGATGGGGGTGGTCAGCGACAGCGGCCCGATAGTGGCGACCAACGTGGACGCCAGCGGCATGAACGATGCGAGCTCATGCTGGCCACGCTGCAATCGGAGCCAGAAGTCCGATGATTGCACGGCGGTGGCGGTGAGGGCCGCCGGCGTCAGTACGTCCAGTCCTCCGGTCACCGTTTCGCGAGAGATCGGTAGTCCTGGCGCGGGGACGATGGGCTGCAGGTTCGGTTCGGCCTTCTTGGCGGGGACCGGTACGGTCCGTCGGGCCCTGGCCGGTGCTCCCGAGCGGGCGGTGGCATCCTGAAGGCGGCGCTCGGTCTCTGACACTTCGTCGAGGTGTTGCTCCTGCAGTGCCCTGAGGCGGTCTCTGGTTGTCTGAGCTCCCGGCCTTTCCTGGGTGACGGGGTCTCCGATGGCCCCGACCGGGCGCGGTCCACCAAAGACGGTGTCCTCGGGAGTCGGGGTGGGGACAGATGCGGCCGGAGCCACCCGACCGACGAGGGCCGGGTTGGGTGGGAGCGCTGCGGCCGATGCGGCAATCGGGGCCGCCGGCGCGGCCGTCGGAACCGTTGGCGCTGCTGGAATCGTCGGCGCTGCGGGAACTGTGGGGGCAGACGGCGCTGTGGGGGCAGACGGCACTGTCGGAACAGAGGGCACTGCTCCCGCTGCGGGGACCGCTGCCGGAGCTGGTGTGGAGGGTGTCGAGGGTGCAATGTCGGAGCGAGGTTGCTGGCGCGTCTCGGCTCCCGCTACAGACGGCTTCGCGGTCTTCTTCCGGGCGCGGCCGGAGGCATTGGTCTTGGCCTTGACCACCACCTCGAATTCCTCGCGGCAGAAGAACCCGGCGACGCCGCCGGATCGGATCTTGTTTACTGCCGATATTGCGGCGTTCGCCCCGTGCTCACGAGCCACCTGATCCAGTAGCTCGCTCAGCTCAGGCCCCGAGAACCGCTGGGTTTCCGTTTTGGTCGACTTCTGCTTGCTCAAGATTCACCACCCCTGCGTCTTCGATGATTACCTGCGGGCCGAGCTCCTCAGGGCTGAGGACCGGCGCCTTTACGTCGGTGAGAGACAACAACTTTCGCAATGGCCTACGTAGCGCCCGTGCGGTAACGATGACCGGGCTGTTGCCACGCTGCTCCGCGTTCAACACCTGGTTGCGGGCCGCCATGGCCAGCTGGTGCAAGATCGACGCGTCCAAGACAAAGTCCACGCCCTGCGGGCCCTGCTGCAGCGCAGCGAGGAGGCCCTGTTCCAACACCGGATCGATGGTGATGGTGTGGAGGCGACCGGCACCATCGGCGCTTCCGGCCGAGATCGAGGGGCCGAGTGCGACGCGGACCGCTTCGGTCAGCTCCGCAGCGTCGCGGGTCACGCGGGCCCGCTCGCCAAGGACATCGAGGATGCGAACGATGTCTCGAATCGGCACTTCCTCGTTGAGGAGGTCCTGCAGGACTCGCTGCACCTCGGCAATTGTCAGGTCTGAGGCAACAAGCTCATCGACCACCGCTGGGTCGCTCTCGCGCACCAGGTCGATGAGATCCTTGACCTCCTGGCGGCTCAGCAGCTGCGATGCCTGTCGGCGAATGGTCTCCGCAAGGTGGGTAGTGATGACCGATGCTCGGTCGACGATGGTGGCACCGGTGGCCTCCGCGATTGCCCGAGACTCGATTGGAATCCACTTTGCGGGCAGTCCGAACACCGGCTCGAGCGTTGCCGGGCCAGGTAGCGCGTCCAGTTCTTCGGAGATCACAAGGACGTGGCCGGCAGGTGCCGTACCGTTGCCCATCTCGACGCCGTGGACGGTGATTGCGTACTCGCCAGGGCCGAGGTCCACGTTGTCCCTGGTCCTCACCGGCGGAATGATGAGCCCGATTTCCAGGGCGATCTTGCGCCGCAACGCCCGCACCCGGTCCAGCAGGTCGCCACCGTTCAGCGAGTCGACAAGGTCGATCATGTCCACCGCCAGCTCCAGCTCCAGCGGTTCCGGGCGGATTTCCACCGCAAGTTCGGACGGCTCCGGCGGGGCTGCTTCGTCCGGAACGTCGGAGATGGCTCGCTCCGCAATGACCGCCCGTGTGGACAGCCTCCGACCGATGAAGAACAACGACAGTCCGACAACGCCGAACGGCACGACGGGAAGCCCGGGGGCCAAGCCGAGCATCAGCACGGTGATGCCGCCATAGCGGAGGGCCTGATGCTGGGCGGCGAGCTGCTCAACGACGTCGCTGCCAAGGTCACCGGTGCTGTTGGCCCGAGTGACGATGATGCCGCTGGCGATCGAGATCAGCAGCGCCGGGATCTGCGAGACCAGGCCGTCACCGATGGTGAGGGTGGAGAACGTGTTGATGGCGTCTCCGAACGGCATGCCGTTCTGGGCAACACCGATGATCAGGCCGCCGATCAGGTTGATCATGGTGATCAACACACCGGCGATGGCATCGCCCTTCACAAACTTCGAAGCACCGTCCATCGCACCGTAGAAGTCGGCTTCGGAGCTAACGACCCGTCGGCGTTCCCTGGCCTCTTCCTCATCGATGAGACCGGCCCCAAGGTCGGCGTCAATTGCCATTTGCTTACCTGGCAAGGCGTCCAAGGTGAACCGGGCGCCAACTTCGGCAACTCGCGACGCACCGTTTGTGACAACGACGAACTGGATGACCACCAGGATCAAGAAGACAACGAGCCCGACCACCACGGAGCCGCCAACCACAAATGAGCCGAACGACTCAATGACCCCGCCAGCGGAGCCTGTGGTGAGGATCAACCTGGTCGACGACACGTTGAGCGCAAGGCGAAACAGCGTGGCGATGAGCAGTAGCGACGGGAACGCCGCAAGGTCCAGCGCCTTCGCCGTCATGATCGTGGTGAGCAGCATTAACACGCCGAACGCAATGTTCATGGACAGCAACAGATCAAGAATCACCCCGGGCAACGGGACGATCATGAGCGCGACGATGGCGATCATCCCTCCGGAGAGAAGGCCTCCTCCGCGCTTGAGTGGTTCCACGTTTCGTTGCTCCGTTCGATGCGACCGCTGGACGCGTGCATCTCTCACCTTTCGAAGTCGGCACGGCGGCCCGACTGCTTAGTGGTCACCCCTGACCGCAACCAATCGGCTCGTTTACGACCGCCGGAAGAAACGTAAAGTCTTCGGCCCCGAGCGCCGAAGGTGAGAGTGAGCAACTGTTAGCAAGGAGGCTAGGTTGTCAACGATTCTCACGGACGAGCAGCGAGAGATGGTCCTCGCGAACGTTCCGCTTGTCGAACATATAGTCAACCGAGTCGCCATCAATCTGCCTGCCAGCCACAGCCGTGACGATCTGGTCCAGACAGGAATCCTCGGTCTGATCTCCGCAACGGTGCGGTTTGATCCCGAGATGGGCACTGCCTTTTCGACCTTCGCCGGACGGCGTATCGAAGGCGCGATCATCGACATGTTGCGTCAGGCCGACTGGGCCCCACGCTCAGTGCGGGCCATGGAGCGCCAGCTCAACAAGGCCGAGGAGAAGCACGGCCGGTTCCAGGCCGAAACGATGGCCGCCCTCAGTCGCGAAATGTCGTGCGACACCAAACAACTGGACCAGCTCCGCCGTGACATCGCCAAGGCCCGGCTCGATTCGCTCGACCGCCCGACCGGTGCCGAAGACGGCCCTGTTCCGGTGTCGGCAACCGTCATGGACAACGGCCCCGGCGCCGAAGAGCTGGTCGATCACCACGAGCTGATCGGCTACCTACGTGACGGCATCGCCCTCCTACCGGAACGCCAACGCATGGTCGTCATCGGCTACTACTTCGAGGGCCGCACCGTCACCGAACTCGGCGATCTGCTTGGCGTCACCCAGTCACGAGCAAGCCAAATCAAGGACGAGGCCATCAAGCTCCTCAGGGAGGGCCTCAAAGAGCTCTACACCGAGCCAACCACGCTCGACACGCCACCGACCAACCTGTCAGACCGGCAACGATCATTCGTTGAATCGGTTGCCGGCACGCGCCCATGGCGTGACCGCTTGACGGTTGGAAAGGGCGTTTCGGTCTCCGGTTGAGGACCCGTTGACGCTCGCCAGGCACCGCGTTGGACTCTCTCGTCCGACCGTGATGTCCAGCTCCGGACTAATAACCGGCACCAAAGTGCCGAGCCTTAAGGCATGAGCGCAGACACTTCCG
>CAZSTV010000259.1:0-8255 GCA_964609665.1 uncultured Acidimicrobiaceae bacterium
GTGCTGGCCGCTGCCTCTGCCAGAAGCGGTGTGCCGTACTCGATGGCGAGAGGTGCGAATCCCCGGTCACCATCAAGTCGAATGGCCGAGGCCGACAGGTGCTCCTCACGAGGTGACGCGTCTCCGTTGACCTTGCCGCTCTTGAGCGACTTGATGTAGCCGGGGAGCCGGAACAGGCCGTGAGAAACCGCGCCGCAGCGTTCCGCTGACGCGATGGTCCTGGCGGCAGCCTCGGCGTTCGCTTCGTTGCATCCGTTGGCGAGCAGACAGGACCTGGTGAGGTCATGAATCTCATCACCGGTCAGCGCAACAGTTGTCATGGGGTCTCCGTCAGGTAGGCGGCGAATGGTTCGCCTCACCCTACTCAACGTCCATATTTCTCACGTAGCTGTCACCAAGTTCAGCCACTGGTTTTCCCGCAGCAGCTCGTACTCGACGTCGCCCTCCTCGGACCCGTCGATCACCTCACCCCAGTCGAAGTGAAACGTGCGAACGTGGCGCATGCCGCACGCCTCCATCACCCGTCGAGAGTTCACGTTGACCGTCATGGTCTGAGCCCAGATCCGGTCCAGCTTCTGCTCCCTGAAGCCGTAGTCGATGAGCGCCCTCACACCGCCGGAACCGTTACCGCGGCCCCACGCCTGGCGGCGGAGTCGGTAGCCGAGCTCTGCCTCCGCGGGCGCCGACGGTCGCAAGCTGAACCAGCCGATGAAGTCGTCGGTCGCACGCTCCGATGCGATCCACCGGTGACCGAGAGACTCCTCAACCGTTTGACGAATTTCGGTCGGCGTCGATGGGCGGCCGCCTGAGATGTAGCGCATCACCTCGGGGTCTGCATCGAGCTGCACGAGGAGGTCGATGTCTCCCAGCGTGATCGGGCGCAAAACAAGCCGCGGCGTCTCGATCGATTCCATGTCCGAGCAGGGTAGGGGAGAGCGATGCGTCGACGCCCCGGGTTTTGTTGGTCGTCGGCGGTTATGGCGTGAGCCGCAGGCCCTGCAGCGCGAATTCGATCCGGCGATTCTGACGACGACCTTCGCTCGTTGCCTCTTCGGCGATTGGCTCGGTGCTCCCTCGGCCCTGGGGTTCCAAACGGAACCGGTTGATGCCCTGAGAGGCGACGTAGGAGACGACGGCTTCGGCCCTGCGCTGGGAGAGCGCAAGGTTCTCCACCTTGTCGCCGGTGTTGTCGGTATGGCCCTTTACGACCGCGGTCAGGTTTGGATCGAGCTTCATGAGCGTCACGATCTGGTCGAGGGTGGGAAGAAACTCGGGGGCGATGTTGGCGCTTCCGACAGCGAACTGGATGTCATCAGCGATATCGAGCGACAGGTCGACCGGCTGCGGAGCACCGGGGCGTATTTCCACATTGCTTTCAACGTTGCCCCGACCGACCACGGACTCCATAAGGCCGACAAGCGAGCGCTCATCTTCGAGCGTCGGGACCACGCCGGTCAACGTCACTGTCCCCGAGGTTAGAGCGCCACGGATGGCAGGCGTCGTGTCGGAGCTTGGGTCGGCGTCCTCGACACGGTCTGAGTCTGTGGCGCCATCAGCTGCGGCGGTGACAGAAGGCGACGGCTCCTCCGATGATGGCGTCGCCGGTTCGGTCCCTGCGTCGTCGGCGCTCGTCGCCGTGGAGACGGTCTCCGGGTCCTCAGCGCCGATGTCCCTCTGCCGCGTCCAGATGGCGGCCCCGACCAGGAGCACCGCTGCGATCGATGCTGCAAGCAGCATGTAGCGCCTCGGGCCCCAGGGCTCCGCCGCAACGATGTCGGTGGACGGATTGATCTCCGCCGGTGGCGGTGCTTGTGCCGCTTCGTCCGCCGCGGCCCCGACGGGGACCGCGGCCGTGACGGTGTCGGCCGGGACCGGCGCAGGTGTGTCGAGCGCACCGTCGGCGCCCGCAACGGCTGGGGTCGGTACGGCGGCTGGGACGGCTGCTGCGGTTGGAGGCTGCTCCAGAAGCGTCAAGAGCGCAGCACCGTCTCGTGGCCTGAACTCGGGAGGTGACAGGCAGGCCTGCACGAGGTCCGCCACCTCTGGGGACAGCGATGGGTCGATAGTCGGCGTGCCGGCAATCAAGGCCGCGGTGCTTGGGAACGGGTGCGTTCCTGTGGCAGCCTCGTGCAGCACCACGCCGAAGGCCCAGGTGTCGGCATTGCGGTGGACCGGCGGCGGCACCCGCCCCTCATGGAGTGCCATGGCGTGTTCTGGCGTGGCGTAGGCCAAGGTGCCCGCGTAGTAGTCGGCCGACGTGATACTGCTGTTTGTCGCGTGCGAGTTGATGACTGCGGCGGCTCCAAGATCGGCGATCTTCCAGCCGGACTGGAACGACAGAATGTTCGCCGGCTTGATGTCGCTATGGATGATCTTGGCCTCGTGGAGGGCTGCGATGCCGTTTGCCATGTGGTGCGCCAGACGCTGCAACTCCAGGCGGGTCAGCGCACCGGACTTGTCCAGGTAGTCCTTCAGGCTTTCCTCGCCGAGTTCATGGACGAGCACCACGCAGCGTCCGTACTCGGTGGTGTCGGTCTCGAAGACGTCGTAGACCTGCACCACCTGAGGGTGACCGCTGAAACGCCGAGCCGTCTCGTACTCCTCCACCAACCGTTCGCGGTCAGCGGGAAGGAGCGATGTGATCTTCAGCGCAGCCTCGGTGGGGTTCTCGTTGACCCGTAGCCCGGTGTAGCGAGCCCGATACACCGATGACATCGCCCCGTCGGCAACGTGAGTAGTCACTGTCCAATTCGGGAACTCTCGGCCGGTTGGAAGATAGACCCGGCGGCCCGGTGTCGTGCCGCTCATTGCGAACCTCCCTGGTCCAACACCGTCAGATCTGCCGGGGTGACGAGCCCCTGGCTGATGGCGAGCAGCACGGCACCGAGGCGCATCTGCTCGCTGAAGCGGGGGAAGCCAAGCTCGCTCCGTAGCCGGTCGAGGTGGTGGTTCTCGATGACCCCGACCGTAACGCCGAGCCGTTGGGCGATCTCCTTGTTGGAGGGGATGCGGTCCTCTCGGGTGGAAGCGGGAAGTCGCAGGCGTGGCTCACACATGGCTACCAGTACCTGATACCACCGCAGCGGCCGTCCCGAGCGATCGACAAAGTGAGCCCCGGCCCAGGCCAGGCTGGTGTCCGCAGTCTCGTCTGCGTGCTCCGGAGGTAGCGGCTGTGGCCCAGGACGGCGGTTCAGATACGAGCTCCATGCGCCGGCCCAATTGCGGGCCGCGAGCGGGCGAGCGTCAACCTCTAGGAGGTAGCGATGGTGCTCAACCTCGACGGCGATGACTGCCCGGGCAAACGGAACGGTGATGGGGCCGGCTCCGATGGGGACAACAAGACGTGAAGGAGTCTCAACATCGAGCACGCTGAATCCATGGAAACGTCCGCTGGATGTGACCGACCAGGCTTCGGCGGTGGTGGTGATGATCCCGTGGATTGCGCTCACCGCGCTGGACTCTGAGATCTGACCCGGCCCATCGGCACGCCCGAACTCCAGCCGCTCGCACCGGTCGAGCAGCACCGTGCGCTCACCGATCGATACGCGGAGGGCGGTTGCAGGTCCGTCGGTCATGCGCAGCGGCGCGGACGACCGGAAACCGCCGGGTGTCCGCCCACATGCCCCTTCATAACAGACGAGCATAGTCCTCGCCTCGCTTTCCGCTGAAACACTCCTCGTTTCGTTCAATTCGACCATGACCATCACTTAGAGGTCCATGGGGGGCGCCCCACATGTACCGGCAGGAGGGGGCGATCGATGATGGAACTACGTCAGCGGTTCGGTGTTCCGGTCCGAACCAACTCACGAGAGGAATGAGTTCATGAGCAGTGTCTACATCGTCGTAGTGGTAGTTCTTTTGGTGACCGCAGCGGCAGCGGTCGTTGTCATCGCCACCTCGGTCTCGCGGATAGCAGAGCACCTCGGACGGTTTGTTGAGAGCCGGGTGAAGCCCGTGTTCTTTCCCGCCAGACATTTGGATCTGCTGGCGCTCCAGCGACGGATCGTTGTGGTCGCACTGACCGAGGTGACCGTTTCGGTTGCCGGTGAGCGCTACCTCGCCAAGAGGCTCCAGGTGCAGGTCAGCCCGAAGGATTACTGGCGGTTGTCCAACAACATCGATGGTGGTTTGGAGCGGGTTGTCGGAGATCTCGCCGTTGAGGTCGGCAGGCGAGCGGTCAAGCTCGGCTACTCGGTTCCGGCAGAGCTGCAGGTGGCGATCTCGATGTCTGCATTTGTCGTAGACGGACGCCCAGCCCGAGCTCACGCAGCGCCCCAGGTCAAGGCAGCGCCCCAGGTCAAGGCAGCGCCCCGGGTTAAGGCACCGCCCGAGATCAAGGCAACGCCCCAGATCAAGACAGCGCCCGAGATCAAGGCAGCGCCCGAGGTCAAGACAGCGCCAGAGTTTGAGGCGGCGCCTGAGGTCGCAGCGCCAGAGCGGGTGCCTGCAACGCCGAAGCTTCCCGGTGTCGCCCCTGCAACGCGACTGGCCGCACCGCCATCGCCGCTGTCGTTGCGTGGAACCAGGTTGGCCGCCACCCGGCGCTGGAACGCAGACCGTGACGGCGATGACCTGACGGGTGATACGACGGTCAATATTGATGCCGCTTCGCTGGTCCCCCTCGACGGCGATCCAGAGATTCGTCTGGCCGGTCGACGGACCACGGTCGGACGCAAGGATCCTGGGCATCGTTGCGACATTGCCATCGACCACCCGACCGTCTCGTCCTCGCATGCGGAGGTGAGGTGTAGCCGAGGGATCTGGACCGTCGTCGACACTCGGTCCGCCAACGGCACCTATGTGAATGGCGCCCAGGTGAGGAGTTCTGAGCTTGCCGACGGCGATGGGGTGCAGTTCTCCTCTGACGGGCCAACGTTTGTGTTTCGACTTCGGACGTTGGCCGGTGCTGGCAATGGCGCACCGGCTACCCGGCGGTCAATGTGAGCTGCGCTAGCGTTGCATCGAACGAGAGGCGGCCCCAATGACTGATCAAGACGACACCGGAACCTGCGGCCCCACACCGCGCCGTGATTTCCTCCGGTCCGTAGGGCTCGGCACGGTAGGGGGAGCCCTACTTGCTGGTTGCAGTCTTGGAAATGGTGATGCCGCAGCGACGACGACCACCAGTGTTGCTGACACCCAGGCCTCGGATTCGACCGGGACGTCTGCGTCGGATCAGGCCGACGTCGGACTTCCGGAACTGACGTGGGAGATGGCCTCCAGTTGGAGCCCGGCCCTCTCGACCCTGTGGGCCAGCAACGAGTACTTTGCGGGGCGAGTGGCGGCGCTGACCGGTGGTCGTTTCACCCTGAACCCACGCGAAGCCGGCGACATCTCTGGCCCGCTCGACGTGCTGAACGCGGTGCGAGACGGTCTGGCACCCGCGGGGACGACAGCCTCGTACTACTACCTCGACGCAAGCCCGGTGGCGGCCTTCGGGACCGCGATGCCGTTCGGCCTGACAACCAGACAGCAGTATTCGTGGTTGTACGCAGCGGGTGGGCTGGAGTTGCTGCAGGACTTCTACGCCGAGACGTTCAACGTCATCCAGTTCCCGGTCGCTTCGACCGGCGCCCAGATGGGCGGCTGGTTCAACCGCGAGATCAACGTCGCCGGAGACCTCAGAGGACTCAAGATGCGCATCCCCGGCCTCGGGGGTCAGGTGATGACCGAGCTCGGGGTGGAGGTGGAGAACCTCGCCGCTGGTGACCTGGCATCGGCCTTGGACTCGGGTGACATCGACGCTGCCGAGTTCATCGGCCCCGAGGATGACAAGAACCTCGGGCTGCAGGAGCGAGCCCGGTTCTACTACTACCCGGGGTTCTGGGAGCCGAGCGCTTCCCTTGAAATTCAGATCGACCTCGATCGGTGGAACGAGCTGCCAGCGACCTATCAAGAGGCAATACGCTCCGCTGCCGCAGAAACCATGCTCTGGACCATGGCCCTCTACGACGCCAGGAACGGCCAGGCGCTCAACGACCTGGTGGCCGCAGGCACAGAACTGCGGGTCTTCCCCGATGAGGTGATGGAGGCGGCCCGGGCGGCCTCGGGTCTCCTGCTGGATGGCATCGCGTCGGGCGATGAGGACTTCGCCCGTGTGCTTGAGCACTGGCGAAGCTTTCGACGTCAGGTCACGCCGTGGTTCAACCTCGCCGAGGCCTCGTTACTGCGCTAGCTGGATTGATTGCAAGTAATGATTGATTGCCGGGCTTTTGTTGCGATAAGGTGACGGCGGACCAACAGGCGAACCCCTTCTACTACCCGGTAAGCCTCGTTGGAAACCCATGGCGGGTTTACCAAGTTTCACCAATTGAATGAGGCGGGCGCTATGCGTTTTGGACTCCCGGGATCGAGTCGTCGACTTTTAGGTCGACGGTTCTCTTGGCTTGCGGTTGCAGTTCTTATGGTCGGTGTGGCGGGAGCTGCAACGTTGCTGGGTGGTAACGGCCAGGCGGAGGCATCCGATGGTTCGCCCGCCGAGATTCTGATCACCGCCAGCAAGTGGGCGGACGGATCCGATGGCTGGCTCCGCATCGGTGACTCGAAGCACTGGGTAAGCGGCGACTGCCGAAGCCAGCTTGTCGACAAGGGTGCCAAGCTCACCCAGGTCAAGTGGTCCGTCATTCGAGACCTGCCGAATGCCTCACGCCAGAAATGCGGCACACTACTGATCCCGACGAACGGCTCCCGCATCCTGATCACAGCCGACAAGTGGAATAAGGGGTCCGATGGCTGGCTTCGTATTGGCAACTCGAAGCACTGGGTAAGCAGTGACTGCCGAAACTATCTGGTCGGTTTGGGCGCCAAGCTCACCCAGGTGGAGTGGCCGGTCATTCGGGACTTGCCGGATGCCCCGCGCCAAGACTGCAGCACCCTCCTGGTTCCCAAGACCGGTCCCCAGGTTCTGATCACTCTCGACAAGTGGGGTGACGGGTCCGACGGTTGGCTTCGTATTGGTGATTCGAAGCATTGGGTAGGCAGCGACTGTCGAAACTACCTCGTTGCGAAGGGCGCACAGCTCACCCAGGTGGTGTGGCCCGTCATCCGGGACCTGCCGGATGCCCCACGCCAAGACTGTGATGCCCTCCTCGACAGTGAGCCGACCACGGTGGTATCGGTCGTGCCGGATCCGTCGACGACGGAGCCCAGCACCACAGAACCCGAAACGACCGATCCGAAGACCACAGAACCGGAAACGACAGAACCCGAAACTACAGAACCAAAGACAACAGAACCGAAAACGACAGAACCCGAGAGCACAGAGCCGAAGAGCACCGACGTATCAACTACCGGCGTATCGACTACCACGCCGACGGTTCCAGCCCCGCCAGCTCCCACTACACCATCGTCGGTCACGACAACGTCAGCACCAGACACGCCGACCTCAATGTCCATGCCGCATGAGCTCGACGCGGCCGAAAACTTGGCGTTGATCCTTGGCAACAACACTCGCAACCGTCAGTACGACGACAACGAGTTTCGTGGGGTTCCGGCAGACCAGATCGAGGTGAGCGATCTCACCGTCAATCGTGACATCTACAACGAAGGTCTGCTGGACACGACCAACAGCGGCTACTTCCGGGTGAAGTGCGAGGTCAGCCACTTCGCATACGACGATCCAATCGTGTTCCCCAACCAGCCCGGCCGAGCTCACCTCCACATGTTCTTCGGCAACACCGAAGCCAACGCGTACAGCACCTACGACTCGCTGCTGAACTCCGGTACTGGCACATGCAACGGCGAGGACTTGAACCGGACCTCGTACTGGGTCCCGGCCCTGCTCGATGCCCAGGGCAACGCTCTGCTCCCTGAGCAGATCATGGTGTACTACAAGAACGACAACTTCCGGCTCAACGGAGCCAACGAGTTGGTCGACCCGTTCCCCGAGAATCTCCGGATGATCGCAGGCAATGGTGGTGCAACGTCACCTCAGACCACGCCGACCGGCGGCGTCGGTTCCCAGCCGGTCATCAGCTTCAGCTGCGGTCCGATGTATCGATCGAACGATCGCCGCCAGGCGCTCATACCTGATTGTTCCGGAGCTGGGAACTCGTTGGAGATGCAGATCTCCTTCCCGCAGTGTTTCGATGAGGACTCCGGCACCTACCTGTCCGATCAGAGTCACATGAGTTACTCCGAAGGCGGCTACTACGGCGCCCGATGTCCTGACTCCCATTCGACGGACATCTCTTCGATCATGTACCGGATCTTCTTCCGTTTTTTTTACTTATTCGGGGAGTTCAGAGATCTACACC
>CAZSTV010000260.1:0-4095 GCA_964609665.1 uncultured Acidimicrobiaceae bacterium
GCCTGGTTCAGCTAGTCGAATCTTCATCGATCCACGTCCCTCCTCCACCTCCACCGATTCAGCGGCCTGCGAAGGCTTCGGTGATGAGCGACATCCACACCTGGGCAACCTCTGGGTCGCCGTGGATCTCCACCCGGTCGCGGTGTCGCCCCCACAGCGCCGCCAACACGTCGTCGCCGCGTCCGCTCAGCTCCGACCGGACGTCGCCGCCGCCAAGGATCAATGGTCGGTCAAGGCCCTCCACGTTGATTTTCACCGATGGTGCCTGAGTTCCGACGATGGTCGCCGCGAGAGGAAGCGCAAAGTCGATCGTTTCAGCGACGGCGTCCTCCACCCGGTCGAGGGGCAGCGGCGTCGGGGCGAGCGCAAGAGCGTCCGCAACGTCCATCCGATGCAGCGTCGTCTCGATGGCGGCCCGCCGAAACCAGAAGCGGGCATGGCCGGGACCCTCGTAGGTCCAGCAGGGGAGATCGGGGTCGGTTGAACGAAACGTGGTGAGACAGCGCCGCAGGTGGGTGCTGAATGCCTCCATCGCCGCTGCCCCGGATGGCAGCTGTTCCGGCCACGGGACATCGCTCCAGACCAGTGCTGCATCGGCATCCGGCGAGGCAGACAGCGCGTACGGGTAACCAAGGCCCAGTCCGTAGGCGAGATGGGTCAGTACGTCCTCGACGTCCCACCCTGGACAGTTCGCCACGTCGACGTTGAACGACTCTTTGGGAATCGCCTCAAACCAGCTGACATTGTCGTCGAGCCATTGGAGATGTTCGTGAGGTGCCACGGGGCCAGTCTGGCACCACTCCGAAAGGTTGTTGTTCCGGCATGGCCCAATTGTTTTGGCTTTGGGGAACATCTTGGGGGTGCTACACGTCTGGACAGGTAATGGGCAAAGATGCGCCTGTGCGCCAGGACGATGACGTTGTCGATGGCCGATGGCCCGACTCGCTGATCGCCATGTACCGCGCCGAATGGTTGAACCTGGTTCGTCTGAGTTACCTGCTCACGGGGCGGCGGGCGGTAGCGGAAGAAGTTGTTCAGGATGCCTTTATCGCGGTGAGCCAGGCCGGGTCGGAGATTCATGATCCGCTGCGGTATCTACGGACGACCGTTGTCAACCGAAGCCGCAGCTGGGGTCGGCGCCAGCAGGTGGCAAAAGCCCACGAACCGTTGCCGCCAGACCCGGTGTTGAACGAGCCAGATGAGCTGTGGGACGTGCTCTGCACACTGGACCCGAAGCGTCGGGCAGCGATTGTTCTGCGCTACTACGGCGGCATGGCCCATGCCGAGATCGCCGAGATCCTTGGCTGTCGGCCCGCCACCGTCCGCACCTCCATCCATCGGGGGCTTAAGCAGCTCAGGAAGGAGATCGACCGATGAGCGACATCGAAGAGCGCGTGCGGGAGATGCTCGAACGGCGCTCCAACGACATTGGGCCGGATGCACAGCGTCGCGAACCGCCCGCGTTCACCACATCAACCTACGCGGCGCGAGATATCGGCGACCCGATGGCCGGCCCGCCGATACGACCCCTGACGCTCGCTCTATGTGTCGCTGCAACACTCCTTCTGATCATGGGAGGATTGCTGTTCGTCGCCAACCGCGATGAAGCCTCGACCGCGGCGGGAACCGGCCAACGGATCGCCACCGAACCGGACGTCGTCGAGGATGAAGAGCCCCCTGAGGGCGGGCTCCCCGACGGTGATATCTCCGGTGAGGACATCGTCGACCGGGAGACGGCCGATGGGGAGGCTGTCGATGACTCGACTTCCACGATCGAGGAGTTCTTGGCGCTCTTCCCAGAAGCGGTCGACGTCGAGTCCGGTTCGGCGGCCTACACCGACTACCGCGAATCCACCGCGGAGGGCCAGGTGGCGTCCTACCTGAATCAGCGGCTACCGGATCTTCCGCACTCGGCGCGACAGGTCGATGCCGTCGGCCCATTGACCCTTTTCCGCTGGTCGGTCTCCCAGGCCGATATCGACCAATCGGGGTCAGTTCTGGTTCGCCGTCGCGAGTCGAGATTCGACTCGAGTTTCAGCGTCGTCGCAGCAACGACCGATGGGATCGAGTTGGTCGAGGCCGAGCGCTCGCTCGATGGGATGCGTGTTGTTCTCACCGATACTCGAACCGAGGACTTGGTCGTTGACGTCACCACATCGCAGGGTGTGCCGATCCCCAGTTCCCCGAACCCGGACGGCATAGGACCTGCTGACGCCCCGTTGCTTGGGACCGCAGGTAGCACTGACGGCGACCGGTTCGAGCTGGAGTTGGCAGCGGGTCCGCAGCTGGTGGTTGTCCGAGCCCAAAACGTCGGCGGCACGATGTTGAACATCCTGGAGTTTGCGCTCGATCCGATCGGTTTCTCAGAGCCGTGTGGTACCGAAGCGCCCCTGACGGTTGCCGTCGGGAGTTTGCTCGGCCCGCTTGCGGTCGGACCGTCTCCACAGGCCGTGACCGCACCGCTCACCAACCAGCAGGTCTGGCACTATCCGGGCGCTGATGCTTCCATCGAACTTCGCTGGCCCGTCGACCCGGCACTGATCGGCCGCACCGATCTGACGTCGCTTGGCGATGCCGATGTCCTGAGTTTCCCTCGTTCGACGCTTGGCCCCGACGGGGACCATGTCCTGGCGATTCTGTCGCCCTCATCCACCCAATCGATCGTCGAGGACCCGTGCGCCATCCTGCAGTTCTCCGTTCTTGGCGACCCCGCTGCGGGCGAATGGTGGAGCTCGGCGCTCTCCGGTCAACTGTCGTTCGGCCTGCCATTGTCCATCGCCGAGTTGGACCCGGCAGTCGGTCCGCTCGGGGACGGTTCGGGCAGCGGAGAGAGTGAAGATTCGGGCAGTGACGACTCCGGCGGCCAGGACCGAGTGAGCGGGACGCAGGAGGCCACCGAGGCACCGCGCCTTCCGGCGACGGGAAGCTGTGATGGTCTCCCCAATGATCCGCCGAGGTCCGGTGTGGCTTCCCAGCCGGTAGTGGCCGACCCCGCCCAAGCGCTGGCCGCGTTTGTAGACGGGCCAGGACAGGCGATGGACCCACCGTTGGGTGTGAGCGGCTACACCGCGTTGCTCATCGACGACGACAACATCAGCTACGTCTACCCACCGGACAACCCCGTTGTGGTCGTGAATGTCGAACAGACGGCCGACGGTTGGCAGGTGACGACATGGGAAGCAGCTCCCTGCTAAGGAGCGTTCGCCGGAGCTTCGCAGCGGTGAGCTAGTAGTCGGAGTCTCGAAGGACGACCAGACGATCGCTCGGTTCAAGCGTGGTGACCTGATCGGCCCGGAGCCGTTCACCGTTGCGGAGCACTACCACAAGCCCGGTCCTGGCCGGAACCGATGGCGTGCCGCTTGAGAGGTCCGGCGTGACCTCGGCCAGCTCCAGCCCGTCGCTGGCATCGAGCAGGTCGTCGAAAACTCGGACCGCGCCGGGGGCGAAAGTTCCGAGCCCCAGCATGCGCCCCACCGCGGCGGTTGCGTCGATCACTTCACTGGCACCGCCCTGGCGCAGCAGATGCAGGTTCTCCTGCTCGCGGGCGCTGGCCACGATGTGGACGTTTGCGTTGAGCTCCCGGGCGGTCAAGGTGATCAGGACAGCGGTGTCATCGCGGTTCGGCGTGACGATGACGGCTTTGGCATCGGCTACTCCGGCCAGGTGAAGCACGGCGCTCTGGGAGGCATCGCCCTGAATTGAAACGAAGCCCCGTCGCGTGGCTTCAGCGACCACGTCCTCCTCGTTGTCGACGACCACGATCTCTTCGGACGAGATGCCGCGGCTGATCAGGTCGGCCGCCGCGCTGCTACCGGTCGCTCCGAAACCGCAGATCAGGTAGTGGTTGTTCACCTGTTGCCTCCAGCGTTTTGTGAGCAGCAACTGTCGCGACTGCTCGGTCAGAACCTCAACCGTTGTTCCGACCACCAGGATCAGGAACAGAATACGGGCTGGGGTGATGAGAAAGATGGTTGCCAGGCGAGCCCCGGTACTTACGGCGGTTATGTCGCCATAGCCGGTGGTGGTCACCGTGACCGATGCGTAGTACAGCGCATCGATGAAGCTGATTGGATTGCCGGTCACGTCCACGTAGCC
>CAZSTV010000260.1:4105-8155 GCA_964609665.1 uncultured Acidimicrobiaceae bacterium
CCGCGGCCGAAGCGGACCACCAGGGCAACAAAGATCACCAGGGACAGCGCAAACCCGATCCTGCGCAGGACAGCGTTGAGCGGGGCCCGTTTCTGGCCCGGCATCTGCACCGCATCAGGACGCCGTTCACCGAACCTGACAAACCTGTCGGTCATAAAAACACGGACTGCCCGAGCCAGCCATCATCACCGGGGCCGGGCGGAATGAAGAACAGTCCGCCACCGACCGGTTTGATGTAGTCCTCCATCGGTTCTCCCTCGAGTCTGCTCTGCACCTCGAGGAAGCCCGTGGTCAGCGCCCGCTGATACGAAAGAAACAGTAGACCCTGATCCATGACACCGCCGTCAACACCGTTGAGATAGCTGAAACCGCGGCGCAAGATGCGGCCCGCTCCGGGGGTGCGGGGGTTGGCACGTCGGATGTGGGACTGGAGCGGGACGGCCTGGTCGTCCGGGTTTGCGGCGAACGCCGGCTCTTCGGCTGCGGGGTCCTGGCCAAGTGCAGCGCCGGAGGCCCGGCGCCTGCCGACGATCTGTTCCTGGCGAACCAATGCCGCCGTCGCCCAGAACTCGACGAGAATCCGCACGATCCGGACCGCAACGTAGGTGCCGTTGGTCGCCCACGCCGGCTCGTCGTCCGATTCCTGCACCCAGACGTGGGAGTCCATCACGGCGTCGTCCGCTGTGTCGAGGTTGGAGGTGCCGTCTCGAAAGCCCATCAGGTTTCGTCCCGGCGCAACGCTGTTGGCCTCGGGTCCGAGCAGTTCGTTGTATCCCTCCTGCACCCATCGGAGCTGGAGTTTGCGGTTGGTGGCCCGCACGGCCTGATGCAGCGCGTGGACCGCCCCCTGCTGAGTGTCGGAGGAGATGATGAGGGCGATGTCGCCGTGAGACAGTTCCGGTTGTACCAGGCGGTCGTTGAAGAACTGCGGCATGGCGATCAGTTCGGTCGGCCGTTGGTCTGCCAACCCGAAACGGTCGTCGAACAGCGACGCCCCATAGGCGAGAACCACCGATGTGGTTCCGGGTGGGGCAGAGAGAATGCCCGAGTCCGGCGGCGGCAGAATCTCGTCCGCGTCCTCGGTTGACTGGCCGCCCATGATCCGCTCGATCTCAACGCTCAACCCCTGGAGGGCTTCTTGCAGCTCTTCGGGAGTGGAGACCGCAACGTCAAACGACGCCACCAGACCGGCCGCGGCCTGGGCCCGAAGCACCCCGCGCTGATGCCGATCACGGAAGGCGATCGGGGCGGTGGGGGCACGATGGTCGATCCCGTCCCCGGCCGTCTCGGTGCTCTCGGTGCTTTCGGACCCATCGGCTCCGGTGTCGTCTTCTCCCGGCGTGCAGGCGGCGCCTATGCCGACCAGCGCGGCTGCCCCGGCGCCGGCCAGGAACGCCCGCCGACTCGTGGGGTCGGGTGTTGGGGTCCCCTCGGCATCGGAAGGGTCGACACGATTCACGGCCACCAGTATGGCGGACGGCGGCCCCGGAACCAGTGCTGACCCGGCCGAGATCACCACTGGTTCACAGGCCGTTCAGAACCCGCTACTCAGACCACTTCGGGCTGATCGGCCCCTCGCCGGTGTCGATGTAGCGAATGTGGCTGACCCAGACGTCGTCGACGTAGTTGTGCAGCTGGTAGCCCGCCGGATCCCGGATCACTTCTATCGATGCATCGGGATGGAGGTCGAGCTCCACGTGATGGATTGTCGATGGGCCGACGGTGGTGGTGACGCCGCCGATGGTGGCGGTCAGGGGCCGATGAAGGTGCCCACAGAGAATCCTGATCACATTGGAACGACGAGCGACGATTTCAGTGAAGATCTTTATCCCGTCGAGTCGCATCGAATCCATCCAACCGATGCCGCTCAGAAACGGTGGGTGGTGCATGGCGATTACCGTGGGCCTGGCGCCGGAAGCGTCGAGCGCCTCGGTCAGCCAACGCTGCCGTTCGGGGTCGAACATGCCGCCGTGGGTGCCGGGTAGCAGCGTGTCGAGCCCGATGATGTGAAGGTCACCGACGTCGGTCACCCAACTGAGGTGCGAGTCGGTGGTGGCCCACGGCATGTCGAAGGCCGTTCGGAACGTTGCACGGTCGTCGTGGTTGCCGGGGAGGGCGAGCAGCGGGGCCTGCAACGGCGCCAACAGCTCTGCCAGAATCTCCATCTCGACGACGGTGCCGTTGTCGGTCAGGTCGCCGGTGGCAATGACCACCTCGGGTTGCACGGTCTCAGCGTTGAGACGCTCGACTGCCAGGGCCAACCGGTGGTTGTTGTCCACCAGCAGTTCGTTATCGCCTTCCGGGTCGATGATGTGGGTGTCGGTCAGTTGCGCCAGCAGCATTGCCGCCTCCGGGAGAACGTACCGATATCACCTGTCCGATGTCACCTCTTGACGGCGGTCGGGTGGATCAGGATCGTTCTGTTCTAGTCAAGGGCATTGAGGTTAATAGTCAGATCACCTTCGGCGTCCACAGATACGGCATATTGCTCAAGCCCTTCACCATTCTCCGGATAGACCGTGCCGTCGCAGGTGTCGACGAAGGTCTCGTCAGCGCCATTCCAGTTGGCGAAGCAGTCCCGCGACGAGTCTTGCGGGCGTACCGCAAAGGCAACCCAATCCCGCTCGGGGTTGGTGCCAAGGTGATGAATCCAGAGGTCTCGATCGCCGCTGGCGGCATCGGGGAGCAACAGCGGGCCCTGGAGTTCGATGGCCTCGGCAACGTCGGCGGCGGCGCCGATCGAGAAAATCGGGTCGCCGACCTGGACAGTGGCATCCTCGTCGCCGCCGAGCTGATCCAACCTGGTGACCAGGAACACCACCGCCAAAAGGCCAAGGAGCGCCCCGAGACCGATGAAGATCGCTTGGCGGGCCGGGGTGGGCCCTCCCTGGGCAACGGGCATTGGTAACCGCCTTCTGGAGTTCGAAGTACTGGACTGATTCGTAGGTGAACTGATGGCGTGGCACCGCTGGGTTCCACCGCCAGGACACTAGTATCGCAGGATCCCGGACCGGTTCCGTCACCGTACGTTTCGGCGTCGCGAGCCGACCAGTGCTTTACTCGTCATGGCTTTGGCCAACACCGCCGTATGATTTCTTCGGCACGATTTCCCTCACATTCTGTCTTCACAACTCACTCTCATAAGGGGCAAGCAGTGGACCTACTGGAATATCAAGGCAAGCAATTCTTCGCCACCTACGGCATTCCCGTCTCAGACGGGGAAGCAACCGGTGACGTTGATGCAGCGGTGGCCATAGCGGACCGGGTCGGATACCCCGTCGTTGTCAAGGCACAGGTACACACCGGTGGCCGTGGCAAGGCAGGCGGCGTCAAGCTTGCAGAGAACGCCGAGGAGTGCCGGGAGCACGCCTCCAACATCCTCGGCCTCGACATCAAGGGCCACATCGTCGAGATCATCTGGATCGAGAACGCCTCGGACATCGCCGAGGAGTACTACGCCAGCTTCACACTCGACCGCTCGGCCAAGCTCCACCTCGGCATGCTCAGCGCCGAGGGTGGCGTCGAGATTGAGACCGTCGCCGAAGAGAACCCCGACGCAATCGCCAAGATTCACATCGATCCGGTGGTCGGCCTTACCGAAGAGGCCTGCCGGGCGTGGGTGGCTGCTGCCAACCTCAACCCGCAGGCAACCGAAGGCTCGGTCGACATTCTCATGAAGCTCTACACCGCGTACACCGAGGGTGACGCCGACCTGGTGGAGATCAACCCGTTGATCCTCAAGCCCACGGGCGAGGTCCACGCGCTGGACGCCAAGGTCAGCCTGGACGGCAACGCCGTCTACGAGCACCCCGACTATGAGCAGTACGAAGCCACCCAGCCCCGCGACGAGCGCGAAGAGGCGGCGCATGAGAAGGGCCTGCAGTATGTCGGGCTTGACGGTTCCGTCGGCGTGATCGCCAACGGCGCCGGGCTTGCCATGAGCACCGTTGACGTGGTCAACCAGGTTGGCGGCGCACCCGCCAACTTCCTGGACATCGGTGGCGGTGCAAACGCCGACGTGATGTCCGGAGCGCGCGAGGTCATCAACAA
>CAZSTV010000261.1:0-6773 GCA_964609665.1 uncultured Acidimicrobiaceae bacterium
GTAGAGGTGCTGAGCTATTCGCGCTTCATCCGCTTTCCCAAGCGGCACCAAGTCGAGCAAGCGAGCCGACGACTCACGTAACGAACGAATGCCCTTGGCCCGGACATACTCTCTTCGCATCTTTCTAAGCCGAAGCACAAGCGAAGCGTTATCGAAATCGGTCACATAGTTCCCATCATGAACCGTTTGTATCCAAGCACGTTCTGAAACCGATACGGCTCGCCGCTTGGCTCGGGCGTGCTCATGATGCCCGATCGCTGGAAGCGGGTCAGACGAGTCTGTCATGATGCCGTAGAACGGTCCCTGGCTAATGTAGGAGTGCCTACGGACCAGTCCCTTCTTGACACTCGCCAGATACCCCCGGGGGAAGTCGACAAGCAGTCCCTGTCTAAGATCACTACGCTCCAGTGTGCGTTCTAAAACGTCGGGAATATAGTAGTCGTCCGAGTCGAGCCGAGTACAGAGAAAGCAGCCTTGGATGTCGCGAAGAGGCTCTATATCAGCCTGGTCGAATTCCGTCCCAGAGCGAGCTACTACATGTATTCCGCAGCCATCGGGCACTTCGAAACTTCCGTCGCCTACGCGCCGCCTTAGGTAGGCTGCGAGCGACGGGTCGGTTTGCAACACCCATGTGGGTCGCAGGGCGGCGACCGAAGTCACCGAGCGCAGCGCAGTCCTCCGAAGGATTTCTATGCGGATGTCCAGCTCCGCCTCAGTTGCCAGCGGCCGGTTGGTAAAGCGAAACCCGAGGCGGGTAGTCAAGAGAATTCCTACCGGGGGAGCGCACGGTCTGGTGTCAGGTAAGTTCATCGGCGTTCAGCTCCTTGCCGTTTCGCTGCTCAACGACCGCAGATGGGTTCCAAGAGCTCGGAGACCCGCCTCGAATCGCTCCCAGACAAGAAGCGCATGAGTAGGCCGGACCCAGCGCATCCGTCGAGGGATTTCGGCAATTGCCGCCGGGTCTAAATCCACAGCGGATGCAAGTGCAGCCTGGGCTTCGCTGAGGTGGCCGCAACGGGCAAGATGGCGCGCCGCGTTGGTGATAGCCAACGCAATTTCAAGGCGATGAGCCGATAGAGCGAACGGTGCCAAACCCTGAAGCGATTCGACTTTCGCGCGATAGACCCGAAGCTCATCGCTCGATGTCGAGCCGGGAACGGAGCGCCAGATCGCAAGAGGCTCGGGCTCTGAGTGAACCTGTGCCCAGTGTCCACCAAGCTTGAGACGAAGATGCAAGTCGTACTCCTGCGACGCGTTGAGGCTCTCGTTCCACCCCTCTATTGCTTCGAGTGAGGACTTGCGATGCAACGGCGCCGCAGTGTGGACCCCGTGCTGAATGAGAGTTCGGGTAGACCCAAGGATGTCGGTGTCTGGGTGTCGTTCGCCGCCCGGAGCGTCGCGCCAAACACGGCACAAACTCACATCCGCTCCTCCGTTGAGGGCCGCAACCTGCGTTTCGAGCTTGTTGCGCAGCAAGAGATCGTCTGCATCGAGGTACTGCACATACTCGCCGTTGGCGTTCGCAAGCAGCTCGTTACGTGTCGCATTCGCTCCGCGGTTCTCCCGAACAGTCAGCTTCAGTCGCGAGTCATCAATTCCAGAAACAACTTCGACGGACCGGTCGATCGAGCCATCATCTATGACCAGCACCTCGATAGGCGAGTACGTCTGGCCTAGCGCTGACTGGATCGTAGCTTCGACCCACTCGGCCTTGTTGTAGAGCGGTACGAGTATGGAGACGAGCGGACTGGCAGTCATCGAACCAACCGATCAGCGACAGCAGTTTGGGAGTGTTGCAATCGGAGCGCTGAGCGGCCAGCCCTACTCAATGATGCTCGGAGCTCACCATCACCGAGAAGTGAAAGGAGATGCTCGGTGAATCCATCAGGGTCGTCAGCGATCAAGGCACCTGCGGTGGCTGCCGAAGTGCCACGAACACCGTTCGTCGTGGCTACAAGCGGCATCCCGGCGGCAAGGAGATCGAGCGTCTTCGTTTTGACGCCGGTGCCATCGAGCGTTGGGACGATGCCTACATCTGCCAGACGAAGCGTGGCCAATAGGTCGTCGACGTAACCGGTGTACGTGACCCCAGCGCCGTCGGTCATACCAAGCGACCGTCCAACGACCAAGAGTTCAACATCAGGCCGGCGACGACGAACCTCAGGCCAGACTTCCTCTAGAAACCATGACAGACCACGTTGGTTAGGGGCCCAGTCGAGGTGACCGAGACAGACTACTTTCGACGCAGCGTGGGTCTCCTCTCGAAGCGGCGCCGCATCAGTGACCGGCACAAAGGCAGTAGCGCCACCAGCGAACCCCAGATCGGCGAACATCGATCGGTCTTCATCTGACAAGAAGACCACCCGGTCCGCAGCGTTGCAGGCGGCTAGCTCCTCCTGAAGAATCATCTTACGACGTGATGAGGTTCTGTGACTTGCGGCGATGTGTTCAACGTCGTGGAGGATCAAGGTACTCCTTCCCGCTGGCATCGAGCTGAGGACATTTCGAGCGCTCCAATACTCGACTACGCCTGCGACTGCTCCAACGTGCTCTACGACGGCGGCCACTCGTCTGACAATTGAACGAGCGCCTTCGATCGACGTTGCAGCTGGCCTCCTTCCTGCCCGATCAAGGAGCCAGTACCTGGCACCCAGCAATAGGCGGTGCATAGGTGACTGTTGGTGAGGAGTCTCAGCGATGACCACCGAGGCGAAAGGTGGCACACACGATGACGATGGATCGACTTTGGTCCAGGGCGTACGCAGGCACACAAGGTGGATGTCGTATTCCCTGGCCAGAGCTTCGGCAAGCCGCATCGTCACGAGCGAGCTCCCGTCGTTACGAATACCCGGCGCCTGAGCCTTGAACCAAACGATCGCCGGCTTCGCCATCTTGGCCGAAGCAAGGTTCATTGCGTCGCCTCTGCGTAGATATCAAGCAGGCGGGCTGCTCGCCGACCCGAATCGGGCTGAGCACCATACCGTTCACTCGACGACATAGATTTCACAGCGAGGGGGCCCGGGTCGTTGCGAACCAACTCGAGGACTTGGCACATCTGCGTCGTCGCGGACTCTAACATGTGGGTCCGGAGCGCAACCGTGTCTGGTTTCCGCCCGGGCCAGGTGCTTCTTCGGATCATGTTCGTACTGCGACAGCGGCCGATTTTCATCATTCCAAGCACTACGTTGCCTGATGCGCCGACCATTGTTCGAGAACCTCCTTACTCCATGGACCTGACCATGGTCCACCATCTTGGCTAGGTCCTATGTCGAACCACCTGTCCATCGGGAGCCGGAATCCGGTTTTAGGCTCATCGATCACTTGTTGCAGGTAGAGGTCACCAAGGGCGGCGACAATGCACTGCTTTCCTCGGAACGCCCGATCAATGCTGGATCTTCCAAGCGCCACAGCCATAACATCGTCGTCGAGGAAGGGCACTCGCAGCTCGACCGACGAAGCCATAGAGAAGGCGTCACTGTCGCGCAGGAGCATTGGCCGCATGTAGTGGACGAACTCGCCCTCCATGATCGGGTCGACAATCGCCGGAATGCGAAGATCGACAGAGGCAGGGCTGCCAGCGAGATTCATCGCATCAGCAGGCGTGCGCAATTCGCGACTGACTCGCCCAAGCTCTGCTGTGTCATGCCGACTATCAATCACACGGTCGAACTTCGATTTGTTGAGACCTCGTCCCAGAACAGACAACGCCGTCCGAAACAGAGGGGCGGGAAGACGTGACATGAACTTCGCGACACCCGCCTGCTTGTATATCGAATAGCCACCAAAAAGTTCGTCTGCTCCAAGACCCGACAGCGCAACCTTGAAACCAAGATCTCGCACAGCGCGACAAATCAGGAAGGTATTCAGACCATCAATTGTCGGCTGATCCATCACAGCGAGGAACTCGTCTAGTAGGTCGATCACGTCAGCATTGGCCCACGCAACACTGTGTAGTTCGAGGCCGTAGTGATCTGCGGTGCGTTTCGTCCGATCAAGCTCGTCTAACGCTCCACCCACTGAGAGGGTAACTGCGGCCGGAGTCGGCTTCGTGGACTCTGCAGCGAGCTTTGCCACGACAGCGGAATCAAGTCCTCCGCTTAGAAGGACGCAAGTTGGAACGTCGGACACTAGATGTCGCTCTACCGATTGGCGGAGAACCGTCGACAAAATCGGTCTTTCTGGAGCGGTAGCATCGACAGACTCGATCCCGAGGATCAAACCCTCGCGCCACCGCAGGTGATGGCCCGGAGCCAGCTCGAACACCCCTTCGTACATAGTGGGCGAGACAACACACCCGAACCGTAGAAAGCTGGCAACTGCCTGGCGAGAGATATAAGCGGGTGCAGGGTCCTCGGCAAAGCACCGGAGCTGCGACGCATACATCAGTCGGTCTCCGTCCACCGAAAAGTACAACGGCTTGATACCGAAGCGGTCCCGGACGAGGTGGACTGTCCCCTCCGGGCGATGCAATGCGTATGCGTACATCCCGCGGAAACGCGCAATGTGTCCAGGACTGTCGCCGAGGTGAGCGACTACTTCGGTGTCGCCACCGGTTGTTCGGTTCGGCAGCTCGACTTCGAAGTCCCGATAGTTGTACAGCTCGCCGTTGTAGAGGAGCCGCGTGCCGTCCGGCAAGGTGAACGGTTGATTGGAGCGAGCATCAAGGTCGATGATCGAAAGGCGCCGATGCAGCAACCAGGTCGACTCGTCTTCGTAGAGGCCGCGACCATCCGGCCCGCGGGACTCCAGCAGGGCTTCAATTCGATCCGGGCGCGATGGCCTAAAGTTGACGCAGCCAGCAAATCCGCACATCAATTGACCTCGCGAATGCTCTGGGGTCGCGCCGAGCGGATAGCCACCATCGCCCATGACGGGGGTCGGGTCGATGGACCGCTAATCATCGCAGCACGTCAGCGACGACGTTCTCGAGCTCTGACGCTACGGTGCTGTAGTTGATGGACTCGGCTTTCGTAACGCATGCATCCCGATTCGGCTCGGCCCTGTTGATCCAGGAACGGACCGTCGACTCGAATGCTCCTCGATCCGCAGCGACAACGGCTCCCGTGACACCGGCCTCGAGGAATTCGGGAGCACACCCGACCTCGGTACTCGCCAGTACCGGGGTCCCGGTGGCTAGGGCTTCTTGCACAACGACGCCCCACGGCTCGGCCAATGACGGCACGATCACCATTGTCGACCGGGCCATCAACCCGTACTTATGGTCGCCTATAACTGTCCCGTGGAACGTGACCAAACCCTGCTGAGCTGCCGATTTGACCGCTTCACGACCTGGCCCGTCACCCGCGACCTCGACGCCGATACCAGACGACTCGAGCGACGCTGCCATGTCGAGAACGATCTCGATTCCCTTGTGTGGCATCAAGCGACCGATATAGAGCACTCGCTTCTGCGAGTCCCGCTTGACATTGATCGAGGCCTTGCGAGCCTCATCTACATCAGTGACATTTGTGTGAAGCACCCGAATGGGGTTGTTGGTGATCAGCTCAGCAAAGCGAGCTGCCCGTAGACCCGTGGGTAGCGCCACGGCCGCCCGCTCCAAAACTGCTGACCTAATACGGTCGGTGGCAGACGCTGGAAGCGATGTCTTCCGCTGCGGCTTCCAGTTCTCAAACATGACGCCGTATGGCACATTGTTGCGACAGCACCAGGCAGCCGCATGCCACGACGATGGGTGGGCCCAACCCGGCAGCAGCACGAAATCCGGTCGCTCGCTCGCCAGCTCTCGCCCGATGGTTGGCGTGACCCGCGCGAAGAAGCCCGTTTGGCTGGCAGTAAGAGATCGACTGGGCAGCAATCGACACCAGTCGGATTGGCCGATAGGGGATTCCCACGGTCGGTCTGATTGGGTCCCGGCCAGGTAGAGCACACGAACGTCCAAAGCGCTATGTGAGCGCAAGTGAGCAAACCATCTGTGCCGGTAGGCCACAGGGATCTCTGATACAAAGACGACACGAGTCATCGGTCCCCTTCGAAACAATCGATCTCAAGTTTGGCGAAGAGGCCAAGGAGTCTCAGCGTCTCAAGCTCATTCGAGAACTCTTCCTCGATGACCTTTCTTGCCGAGGCAATGCGCTGATCTCGCCAGTCTCTATCTGTGAGGGCGACCTGCAGAGCGTGGGCCAAGCTTCGTGCCGAACCTGATTCTGCTACCGCTCCGGCCTCGCCCTGTTTGAGCAGCTCACCGATGCCTGCCACGTCTGTTCCTACGACCGGCACGCCGTCTGCCATGAACTCCATTAAGGCAACGGGAATGCCGTCTTCATTGCCGCCCGTGGCCCGAACGGAGGCGAGCACACCAACGGAAGACTGTCTCCGTAGACGAGCAACCTGGTCTGGCGGAATCTCCCCTAGAAGCTCGACAGGCGCGCTGAGGCGGAGAATCTCAGCTTCCAAACCGTCACGGTCGGGGCCTTCACCAGCGATGGCGACCGAATGCGGCAGTGATTCGGCCAACAGAGCGGATGCCTGAATCAAGATCTTGTGTCCTTTCTTGGGCTGAAGGCTGCCCACGCAGAACACGCGGTTGCTGGCCGCATGACCATCTTCGCGTTGAGAAATTGGACCATCGAGATCCAGGCCACAATGGACAATCTGAGACTCAACCTCTGGAGCGAGGTCTCGAACCATCTGCCCCGCGTAGCGAGAAATCACGACGGTAAGTGCTGCGGCCCGGAGCTTGATAGCGAGCAGGCGGGGATTTGCAACTGCTGCAGCTGGCGAGTGCACTTCAATTGAGAGAGGCAAACCTGCAA
>CAZSTV010000261.1:6842-8142 GCA_964609665.1 uncultured Acidimicrobiaceae bacterium
GTCCCACTGTCGCCGCCGCAGCGGCAAACGTGGCATGGACAACAGTCGCATCGGTCGAACGGAGTTGCAACCCGAGCTGTATTCCCTTCAGCGCCTGCCAAGCGAGACCACCCTTTCCACCCTCAAAGTTCCCTTGGCGTGCCGCAAGAAGGCAGCGGACCAACATTCGGGCGACCCGCGGCCGGCACAGCTGAAAGATCGTCAATGGCAAGGCGGCCGTAATCAACGTTGACTGACCAGCAATCCCAGCCGACCGCTGCTCTATCGAACCGGCCCCCTTTTTCACGTAGTAAATACCCTCCAGGCAGCCATACGCAGCGATCGCACGAACCCGTCGGTGGTGGAAGGCTTGCGTGGTAACTGGGAACGCATAGCAAATGATGGCGACCTTGGGGGATCTCGACCCAGGATTCACGAGATCACAGCCGAGGTTGGGGCAGCCTGCCGTTCAGGAGTAGGAGCTAACCCAGCCCTTGCAACTACCGACGCGGAGATCGCGCACCGCGCCGATGCCATCGAGCGTTCTGTCGCTGCAGCGAGGACAATCAACCAAAAAAGAGTGGCTTGGAAGGAACCGAAGGCGAACATCCATCCTTCGAATTGAGACTGTACGAACATGCTGAGAACGAGCGCCGACACGCGGCGATCGCTATGGCTTCGGGCCTTCCCGGCGAGTACCAGGGTGAAACTGGCAACAGGCACGGCCAACGCACCGGTCTCAACAAAGAGAAACAGCGCTGAGTTCGAATACTCAAACTGAGCGGTACCGAACCCGGTTCCGAACGGAAGCGAAGCGTTCGCATCAGCCACGCCCTGGGCCCACTGTCCTGACCGGTTGTTCTTGGTCCTCAAAATTGCCGGGCCTGTTTCCTGCGGTGCAGACCTCGATCCGGTGGTCTCCACCGGAGCCGATGGCACGAACGTCGCCGCCGCTGCAAGAACCGGTACAACAAGGAACGCTGCTCGGACCTTTGTGGGCGTCCACGGAATTCTGACCAGCAGGACAATCAGGACGCCGAGCCCTGCCGAGCGTGAGCCCGACAAGATCGTCGCCAAGACAATCGGCGGTCCTAACCGCCGCAAGTTCTTGTCAGAAACCGCACTGCAAGCCACGACTGCCGCGGCACCCAGACCATTCGGATTCCGGAACATTCCCGCGAGCCGGCCCGATAGGAATGCTGTCGGCAACACCGGCGCAAGGAGAAGGCTGCCGACAACCATCATCGCGGCAATTTTTCCGATCCGATCCAGAAGAACTGAGACGGGAACGAAGCGGGGGATTGCAACTCCGACATAGAAC
>CAZSTV010000262.1:0-1040 GCA_964609665.1 uncultured Acidimicrobiaceae bacterium
ACTAATAACCGGCACCAAAGTGCCGAGCCTTAAGGCATGAGCGCAGACACTTCCGTTGACTTCAATCAACTGAACAGCTTGCTTTGGCGGTACCGGCCCTACCTGGATCGCTTCGAGTTCCTGCTGGAAGTGCAGCTCATGGTTCTGGAGTCCGGGCGACGTGAGTGGCAGCGCCAGATGGCTGACCTGTTCGAGGAGACCGCAGCGGTTCTGAACAGCCTCGACCTTGAGCGCGAGGTGCTGCTCGACGGCTCCGTCGCCCTCAGCGATGTGGTTGCCAACGCACCGGAACCCTGGAACGAGATTTTCGCGGAACAGCAGGCCGAACTTGAAGCCGCCACTTCGCGCATCACCACCCTTCGTCAGCGCAACACCCAGGCCATCACCGAAGGTGCCGCAGGTCTGAACCAGCTGATCGACGCTCTCGTTGAAGCGAGCGGTCAGATGCAGGACAAGGCCGCAGGTCCGTCGTACGGCCAGGACGGCCGCCTTGAGCACAATTCGGTATCGGCAATGTTGTTCGACGGGAAGGTGTAGCCATGAGCAGCTTCGGTTCGCTCAATATTGCGTACACCGGGTTGAACGCCCACCAGAAGCGCATGAACATCATTGGCGAGAACATCGCCAATGTGAACACCGAGGGCTACCACCGCCAGCGGGTGGAGTTGAGCCCCATCGACACGATGGCGCGTGGCCTTGTCGCCGGCGTTGCCAGAATCAGTGGTGGCGTTGAAATCAACGACATCGCACGGCTTCGTGACAAGACCCTGTCGGACCACGCCAGGGTGCAGCGGGGTATCTCGGAAGCTCGCAGCAAGCGGGCAGAGACGCTTCAGCAGCTCGAACAGGTGGTCGGCGGCCTGAATCCTGGCGGCCTGCACGACCAGATGACCTCGCTGTTCAACAGCTTCGACGATCTGGCAGCAGCACCGAATGACCCCGCCATGCGTCAGGTCACCTTGCAGCGTGCGGAATCGGTGGCCGAAGGCTTCACCCGTACCTCCATCGCCATCGATCAGATTCGTGACCGGACCTTGGCC
>CAZSTV010000262.1:1050-8133 GCA_964609665.1 uncultured Acidimicrobiaceae bacterium
GGACAACGTCCAGCAGATCAACTCGCTCACAACCCAGATCGCCACCATCGACGCCGAAATTCTGGGCGCGTACTCGATAGACGCAGACCCCAACGCCCTGATGGACAAGCGTGACCTGTTGGTCACCAACCTCGCAGCAATGGCAGCGGTGGACATCACCGATACGTCCGAGGGTCAGGTCTCCATTTCGCTCGACGGCCAGTTGCTCGTCAGCAACGGCAAGGCTCGACACCTCACGATCGAGCTACAGCCGGACGCAACACTCGGCCAGCTCGGCTACGACCGGGTCGTGCTGCTCAGCCCGAACGGTCGAGAGCTGAACGTGAAAGGCGGCGAGTTGGCCGCAGACCTTGATGCGCTCGCCGTGACAATCCCGGACGGCAGGCGAGATCTTGACGCCGTCGCCGCCGAATTGGCAAACCAGGTCAATGCGGCTCACCGCAACGGCGTTGGTCTTGACGGCTCGAGCGGCAACGATCTCTTTCAGCTCGGCCCGGCCTCGGGCGAGTTGACGGTCTCCGCAGATGTTGCGGGCCAGCCAGACAAACTTGGAGCGGCTGCGGCCGGTGCCGGGCAGTTCGACAACGAGAACGCCAGGCTGATGGCCCAGTTGGCGGACGACGCCGCAGGACCACTCATTGCCTTTGTCGAGTCCGTCGGCTCGCTGGCGGTTCGGGTATCGGCGGCCAACGGCAGTGCGGATGCTGCCAGAGCGGCGAGCGCCCAGGCCGACAGCCTTGCGCTGTCTGCCGGAGGTGTCAGCCTCGATGAAGAACTCACCGACCTCATCACCGCCCAGCGGTCATATGAGGCGTCGGCGAGGTTGCTTACCAGCATGGACGAGATGCTGCAGACCCTCATTAACACCGGTCGAGTTGGGCGATAGGAATTTAGATGGGACTACGAATCACCGATCAGGGCCTTGCGAACTCCAGGGCCGCGTGGATCACCGAGGGACGTTCCGCTTCGGCCGCCGCCGAGCAGGAGGTCTCGACCGGACGTCGGATCGACAACGCATCGGACGACCCCGGCGCTTCGGCCCAGCTCATGCGCTACGACATGCGCCTCCAGCGCATCGATCAGTATCAGCGCAACACCGCAAACGCGAAACTGTGGGTTGCCGGCGCTGACACCGCGCTGCAGTCGGTTGCCAACAACCTCACCCGAGCGAAGACCATCGCCGTGCAGGCAGGCAATGACACCCTCGGTGCCGCCGAGGACGCAGCGCTCGCTTCGGACATCCGAGCGATAGCTTCTGAAATTCGCACGATCGCCAACTCCCGAGTGTCCGGACGGGCGATCTTCGCCGGCAACGCCGGCACCGCGGACGCCTATGACGTCAACGGCATCTACCTTGGCGACAACGGTTCCGTCGAGATGATGGTGGACACAGGCCAGTCGGTCACCGTCGGAGCGATCGGTCCGAGCGTGTTCGGCGTCACCAATCCCGGTGACCCGATGAACGGAACGGTCTTCGAACGGCTCAACGAGCTTGCCGACGCCATCGAGGCGGGCGACACCAACCTGGTTCGTACCGGCATCGAAGCGGTCGACGGCGCGCTCGACATGGTGGGCTCAACACAGGGCCAGGTCGGCTCGACCAGCCAAGCGCTCGATGCAACTGAGCTGCGCCACAGTGGCGAACGCCTTGCGGTGCAGGGCAGCGTCTCGTCAATCCGAGACGTCGACATGGCCGAGGCCATCGTGAGGCTGCGGTCCGCTGAAGCGGGCTACGAAGCCACCCTTTCAGCGACGGCCCGCGGGGTCAGTCGCTCGTTGCTCGACTTCCTGCGCTAAACGAGCGCTCGAACTCAGTGGATGGGGGCCTGACGACTCGGCCCTACTAGTACCACGGGCCTGTCGCAATGGGCCGTCGGACCTGTATTTCCTCGTTTCCCTTGTTGGCGAAGGGGTACCGCCGAAGGAGAGGGGTCAGCGTGATATAGCTGGCAACCAGATCAACGGATTGACCTGGTTCCCCCGCTCTCTCTAGGAAGGAAACACGAGAGCCAATGCGAGTAACCAACAACATCATGGCGTTCAACGCCACCCGAAACCTGGGTATGTCGAACACCTCCCTGGGTAAGAGCCTCGAGAAGCTGTCTTCTGGCTATCGGATCAACCGAGCAGGCGATGACGCCGCCGGTCTGGTCATCTCCCAGAAGCTTCGGGCTGAAGTATCGGGCCTTCGCCAGGCAACACGAAACTCCCAGGACGGCATCAGCTTCGCTCAAACCGCTGAAGGCGCCCTCGGTGAGGTTCACAACATGTTGAACCGTATGCGAGACCTGGCAGTCCAGGCCGCTAACGACACCAACGACGTCGCCGCTCGAACCGCCATCAAGGCCGAGGTCGATGCCCTCGCCGCTGAGATTGGCCGAATCGGCACCGACACCACCTTCTCAGGCGCAGCGGTCTTCACCGCAACCGCTCTGAACTTCCAGGTCGGCTCCGAAGGTAACGCCGGCAACCAGATCCAGGTCACGGTCGGCACGCTCGACAACACCGCCCTTGGTGGTAGCGACCTGACGGCGCTGGCCGTCGACTCCGCGGCAAACGCCCGGCTCTCGATTGAGGCCATCGACCTTTCGATCGCCGCTGTCTCCACCAGCCGAGGTGCACTTGGTGCGGTCCAGAACCGCTTCGAGTCAGCCATCCGGAACCTTCAGGTGACCACCGAGAACCTCTCGGCGTCCGAGTCTCGAATCCGGGACACCGACATGGCCACCGAAATGGTGGAGTTCACAAAGAGCCAGATCCTGCAGCAGGCCGGTACCGCCATGCTCGGTCAGGCCAACCAGATTCCACAGACCGTGCTCCAGCTGCTCGGTTAGTTCAAGCAACCCGATCCATCGGGCTAAGAATCAGAGAGGTGGTCGGATCTTATGGTCCGGCCACCTCTTTGTTTTAGTCGGCTGGTTGAAGTTGCTTGGCCGCTACTTCTTCTTGTCTCCGGGCTTCGCGCTCTTGTCTCCGGATTTCATGCCAGGTGCCTTCTTCTCGGACCCGGCTCCCGGCGCCGGCTTCGGCAGCGCAGACGGATCAACGTTGGCCGGAGCGAGCGATGCCCGGTTGGCCTCTTCGATGGCAACAGCGACCTCGTGCCGGTGCACCGTGACCGATCGGGGCGCTTCAATGCCAAGGCGGACCTGGTCACCACGAACCGAGACCACGGTGACCACGATATTGCCTCCGATGACGATGGACTGCGCCTCCCGGCGTGACAGGACCAGCATCAGGGCACCAACGGAACGCGGGTGGAGTAGTCCGGGTTGTCCAGGACGAGCTGTAGCGCCTGACGGCTCTCGGTGTTGATAACGATCGGTCCAAGCAGGTTGGCGGTGATGTTCTCCGGGAGCTCACCAGCCCGGTGCACGGTCAGCAACGTCAGTACTTCCACCTGCGATACGTCATCAACTTCGAGGGTGGCCTGCTCTTCGGCCCCCAGCTCAAGGTCATAGCTGGGGAAGAACAGGAACGGAGATGTGGCAAGGAAAGCGACATCCGGTTCTTCAACGCTCTGCAGCCATATGTATGGAGTATCTTCAACCTCCACCACCACATATGTTGAAGAATCAGGAAAGCCCAACAGGCTTTGTGAGAAATTGAGCGTCCGCGAATCTTCTATTTCGAACGACCCAAAGCGGGAGGACTGAACCTGCATTGCTATTCAGCCTAGTCTCGACACCCGTTCCAAGTGATGCTTTGCAGCGGAACATTGGACGACCGTTGAGGACCGGGCCCCGTAAGTGTCGCGCTAGTGATCGAGGCGAAGTGCCAGCAGGAGCTCGGTGGTGATGTCCATGCCTGCCACGCTGGCAATGGGTTCCCCTCGGTCGAGCAACTCCAACACCCGGCCGGGTGCCACCGGAGAAGCCAGATCCAGTACGGACGGCCGACCGAGCTCACCGTGCCACGTGGCAAGATCTTCATCGCTTGGATCATCACCGAGGACGTAGCGCACAAGTCCGACGCCGCCAGTGCGAAGCCGGGCGATCAGCGGGCGAATCCAGGCGGGTAGCTCACGAGGGATATCAAGCACGATCAGCGGGAAATCACTCTCTCCACCCTCGAGAACCGCAACCACGTCGGACGGGCGGCGCACCGTCGTCCACGTCGGTTGGCCAACCACTGTTGACTGTTCGGTCAGGACGAACACATCGCACTCGCTCACCCAGTGGGTGGCCTGGCAATGTTCGACAATCGGCGTTGCCACGTCGAGCGAGCCGACCACGACAGTGATGGCTGCCGGCGGTACGGCGAACAGATCTGCAGAGGCGGTTGCCTCGTCATAGCGATCCCAGAAATCAAACTGTTCAAAGCCAACCGCTCCCCTGGTGGGCTCCGGTGCCTCTGGCACATCGAGTGGCTCGGTCAAGGTGATCTCGGCCGGAGCCTGACTGGGAATGGGAAGCGAGCTACCCACCGGTGCAACGTCAGCCGCAAGAACACTGTTTACCTGAAGAGTGTCAGGTTCTTGCGCTGGAGCCAACCCTAAGAGCTCTGCTCTAAGCGCAGCATTCTCTTCCAAGGTGGCATCCTGAAGTACCGACTCTTGACCGGCCGACGACCCACCGAGCGGGTTAGTGGCGTGATCGGCCGCAACGGCGTCGGCCATAGCCAGATCGGTCGAGGACATGCCTGCTGAAAGCATGTCGGCCGAAAAAGCGGGGGACCCCGGGGACGCTGGCACGGCGGCTACGGATCCCGGGGACGCTGCGGCGCCGGGAGACAGTGGTGCTTGACCACCGAGCTCATGGCCAGCCGGTTCGTGATCCAATTCAATGACCGTCGGGGCGTCAAGCTCTCGATGTAGGACGTCGTCGAAGTCGACGAGGTCGTTATCAACCTCGATCTCGGCCTGCTCTTCGTTCTTGAGGCTTCTTCGTTTTCGTCGCATCACATCACCACGGTGACCGGAGCTCCGCCGCTGAACTGGACGCACGGTGCGTCAGTTCGAAAGGGTGGCGGGAATACAGTCACCTGCTCGTATCGGCCAGACGTTCGCCCTTGTGAGGGGTCGGCGACACCGGTGGAAGTGGTGGGTTGTAGGGGCCTTGACAAGGTCATGGCGCACTCGTTTCGCCGCCGACGAGCTTCGAGTTTGGAATGCTGACCCGGCGAATCATTCCGCCAACAGCGGCCTTTGGCGATCGCATGACGAACGCGATCACGATGGCAACGGCCTCATACAGGTGCGATGGCACTTCGCTTCCAACCTCAATGGTGTCGTGCAGGATGCGAGCCAGCGGGCGAACCTCGACCACCGGCACGTCGGACTCGAAGGCCCGCTCCCTGATGCGGGCCGCCAACGCGTCGCCGCCCTTGGCAACCACGGTCGGCACGGCGCCGGCCTTGTAGGACAGCGCGACGGCGACGTGGGTCGGGTTGACCACCACAACCGACGCTTCACCAACAGCGGACAGCATCTGGTTCTGGCTGACCTTGGCGTGCATCGATCGACGCCGACCTCGGGTCAGCGGGTCACCTTCGGTGTTGCGGTTCTCCCGCTTCACCTCGTCCTTGGTCATCTTCAACTGCTTGCCGATTTTGCGGCGCTGCCAGGCATAGTCGGCCAGGCCGATCACAAGGCCGACCAGCCCGGCCAGCCGAACCAGAAACAGCAGGCTCTCGGCAAGATCGGACCCGGACGGCCCGAGCGCTCGGCTGGTGCCGCCGATGTGGCGGCTGAGCTGCCCGGTCATGATCAATGCAACCAGAACGGTCAGAACGATCAAGCGAAAGAGTGCCTTGGCGGTATCCACCACGCTCTGCATGGAGAACAGCCGCTTCAGTCCGGACTTCGGGGAGATCCGTTCCAGCTTTGGGCGCAGGGGGTCGCCGGTGAGGGTCACGCCACCCTGTACCGCCATGCCCCCGGCGGTCATGACCACCATGAAAATCATGAACGGCGCCATCGCCCACGCCACCGACCCCACAAGGCCGCCGGCCTCGGCGATGGCAAGATCAAGCTCGCCGGCGCCGACCGCCTGGTTGATGATGAAGAAGTAGTCGGTGAGTGTCGTGCGCATCGCGGCGATGAGACTCGGCAAGACGTAGCTTGCAGCTAGGAGAGCGGTCCATCCGACAAGGTCGGAGGAGCGCGGGATCTGACCTTTCTTTCTTGCCTCGACCAACCGCTTCGGTGTTGGCTTCTCTGTCTTCTGAGAGCTGCTCTTGTCTGCCATCTACCCTCCCGAACCGACGATGGCCCAGCGGAGTGACCGATCGAGCAGCGCGGAGATCCCGTTGATCAACAGCGGGACCGTGACGGCGAAGACAAGGAGGAAGACAATGCTCTTGACCGCAAAGCCGAGCACCATCACGTTGAGTCGTGGAGCGGCTCGAGCTGACAGGGCCAGCACCGCTTCGGTGAGGAGCAGCGCAACCAGGACCGGGAGCGAGATTTCGACCGCGGCAAGGAGTAGTTGCCCTGCCGACTGGGTGAGAAGTGTGCCCATCGAGGCGATCCGGATGCCGCTTAGCGGGGCGGCCTCATAGCTTCGGATGACTCCTCTCACGATGAGCAGGTGGCCCTCGATGCCGAAGAGAATGACCGTCGCCAGCAACTGGTTCAGTCGGGCTGCAGGGGTTGCAGTGCTGTTTGAAAGCGGATCGAACAAGCTTGAAGCGGAGAGCCCTGAGAGGCCGTCGATCATAGAACCGGCGATCAGCGGGACCGACAGCATGAGCTGAATCAAGAATCCAAACATCGCCCCCACGACCACCTGGTAGACGATGGCGGCGATGAGCGAGGCGATGTCGGTCGAGACCTCTGTCGTTTGCAGCGGAGCGATCAGTAGACCGACCGATGCTGCAACACCCACTCGTACTCGGATGGGCACGGTGGAGCCCTGGAATGGTGGAGCGACCGTGAGCACCGTCACCAGGCGCGTCATCACCAACAGAAACGAGACGGCAGTTGTCGGGTCGATGGTGAGATTCACGGCGGGTTCTTCTCGCTGACTACGGGTGGTCGTCCGTCGGGGACGGAGTCGGGGTCACCACACGGTCAGGTCAGGCAAGTCAGGCACGTCTGACGGTTTTGTTTTGGAGTTGGCGGATGGGGTTGCGGGGGGTGCG
>CAZSTV010000263.1:0-4100 GCA_964609665.1 uncultured Acidimicrobiaceae bacterium
CCCCTCCACGATGCAGGTCCGCTTGAGGAACAGCAGTTGGCCATGCTGCGCTTGGCCTTTGAGCAGGGAACACCGGTTGAGTTGGACGTTCGCCGTTCGCCCTACTGGTCTATGGATGGCTCGGTCGACGACGTTGTCGCCACGATCGAAGGTGTGACCCTGCTGCGGTGAGGGTTACCGGACGACGCGTGCCGCGGGCATCCAGCGTTCGCCCGCCGTCGCGTTGATGCGGTCCAGAAAGGCGCCGCTGTGGCGAGCAACAGCGGTGGAGAACCTACCGGTCGCCTGTTCGCCTGCGGCCTGCCAGGCCGGCACCGTGAGTTTGTCGGTACGACGTTCGAGGTCCAGGCGAAAGCGGCGTCCTTCGTCGTTGATCGCACCGTCGGACGCCAGCCCTTTCGCTTCCAGCCGAGCCCAGCCGCTTGCGATCGCGTCGTCGTTGTTGCCACGACTGCGGGCGATCCACTCTTCGCTGCCGTACTCCTCGATGTCGACCAGGACCGAATGCAGCAGACCTACCTCGATGTGGTCAAGGTCCTCGGCCGCACAGAGCGCCCAGTGATTGTCGCCGCGCAATTCGCGAAGACAGTTGGCGGCCAACCACACCGACAGCGATCGCTGTGACGGGTCGGGCCGCGGCTCGGCTCGGTGCGCGGCAAACATGGGACGGGTCCCGAAGTGCACGCTGTCGACACCGCGCCAAAGGTCGTCGGCCAGCGGCGCCAACTCGTCGAGCAGTCCCGGCGCAATATCGGCAAGTCCGGGCTCGATCGATGCATTGCGGGTTTCGCTGATGGCCGCAGCATCGGCGTGGGGACGGGCGAGGTCCATCACCATCGAAACGATGTTCGGATCGATGGAGTAGGTGGCCGCCGCAGCGACGGCGGGGTGTACATCGCCGAGCGGAGCGAGTCGCCACATGACGATCCATCCCGCACCGTTAGCTACGCCGAGCGCCTCATAGCGAGCGATCGCCGCGGGGTCCCACATCAGCCATCCCACGAGGTCATGGGCGGCCTTGCCGGCGCGCGATGAGAGGTCAAGCCAGTCGGTCATGGCGAAACGGTACTGACGGCGATGTCGTCAGGGCAACGTTGACCTCACAACCCTGGAGGACGTTTCCCGGCATCCCTGCAGAACCTTTTCCCGTGCCGAATCGGCCCAGGCTGCCCCAGGCGTTGCCGTTGCGCCGCGGCGCCCCGGATGGTATCGATCAGTGCCTTCGGGTTGGTCGGCGGAGTGTCCGATCGCCAGGCGATCATCAGGTCGGGGCGGATGAGGACAAGAGCCGCGTCGTAGACCTCGTGAACGATCGGGTCGGTCAGGTGTAGGAGCTGCAGCGGCAGACCTGTGGCTTCGGCGGCCTCGATGATGCCCGTCGTTTCCGGCGGCACATCGCCCGTGGTCAAAAGGGTGAAGTCCGGTCCGAGTCGATCAAACAGCGCGGTGCCGTCGTCAAGCCAGAGATGGGGAGCGCGATGGCCGGGTCTGGCGGTCGGCACGTATCGACGAGCGTCGTCAGGTGGCGCCGAGGAGCCGTCGGGCACGACGATGGGTGACCCTTCGTAGCGATAACCAAGCAGCGTGCCGGAAGACGCAATCAGCTTTTCCTGTTCCTTGATGTCGGCCTTCAACTCGGCTCGGACCCGGTCGGATTCGGGGCCGTCCCCGTCCAGTTCGTCACCGTTTTGCATGACCCGGAAGAGGTGGTCGAAGCAGTCGGCGGCTTCGGAGGTGTTGCGGTGGCCGATGGGGCGCCGCTCGGTGTCGTAGGTGTCGAGCAGGTTGTCCCCGGCCCATCCCTCCAGCGCGGCCTGCAGTTTCCAAGCCAGATCGATTGCATCCGACACGCCGGTGTTCATGCCGAACCCGCCGGTCGGGCTGAACAGGTGGGCCGAGTCACCGACGAGGAAACAGCGACCGGCCGAGTAGTTGGTGGCGACCAGCGCGTGGGCGTCCCACGGTTGCACCGAGTTGACGTGCACCTCAAAGTCGGCGCCGACCAGCGAGGTCACCGTGGCGACCGGGTCGATGTCGGCCCAGTCCTGACCGTCGTCGAGAATGAGATGGTAGGTGTAGGTCTGATCGTTGTCCCAGGTCAACAGGAAGCCGCGGTGGTCACGGTGTAACGGAAAGAAGATGTTCCCGTGCCCGAACGGGTGCCGGTTGATCATCTCCGGTGCGTGAAAGTAGATGGAGACAAAGGACGCCAGGTTTGACGTGCCCTCGTAGCTGATGCCGAGACCCCGCCTGACCGTCGAACGGCCCCCGTCGCAGCCGGCGAGGTAGTCGGTTTGTACGGTCTCGGTTCGACCGCTCGGGATGTGCTCGATGCGGCACGTCACGGTGTCGCCGTCATCGTCGAAGTCCAGCAGCCGCCACTGAAAACGAAGGTCGACGGTCTTCAGGTCGGCCACGTAGTCGAGGATCACCTGCTCGACCTCGTCCTGGCCGGTGATGGTCTTGAGGTACGGCGACCAATTGTGCTCCGCCTCGGCGTAGCCACCGGTCTGTCGTGTGAGTAGCAGTTGGTCGAACGGAGGCAACGACACCCGGTGAATCTCTCGTCCGTGCAGGGTGGTTACCCAGAGGTACTCGGCGGGGAGGTCAGGAGGGATGCCTGCGTCGGTGATGGCCTGATCGACTCCCCAACGGCGGTAGTACTCCATTGTGCGGTTGGCGACGGCGTTGGCCCTCGGATGGTCGTTGAGGCCGGGCCGTTCCTCGATGACGAGACAGTCGATACCGCGCCAGCCGAGCTCTGCGGCGAGCGACAACCCGACCGATCCGCCACCGACGACGATCACTGGAAACGTGTCCGCAAGCGCTTCGTCAGTTCGGATCATGCTGGCGAGACCACAGGATTGAACGCCCGGATGGTGACCGACTCAAACAGGCCCGCCTGGTTGTACGGCTCCTCGGCAATGAAGGCAACGGCGGCCGCCCGGTCGGGGAAGTCCTTGATGATCAAGCTGCCGATGGGGGTCTGCCCGTCATCGGCCAGCAGCGGTCCGCCGAGGTACATCGCATCGAGGTGGCCCCCGACGAACTCTTTGTGAGCGGTGCTTGTTGCCGCCCGCAGGTCTGCACTTCCCGGACGGTCCAACATGTGGATGGCGAACAACATCAGTCTTGTCTCCCTCCTTCGCTACGTCGTCTGTCTGGTCGGTCCGGTCTGATCTCCAACATGAACGACGCAACGTCACGATGGTTGCTGAGGAACGATTGCAGCACCTCGTTGAACGCGTCCGGCGCCTCAAGGTTGCTGAGGTGACCCGCGCCATCGAGCACGGCCAACCGTGCGTTCGGCAGCAAGTCCAGCATCTCCTCGCCGATGCTGGGCGGTGTCAGTTGGTCGTCGCTGCCGAAGATCAGCTGCACCGGAACGTCGAGCGCAGCGAGTTCGTCCGCCTGGTCGAATGTGACCGAAGCTCGGAGCGTCTTCAGGTACGAGTCGACTCGGAGGGCCAGGATGCTCTCGTGAAGCTCGGCCCGAACCTGTTCTGAGGCGGCGGGGCTGACAAGGGATGCGATCAGTTTTGGCGCAAGGTCGGCAAAGGTCTTGCCCTCTCGCAGCGGCCGTTCCCGTAGCTCGAGGTATTCCTCCTGCTTCTCTGGCGACAGCGCATTCTTGAAGCCGTAGAAACAGTCACAGAGCGTCAGGGTTGCCACCCGGTCGAGGTGCCGAGCGGCGAAGTCCATGAGAATTCGAGCCCCCATGGACAGTCCGACCAGGTGGGCCCGCTCAACTTCGAAATGGTCAAGCAGACGGTGCAGATCGTCACCGAAGTCGGTGAAGCCCAGCGCTCCGGGGTAGTCCTCGGAGCCGCCGTACCCTCTGGCGTCCCATGCAATGGTGGTGAACGACGGTGCCAGCACCTGGGTTTGTCGGCGCCAATTCTGTCGTCCGCCGCCGATTCCGTGAAGGAATATCACGGGTGGGCCCACGCCGGTGACGTCGCACGCTAACGCCGGTGAGCCGGAAACGAACTGCGGTGGCGTCGGCTCGCTCACGCCAGGACCGACGTAACCAGCTGGCCGTCATCGACGACGAGTGTCCTGCGCTGTGTTGTCACTCAGGTAATACTGGCACCGATGTC
>CAZSTV010000263.1:4110-8124 GCA_964609665.1 uncultured Acidimicrobiaceae bacterium
GTGACATCGTCGATGGTGACGGTGCAGTTCCGCATCGGCAGGTCGAAGTGGCAGTTGGTGAACCGGTCGGCGAATTCGTTCGCCCCGGTCGAGAACAGGAAGCTGCCCGCGATCGCTCGCATCTCGGTGCCGTTGATGTCGTCCTTGTCATACATGGTCAGCGAGTCCCAGCGGGCGCCGGGATTGAGCCCCCAGCCGACATGGGAGACGGCATACGCGTTGGGGTCTTCCCAACCCTCGTAGTACGTGCGCATCAGGGTGGCGTCGAGGCCATCCCCATCGATCGACACCACCCGATCGTTCTCGACGGTAAGCCGAACCTGAGATTCGACGTAGCGTTTGAAGGTCAGGTTGAGGTCGCCGACGTCGAGCACGATGGTGCCGTTCGTGGTGTTCTGAAGCGGGAAGCACAGACACAGCCCGGCAGGCCAGTAGGCGATCTTGTCGTCAGGGCCGAGAATGCCGCCCCCACCGCGACTTGGCGCACCGCTGATGTCTACGGTCAGATCGGTTCCCGCCGCCGAAGTGACCCGCATGGTGCTTGCGGCGTCCAACATGGCAAGCGCTTTGAGCGACTGTTCGTGCACGACGAGGTCGGGACGACAACGCTCCAGGACCTCGGGGTGCTCGTTCGAGATCATAAGCACCCGGCCGCCTGCGCCAAGCAGTGACTGGCGGGCCTTGCTGTGCAGCAGCCCCTCGACCGTGCAATCGACAACGAGCGAACAGGCGCCGAGGGCCTGCATGACCTCCGGGTAGGTGTCATACGCATAGGTCGCTCCAGTGGAGCGGACCGGCAGCGGATCTTGCAGTGGCGGTGACGCCACCGTGACCCGGAACCCTCGAGCGCCGATACGGCTGAGGGCATGCTCGGTGAGCTCCACCAGCACCGGTCGGCTCTGGCTCTCGGCCAAGACGCCGATCAGGTCACCCTCGCCAACGCCGGACAACCGCAGAAAGTCCTCGAAGCAGGCAATCCACTTCGGCTCCAGAACTTCAATCATGTCGAACGCTCCCCAGGCTCGCCGCTCACGTTGGCACCTTGTCGTATTGCGGTCGCCTCAGCCGCCGGCGATCTCTTTCTTCTTCCGAGACCACTGCTCGACGAGACTCTGGGCCTCGGCCTCAAACCTGTCGAGGTCCCCCGGGTCGAGGGTCCGTGCCGCCAACTCCAACCGGTGACCGGAAGGGTCGTGGAAATAGATGGAGCGGATGAAGCCGTGGTCAATGGGCCCAAGCACATCGATGTCATTGTCGACCAGATTCTGCTTGGCTCGTTCCAACACCTCGACCGAGTCGACCTCGAGGGCGAGGTGTTGCGCCCAGTCCGGATTCTCTTCCTGAGTGACGCTCGCTTCGTCGACCAGATCGAAGAACGCTACCCAGCTGCCGTCGGCCATCTCGAAGAAGAGGTGGGCGTGCGGGGCGTACTCCTGAGTCGACGGCACCCGGTCTTGGGTTATGACATGGGCCAGCTTCAACCCGAGCACGTCGCGATAGAACACTGCCGTCTCTTCGGCGTCGCGACATCGGTAGGCCACGTGGTTGAGACGTTGCACCTGCATGACACGCTCCTCTTTGGTCGCTGCCCCGAGTCGGATCGGCTCGATGGCGTTGCACCAACACTACATTTTCCGCAGCCGAGCGGACACTTCGCCCCCTGGGCGTCGACCCGAAAATTCAAAATCGGGAGTTTGTATCAAGGGCGGCGGCCGGGCGCTCTATTGGAACGAAGGACGAATCTGAGTTCTAGAAATTCCTTTGGAGATAGCAATGAAGATCTTGTTGTTTTGTTCAGCGTTCAACGGCCTGAGTCAGCGGGCGTGGATTGAACTGCGGGCCTTGGGTCACGACGTGACCGTCCAGTTGGCATCCGACGTCAACCCTGTCGAGCGGACGTGTGAGACGGTCGAGCCGGATCTGATCATCTGCCCATTTCTGAAAGACCGCGTGCCGGACGCTGTCTGGCGCAACTACCGGACCATCATCATTCACCCTGGCCCCATGGGCGACCGAGGCCCGTCGTCGTTGGACTGGGCCATCGCCACGGGCGAGCGTCGTTGGGGCGTGACTGCTCTGCAGGCCGTCGAAGAGATGGACGCCGGACCGATCTGGGCGACTCGTACTTTCGACATGCCGTCGGAGCCCGTCCGAAAGAGCGCCCTGTACAACGGGCCGGTCGCCGACGCCGCGATCGAGTTGATTGCCGAGGTAGTAGTCAAGGCCACCGACCCGAGCTTCACTCCCGAACCCCTCGACTACGGCCGGTCCGATGTGATTGGACGACTGCGGCCGACGATGACCCAGACGGACCGGTCCTTCTCTTGGGACGATCCGACGGGCGAGATCCTGCGAACGGTGCAGGCAGCCGACGGCTCACCTGGGGTCAGGACAAACCTGTGCGGTCTCGACCTATCGATCTTTGACGCTCAGCAGGGTCCGGCGTCGAAGTATCAGCCCGGCTCGATTGTCGGGATGAGGCACGGTGCTGTGCTCGTCGCCACCGGCGACGGATCGATCTGGCTAGGCCATGCCAAGCGGCGCCCCGACAAGTACCGCCATGACGGTGGTCAAACTTCGCTCAAGCTCCCCGCAGCAACGATCCTGCGAGATCAACTGGACGGGGTGCCGACGATTCTGAGCGAGTCGGCGGACATGTCGCCCCATGGATGCCCCGTCGGTCGGTCCGACGTTGACTACCAGCGGGTCGGTCCCGTCGGGATCGTGACTTTCGACTTCTACAACGGCGCAATGTCGACCGGTCAGTGCCGTCGACTTGATGCGGCGCTTCGGCGGGCCATCGCCCAGGACACCAACGTGGTGGTCCTGCGGGGCGGGGAGACGTTCTCCAACGGCATCAACCTGAACGTCATCGAAGCGGCAGAAAACCCGGCGCGCGAAGCGTGGGCCAACATCAACGCCATCGACGACGTCTGCAAGACCATCATCACCGGTACCAACCAGTTGATCGTCGCCTCGGTCGGAGCCAACGCCGGCGCAGGCGGCGTGATGCTTGCGCTGGGCGCCGACCGTGTGTACATGCGGGACTCGGCAATTCTCAATCCCCACTACGCAACGATGGGACTGTTCGGGTCGGAGTACTGGAGCTACACGCTGCCCCGTCGAGTTGGTGAAAGCGAGGCCGAACGGCTGACCAGCGCCTGTCTGCCAATCGGGTCCGAGCATGCGCTGCGTGTTGGCTTGATCGACCGGGCCATCAGCGGCTCCCGGTCCGAGTTCGAGGAAGCCGTACTGGCGGATGCGATCTTGCTTGCGACCGAGCCTGGCTTTGGGTCGGCCCTAAAAGCCAAGCAAGAGCGCCGAGAACGGGATGAGCGCGACAAGCCACTTGAGGCGTACCGCACCGAGGAGCTCGGCCAGATGAGCCGAGACATGTTCGATGACCGATCGGGCTTCAGTGATGCCCGTCGAGCCTTCGTGTCAAAACAGAAACCGCTACAGACGCCAGCCCACCTACTCGCGGCCTGAGGCCGCCCAACGACAGGCAAAAACGGCACGTCACCTCGACTAAGGAGAAGATCATGGGAACAACCAAAACCCCAACCGAACTCGTCCACCCGACAGCCCGGCCGCTGCCCGGGTGGAGACAACTGCGAGATCAGTCTCGAGCGCTCTGCCGGGCCTGGTCTCAATGGGCCTGCCAGGGCTCGGCCCCGGCAATCTCGGGCTACACCACATTGACCAGCCGACAGAGCTAGTGATCGTGGCAGCCCAGAACGGTCACGTGCAGTCGTCCCTGCGAAGCGTGATGTTGTCGAATACGGTGGCGCCGGTGTTGCCCGAGTAGAGCCAGATGAGAATCGAGGCCGTGCCCGGTGGTGCGGTGGTGGTTGCAGTGAAGGCCTGATCGGACGACGTGGTCGCCAACCCGGCTGCATGGTTCGACAGCTTTTTGCCGGAGGCATCAAGGAAATCCAGGCCCACATCGCGAGAGCCGGTGCCCGCCTCGGTGCGGTAGGTGCCCGCCAAGGTGTAGACGGCTCCCGCCTCGGC
>CAZSTV010000264.1:0-8081 GCA_964609665.1 uncultured Acidimicrobiaceae bacterium
GCGTTCTACGGCCCGAAGATTGACGTCGATGTCCGTGATGCCATTGGCCGGTCCTGGCAGCTTTCCACGATCCAGGCCGACTTCACGCTTCCGGAACGGTTCGAGCTGGAGTACGTGGCCCCCGATGGCTCACGGAAACAGCCGATCATGCTCCACCGGGCCCTGCTCGGTTCCATCGAGCGGTTCTTCGGCGTGCTCATCGAGCACTTCGCGGGGAACTTCCCGCTGTGGCTGGCCCCGGTCCAGGTGGAAGTACTACCGGTAGCCGAAGATCACAACGAGTACGCCCGTTCCGTGGTGCAGCGACTGAGCGACGCCGGCTATCGGGTGGACATGACCGAAGCAAACGATCCGCTCGGCAAGCGAATTCGACGGGCCAAGACCCAGAAGCTCCCGTATGTATTGGTGGTCGGCGACGACGATGTTGCGGCAGGCACGGCCGGCGTCAACCCCCGTGGAGGAGACGTTGAGCGTGATGTCACGGTTGATGATTTCATCGCCCGGTTGAACGCCGAGCCTCGGCCGTAGCGACCAGTCGAAACGGACAGGCACAAAATGGAAGGAAGCATGGGGCGTATGTACGCCGGTTGGCGCCTGGCTACCGAGCCGGGAACCACATCCGACGGCGAGCCACATGCGTCGATCGGTCCCGAGGAGGGCAAGTCGCTGTTCGAGACCATCGAGCAGTCGCCGCTCAGCGCCGAGAGGACCTACGTGCTGGCCCGCCGGGCGAGCGCATTCGCGGTGCTCAACGTCTTCCCCTACACCTCTGGCCACGTGATGGTGCTTCCGAAACGGGCGGTGCCGTCGATTCTTGAACTGGACGACGCCGAGTACGACGACCTGTGGGCGCTGGTCCGCATTGCGTATCGAGCGGTCACCGACGCGTTTACCCCGGACGGTTTGAACATTGGAGTGAACGAAGGCACGGCCGGTGGCGCATCGGTTCCCGACCATCTGCACGTTCACGTCGTGCCGAGGTGGGAGGCCGACACCAGCTTCATGACCTCGGCTGCTGAGGCCCGGATATTGCCGATGACTCTGCGGGATTCCTGGTTACAGCTGCGGGCCGCATGGCCGGAACCGCTACCGTCAGAGCGGTGAGCGAACACGACAGCGACATCGGCGATGAGCTACCCGCCGATCTTCAGCCGGATCTAGTTGACCCGGAAGATTACGTTTTTCCGAACAACAACCGTCGGCGTGTGCCCGGCTATCTGTACTTGGCCATCGCTGCTGCGCTGGTGCTGCTATACCTCGTCGCGTCGGACGCGGTGTTTGTTAACCGCGGACTGCTCGGAGCTGCTGCAATCCTTGCTGCGGTCGGGGTCTACAGCATTGTCAGCGGGCTCGACCTGAAAATTGATGAGCGAGATGCCCTGGTGGCATCGGTCGCCGAAGTGGGCTTTCCGGTCGGTCACGCCTCGGCCCAAATGGGGTGGAGAGGGTGGCTGAGCCGCCCAACATGGCGAGTTTTGCTCTACTCGGCCGACAATCCGCCAACGACCAGAGGGTTCGTCCTGGTCGACGGTGTCGACGGGTCCGTGGTGGACTCGTTCACCGAGGCCAACCCAGAGGACTGGAGCGAGCTAGCCGAGTGACCCGCACCTGCGGTGTAGACTTGGCGATCTACAGCTGAAAGGCCCGCCATGTTTGACGGCAACTTCCGCACATCTTTTGAAAAGGGCATGGCTCCCATCGGTAAGAGCCTGCAGCAAGCCGGTGTTTCACCGGACTTCATCACCGGTTTCGGCGTGCTCATGGCGGCCAGCTGCGGCGTGGCCATCGGCCTTGAGCAGTACCCGCTGGCCGTTCTGCTACTCGCCCTGACCGGGCTGCCCGATGCGCTCGACGGCGCCGTTGCCAAGGCAGCTGGCAAGGCGGGCCCTCGTGGTGCCTACCTCGACTCGGTCTCGGATCGACTCAGCGATGGTCTGCTCTTTGCCGGGGCGGGCTGGAACCTGGCAGGTTCGGCCAATCCTCGGATGGCGCTGTTGCCATTCGGGCTGTACATCGCCGCATCCCTCGTCTCCTACCAGCGGGCAAAGGCCGAGAGCCTTGGGTACGAAGCCAAGGGTGGTCTGATGGAACGGGCCGAGCGGTTCATTGCGCTCGGCTTCGGTCTGCTCTTCTCTCCGCTGTTCGTCGCAACGCTGTGGGTCATGTTCGCTTTGACCGTGGCCACCGCCGTCTTCCGCTTCATCAAGGTCTGGCGTCAGGCCAGCGGCACCGTGGTTGAGCCACGGCGGACCGCTCGCAGGACCCGTCGTCGCAACGCTCGACCGGTCGCCGACATGCGGGAGCGGGCAAAGGCCCGGGCCGAAGCTCGCCAACGGCGGTCCCGCCGCTAAGCGCCCACGGGCCAAAGCACTCCAGGGCACGGAAGCACAACAGCGGTGGCGGGAAGAGCCCTCACCATTCTGCAGATCGGTTCTCGGCTATCCAGGGTCGGCCCGCTGCAGCCAATGATCGCTGTGGCCGAGCGAGTCGGCGCCGCGTTCGGCCCGCGACTGATGCAGGGCAAAGCCCGCCAGCTTGAGCGGCACATGCAACGGGTATCACCCGATGGGCAGCCAACCGAGAACATGCGGCGGGGCTTCGGGAGCTACGGCCGGTACTGGATCGAGTCATTCCGGATCCCGTATCTGACCGACCGCCAGATCGATCGTGGGTTCTCCTTCATCGGCTACGACAAGATCGAACAGGTCAGAGCTGATGGCGTCGGACCGATTCTCGTGCTGCCGCACCTCGGTGGCTGGGAGTGGGCGGCGGCCTGGCTTGGCCGCATCGCCAAGGTCGATGTCACCGCCGTCGTCGAACAGTTGGAACCGCCGGAGGTGTTCGACTGGTTTGCGAGGCTGCGGCAGGCCTTCGGGGTGAACGTTGTGGCGCTCGGCCCACGAGCCATGGTCGACCTATCGGCCGCGGTGAAACGACGTGACGTGGTCTGTCTGCTGTCGGATCGTGACATCGGCGGCAACGGCGTCGAAGTCGATTTCTTCGGGGAGCGGACCACCCTGCCGCTCGGCCCGGCCCTTCTGGCCCGGCGAACCGGCGCACCGCTGCTGCCAACAGCGGTCCTGTTTCGAGGTCGACAACGAATTTGCCTTGTCGGCGACCCCATTTGGCCGGACCGCCTACCGGACGTGACCGTTGACGATTCCGGCCCTCGCAGCCCCCAGAACCGGGCCGCCAAGAACCAGCAGGTGATGCAGGTGGTGGCGCAACGGCTGGAGGAACTGGTGGCGGTTGCGCCCGACCAGTGGCATCTACTCGAGCCGAACTGGCCGTCGGATCGCCAGCTGTCATAGCCACGCTTTTGCCGATGAAGCTCCCGGTTGGCGAATGTGCGGTACGGTGAGCCTGTGCGAATCGGGATGGTATGTCCCTACAGCCTGGCGGTGTGGGGGGGAGTGCAGTCTCAGGTACTCGGGCTCGCCAGGACCCTGCGTGCCAAAGGGGTTGAAACCCAGGTACTCGCGCCGTGCGACGGCCCACCGCCAGAACCGTGGGTGACGCCACTCGGCGATTCCATCCCTTACGCCCAGAACGGCTCGTTTGCTCCGCTGGCCCCGGACCCTCCGGCCCAGCTTCGGCTGCTCGGCGCTATCTGGGATGAGCGCTTCGATGTGCTGCACCTCCACGAGCCTCTGGCTCCCGGTCCGACGCTGACAGCGGTGATGGTGAAACCGGTGCCGCTCGTCGGAACGTTTCACGCCAGCGGCAACATCGCGGTGTATCGCTGGGCCCGTTTCGGCGTGCGTCGCCTTGCGGCCCGGTTGGACGTGAAGACCGCCGTATCGCCGGAGGCTGCTGGGATGGCTCGCCGCTATCTCGACGGCAACTACGAAATCATGTTCAACGGCATCGAGATCGACCGGTTTGCATCGGCCGAGCCGTTGGAGACAGAGGCTCCGACCGTGCTCTTTCTCGGTCGTCACGAGCCGCGCAAGGGTCTCTCGGTGTTGCTTGAGGCGTCCAGGTTGATGCCGCCCGATGTCCGGTTCTGGATCGCAGGCCACGGACCGGAGACCGAGGCGCTGAAACAACGCTTCGGGCACGACGATCGGATCGAATGGCTCGGCCCACTATCCGAAGATGAGAAACGGTCGCGGCTGAAATCGGCTGACGTCTTTTGTGTGCCGTCGCTCGGCGGCGAGAGCTTTGGCGTAGTCCTTCTCGAAGGTATGGCGGCCGGAACACCGGTGGTCGCCAGCGACCTTCCGGCCTACCGGGTTGTTGCCGAAGAGGGCAGGGCGGCAACCCTGTTCAACACAGGAGATAGCGACGCACTCGCCAAATCGCTGTTGGCGGCGCTGGCCAGGGAACGCCAGGTCGAAGACCGCATTGCAGGTGGACACCTCCGGGCCGAGCAGTTCTCGATGTCGCTGCTTGCCGATGCCTACCTCGCTCGCTACCAACGACTACTCGGGTAATCGGCCGATCTGCCACTACGATGTGAGGCTGTGTCAGAGATCGAGTCTTCAGCCGGTGAGTCGGTAGCGGCAAACGACCGCACGTCAGACGTGCAGTGGTCCATCGGCCTCGCCTTCGCCATGTTGGCCATCCCGGCGATAATCGTTCTGACCATTTTGTTCTGGCTGCTGCCCACACCGTGGTGGCTTGGCGTGCTCTTCGGGCTTGTCGCCGCCGGCGTGATCGTGTGGATGCGGGTCCGCAACGCCGATCAGGTGGTGGTATCGAGCCTCGGTGGTGGTCTGCTTAAGACCGACGGTGCGGCCCGGCTCGAAAATCTGGTGCAGGGTTTGTCACTTGCCGGTGGTGTCGAGGAGCCCCAGGTCGTCGTTCTCAGCGATCCGGCCCGCAACGCCATGGCCGTCCGCAACGCTGGTCGCAACCGGGTGGTTGTCACCCAGGGGCTGTTGCAGTCTCTGGAAGTCGTTGAACTCGAAGGCGTGGTCGCCGAGTTGCTGACCCGCCTGAAGAACGGTGATGCCGAGGCGGCAACGCTCGGTGCTGCACTGTTCGGTCAGCCCATCCTCGACGGCCCGCTCCGGTCGGTGCTCGGTCCTGTGGCCCGCATGGGTCTCGGTCGGCTGCTCAGCGCGGATCGAGACCTTGAAGCTGACCGGCAAGCGGTGAGTTTGACTCGCTACCCGCCGGGTCTGCATGGGGCGCTCCGCAAGATGAGCGAAGGCGATCTGACGCCGAAGACGGTCTCGCCTGGCCTTGCCCACCTGTGGCTGGTCGATCCCGGGCATGGGCAACAGGGTGCCGGAAACGTCGAGGACGGTGACGCTCTGCGCGCCCCGCTCGGCCTACGTATAGACGTGCTGGCGGAACTCTGAATGTACGTGCTGCGAGCCCGTCACTGGTTCGCAGTCACACTCGCCTTCATCTTGGTTGTCGCTGCTTCGCGAGCTGAGGTGACCGTTGCGGTCACAACCACAGACTTGGCCGGAGCATCGGCGCTTGCAGAGCAACAGCGCGACTTCGCGGCTGACGAGCCAGAGCCGGAAGCGGTCGCTCGGCCCGTCCCGACCCCTGACGATGATGATGTGGTCGAGTCGCCGGTGGTCGCCACCGGACCGGTCGCCCCACTGACCGGTCTGCCAGTCGAGCAGGCCGATGTCGGTCGTTCGGCGCTGGTCATCAAGGTCGACAACCATCCCCGAGCGCGGCCGCAGACCGGTTTAGAAAAGGCCGACATCGTCTTCGACCTTCGAGCCGAAGGCATCACCAGGTTTGCCGCGGTGTTCCAGTCCCAGATCCCGGACCCGGTCGGCCCGGTCCGTTCGAGCCGGACGTCGGACTTCGATCTGCTGCGTGGCTTCGACACGCCCATCTACGGTTCGTCTGGAGGGAACGATCACGTCACCAACGGGCTCCGGAATTTGCCAATCATCGAGCTGACCAACCGCACCCGCAACGAGTACTTCCGAGACTTCTCTCGCCCGGCGCCGCACAACCTGTATGTGAACGGCTCGGACCTGTACAACCTGGCACCGGCGGACCTGCCAGAGCCTCAGCCCTGGTTCGAGTATCGGCGGGCTGGCGAATCGCTGCTCGACTCGGCTTGGCCAGCGATCGGGCCGGTGTCGGTGTCGTTCACGGGAAGTCCGGTGGTGACCCACGAATGGGATGAGGCCATCGGCGGGTGGCTGCGGACCCAGGACGGGACGCCACACACCACCGTCGACGGCGATCAGTTGGCACCCGAAAACGTTGTCATCCTCGTCACCGACTACTCGACCAGTCCTGCAGACCCGATCTCGCCCGAGGTGCGCTCGACCGGTGGCGGCGACCTGGTGGTCCTCACGGCGGGGAACATTATCCACGGCACGTGGTCGAGGCCATCAGCGGAAGAAAAACCGATTTTGCTCGACGCCGCGGGCGAGGTGATCCGCCTCACGCCGGGTCGGACCTGGGTGTTGATGCCCGAGGATGGACAGGTTGGCTTTGCCGAGGGTCAAGCCGGGGGAGAGAAGCCAATTCCGGGTCCAAATTGATTACCGGTTGGGATGGGCCCCGGATCTACACTGAGTGAATGGCTGAGAACAACACTGAAGGCAAGACCGGGGCGCGTACCGACGGAACTGTTCGCGTAAAGCGCGGCCTTGCCGAGATGCTCAAGGGCGGCGTGATCATGGACGTGGTCACCCCGGAGCAGGCCAAGATTGCCGAGGACGCCGGTGCCTGTGCGGTGATGGCGCTCGAACGTGTGCCTGCCGACATTCGCAAGGACGGCGGCGTCGCTCGGATGAGTGACCCCGAGATGATCGAGGGCATCAAGGACGTAACCACCATTCCGGTGATGGCAAAGGCCAGGATCGGACACTTCGTCGAAGCGCAGATCCTCCAGGCGCTCGGCGTCGACTATGTGGATGAGTCCGAGGTGCTGACGCCGGCCGATGAAGCCCACCACATCGACAAGTTTGCGTTCACTGTGCCGTTCGTCTGTGGCGCAACCAATCTTGGTGAGGCGCTGCGTCGCATCAGCGAAGGCGCATGCATGATTCGCTCCAAGGGCGAGGCCGGTACCGGCAACGTAATCGAGGCGGTTCGCCATCTTCGTTCGATTCTCGGTGACATTCGCAAGATCACCCAGGCGGACGAGGCTGAGCTGTTTGATTGGGCCAAGAATCTGCAGGCGCCGCTGCCGCTGATTCAGGAGATTGCCGAGACCGGCAAACTGCAGGTGCCGCTGTTCTGCGCCGGTGGTCTTGCCACCCCGGCGGACGCCGCACTTGCCATGCAGCTTGGAGCGGAGGCGGTCTTCGTCGGCTCCGGCATCTTCAAGAGCGACGACCCGGCCCCTCGGGCCAAGGCCATTGTCGAGGCGACCACCAACTACAAAGACGCTGACATCCTCGCCAAGGTAAGCCGGGGTCTCGGTGCGCCGATGACTGGCATTGGCATGGATGACTTGGACGTGCGCCTCGCCGACCGCGGTTGGTAGGCCGGTAGTGGCGAACGTCGGAGTTCTGGCTCTGCAGGGAGCCTTCGCCCGACACGTCGAGGCGCTGCAGCGATGTGGCGCTGACGCTTCAGAGGTTCGCACCGCTGCTGAGCTTGAGCGTTGCGATGCGCTGATCGTTCCGGGTGGCGAGTCGACGACAATGATCAAGTTGTTGCAGACCTTCGAGCTGGACGAGTTGTTGGCGAAACGGCTGGCCGACGGGATGCCGACGTTTGGCACCTGTGCTGGGATGATCCTGTTGGCCCGCGCAGTTTCGGACGGCCATCCCGATCAGCTGTGTTTCGGCGCGATTGACATTGATGTTCGCCGCAACGGGTATGGGCGTCAGATCAACTCGTTCGAAGCTGATCTCTCGATTGTCGGGGTCGATGGTCCGCCGCTGACGGCGGCATTTATCCGAGCCCCGGTGGTGGAGCGGGTTGGCGACGGTGTGACCGTGCTCGCCAGCCACGAGGGCGAGCCGGTCCTGTGCCGTGATGGGGATGTGTTGGTGTCATCGTTCCATCCGGAGCTGACCGACGACGACCGGTTGCACCAGTACTTTCTTGCGCAAGTCGCCGCTGGGTAGCGGCTATCCTCGTCGGGTACCCGCAGAAGGAGCATGACGTGTCTGGCCATTCAAAATGGGCAACCATCAAGC
>CAZSTV010000265.1:0-2193 GCA_964609665.1 uncultured Acidimicrobiaceae bacterium
GCAGGTACTCGTTGTGGAAGCACGGCCGCTTGCACATGAGCATGTACCACGGCTTCAGTGACTCCGCGGTCTCGGGATCTTCGACGGTTTCCTCGATGCGTTTGTGAATCCGCATCATTGCGTTGATGTTGGCGTTCTCCTGGCGGCGAACCTTTTCCTCAACGGTGATGCCTTTGAGCGTCGCCCGCTTCTCAGCCTGGGCCCGCTGCTTACCAAGAATCTTGGCCCGCCGCTTGGCCTGCCAACCGGGCTGTACCCCCGCCGCCCATTCCGGGTCGGTCTCCCAGTCATCGCGGATGTCGATCGACGATGGTGTCCGCTGAAAGACCGTCAGCTCCTTTGCGTTTGCACCGAGGTTTGGAACGATCTGCACCGCGCTGGCCCCGGTTCCGATGATGGCCACTCGCTTGTCGGAGAGATCTTCCAGGTCGGCGCCGGTGTAGTCGTAGTCCCAGCGTGAGGTGTGGAAGCTGTGACCCTTGAACTTCTCCATGCCGTCGATCTTGGCCAGCCTCGGCTTTGCGAGCGTGCCGTTTGCGCAGATGACGTACGTGGCTTTCATCTTGTCGCCGCGGTCGGTCGTGACGTGCCACTTGCGTTCGTCCTCGTGCCAGGTTGTCGAGGTCACCGTCGTCTGAAAGACCGCAAGGTCATACAGATCGAATCGCTTTGCGATGTTCTGGCAGTGCTCAAGGATTTCCGGTCCACCGGCGTAGTGCCGGGTCGGGACGTAGTCCATCTCGTCGAGCAGGGGCAGGTAGTCGTAGGCGACAACGTCGCAGGCAACGCCGGGGTAGCGATTCCAGTACCAGGTGCCGCCGACGTCGGCGCCACGCTCGACAATGCGGATGCTCTCGACGCCCTTCTGGCGCAGCCTGGCCGAGGTTAGTAGCGCAGAGAAACCGCCACCGATGAACAGCACCTCCACCTCGTCCTCAATGGGATCTCGGTCGATCGCTTCCTCGATGTAGGGGTCCACCTCGTAGTGCGAGAGCTTGCCCTCCATGCCCATGTATTGCTCGGTGCCGGGCGGGCGATATCCCAGCCGCAGGTCGCGTTCGGCCGCGAACTTGGCCTTGATCTCGTCGTAGTACTCCTGGGGCCGACGACCGTCGAAGTCGTCCGCGTCAAACGAGCCGGGAAGCCGGTTGTCGTTCTTCTTCTCCGAGTTGTCCTGCGTGTCCTGTGCCGCGCCGCTGGGGTTTTGGCTCTCAGCCATTGTCTACCTTCACTGTTACGTGCTCTTTGGGTGCCCTTCAATGATCGCTGTTCATCGGTGGTCACACCAATTTGACGATTAGTCCCGTTCGGACTCCCACTTCTGCTGCAGGGTGGCGTACACGCCCTGATCCCACGAGAATTCGACGGTGTTGCCGTCCGGGTCACGCAACATCGTGATGTAGCCGATTGGCGGCGGCATCATCTTTGGCGCCATCGTCAGACAGCCGGCGGCCTCGCCTTTGCGGGCAATCGCATCGACGTCGGCACGGGTTGGCAACTCCATACCAAGGTGAGCGAACGGGCCAAGTGTGGACTGCGGTGATTCGGAGAACGGGTCTCGTCCCTCGAAGAACTGGGCCAACACCAGGATGAACGGATTGTTCGTCTCACCTGGCATCCCGAGCCATGCGCCGTAGCCGTCGGCATCTTCTCGTCTGGTGATCAGCTCGATCGGGGTGAACTCCTCGTACCACGCAATGGTGGCCGAGATATCGGAGCAACGGAGGGCGATGTGGGTCCAACGAGGCTGACCCGGGTTCAGCTTGCCGGGTTGCGGCTTGTCGGTCTCGTCACTCACTTCGGCGAGCGTATCATTGAGACACTTGTCGATCCCGAGGAGCATCCGACCATGAGCATTACCGGCATGAACCACGCCGTGCTGTACGTACGCAACGCGGACCGGCACCAACAGTTCTACGAGGAGCTGCTCGGCTTCTCCACCATCGTCGCGTCACCGGGGCAGTTCGCCTTCATGCGGGCCCCGAAGTCCAACAACCACCACGACATTGCTTTCTTCTCCGTTGGCGACGGGGCCGGCCCTTCGCAGGCGGGAACGCAAACGGTGGGGATGTACCACCTCGCATGGCAGGTTGGCACCCTGGCGGAGCTGGTGGAGATGCGTGACCGGCTGCAAGCGGCGGGGGCGCTGAAAGGGGCGTCTGACCACGGTCCAACCAAGAGCCTCTACTGTTC
>CAZSTV010000265.1:2203-8012 GCA_964609665.1 uncultured Acidimicrobiaceae bacterium
CGGACGGGCTGGAGTTTGAGGTCATGTGGCTTGTCCCGACCGACCGGTGGGGTGCAGAAGAACACGAGGCGATCGTCCGCCCGCTCGACCTTGACGCCGAGATGGAACGCTACGCCGGGCTGTAGCCGCGCTCGGGTAAGCGGTGCTCAGATGAGGCTCTGCGATGCGTGCCACCGCAGCACTCGCCGCTCCACCGCACCGAAGGCCAGCACCGACACCACCCCGATGAAGGCCAGCACGAACACGCTGCCCCACAGCTGATCGACCAGCAGCCGCGACTGGGCCACCCGTGCCGCGTTGCCGAGGCCTTCCCGTGAGTTGAAGAACTCACCGACGACAGCGCCGACCAGCGCCAGCCCGATGCAGATCCGCCCCGCCGAAAACAGGTAGGGGAGCGAGTGCGGGATGCGCAGCTTCCAGTAGACCTCCCACCGTGACGCGTCGACCGAGCGCAGCAGTTCGTAGGTGTCAACGTCGATGGCTCGCAGGCCGGTGAGTGCGTTGGTGACAAACGGGATCCAGGCGAAGAGTGCGGCGGTAAGGATCTTCGGCCATGACGAGAACCCGAACCACAGCAGAAAGACCGGGACCAGCACCGCGACGGGCGTCGACTGCATCAAGACGATGACCGGAAGGCTGGCCCGCTCCATAAATCGGGAGTGGGCCATGACCGACGCCACGATCATGGCGGCGATGAACGCCAGGATGAATCCCCACAGCGCTTCTTGGCCGGTGACCAGACCGTTGCGGACGTAGAAGCCGGGGTTCTCGAACACGTGCTGCAAGACATTGGAGGGTCGGGGCAGTGTCAACGGTCGGAGCCCGGCAATGCGAACGTAGAGCTCCCACCCGACGAAGAAGATGGCCAGCCCGGTGAACGGGGCGATTGCCATGAGCGCCTGGGACACCCGGTTCTTCTTGCGCTCGGGTTCTAGATCCGGGCCGGGGTATTGGTCCGGGCCGGGGTATTGGTCCGGTCCGGTGTCTAGATCCGGGCCGGGGTATTGGTCCTGCGTCAATTGGACCACCCCTGCTTCAGGGCCGCTCGGACCTCGGCGACGATTTCGTGGAACTCCGGGGAATCCTCGATGGCCTCGGTCCTGGGCCGTTCCAGGCCGACGGGGATGGTGGTGACGACGTTGCCGGGCCGCCCACCGAGCACGACCACCCGATCGGACAGGGCGACCGCCTCGGGGATTGAGTGGGTGACGAACACCGCGGTGCTGCCAACCCGGGCCCACAGGTCGAGCAGCAGGTACTTCATGTCGGCCCGGGTGATCTCGTCCAGGGCGGAGAACGGCTCGTCGAGGAGCATCACCGGTGCATCCAAAGCGAACGCCCGCGCAATGCTGACCCGCTGCTGCATACCGCCGCTCAACTCCTTCGGCAGTGCATCGATGAACGGCCCGAGGCCGATGTCGTCGATGAGCTTTCGTTGGGCGTCGGTCGAGATACCCGACGTTCCGCTGCGGGTGTTGACCTGGCACAGCAACGAGACGTTGTCGGCCACCGTCCGCCACGGCAACAGCGCGGGGTGTTGAGGTACGAGCGCAAACTGCTTCTGCTTGCGGGCCTCGGACGGGCTCAGGGCGCCGACGGTGACGGTTCCTTTGTCAGGCTCGATCAGTCCGCCAAGTACTCGCAAGATGGTGCTCTTGCCGCAACCGGACGGGCCGATGAGGCTCACGAACTCGCCGGCGGCGATGTCCAGGCTGACCCGGGACAGGGCGTGGGTGACCTGGTCGTCGCGGCGGAACCATTTTGAGACGCCATCGAATCGCACCGACGTGCCACGGTCACCGCTCACCACGTGCACATGCCGCCGGACACGTTCAGCGACTGCCCGGTCATGTAGCGGCCATCCTCGGAGGCCAGAAAGGCAACGACACCGGCAACGTCTTCCGGTTCGCACAACTTTTCGAGCGGGCTCATCGCCGCCCACGCTTCCACCTGTTCTTCGGTCCTGGTGGCGTTGCCCAGGTCGGTCATGACGTACCCCGGGCACAGCGAATTCACTGTTACGCCGTCTGGCCCGAACTCCAACGACGCAATCCGGCTCAGCGCGACCACGGCGGCCTTGGACGCGGCGTACGCTGCTTCGCCCGGCGTTCCCTTCTTCGCCGCCATCGATGCGATGTTCACGATGCGCCCACCGCCCGATGCGCACATCGCCGGGGCCAACGCCTGCATGGTCAACAGCATTGAACGGGTGTTGATTTCCTGGACTTCGTCCCACACCTCGACCGGCGTTTCCAGCAGCGACATCTTTTGAAAGACACCGGCGTTGTTGACCAGCAGCCAGTACGGCCCCGCTTCCGACGCGGCGTTGAGAGCGTCGGTTGTGGAGGCGGCATCTCTCAGGTCGGCAACCAGTCCGTCTGCGCCGAGGTCAGCCGCTGTCTCGAGCACGTCGGGGTTGCGGTCGAGCATGGTCACGGCCATTCCATCGGCGGTCAGACGCTTGGCGATAGCCAGACCGATGCCCCGGCCGGCGCCGGTGATCAGCGCCCGACGACCCGCCAGCCCCGATGCCATCAGCTCGTCTCGGTCCCCAAGATCTGATCTCGTAGCTCAGGGTCACCGAGCACGTCCCGGACCGTGTCGACGATGGCCTGGGTCTGGGAGTCGAACTCAATGTTGACCCGATCCCCGTCGGTGACTCGGCCGAGCGTTGTCTTGCTGAGCGTGTCGGGGATGAGGCTCACCGCGAAGCGGCTGTTCTCGCGGTCTACACGTGAGATGGTCAGGCTTGCACCGTCGACGGCGACCCAACCCTTCATCAGTAGGTACCGCATGGCATCGGTGGAGATCTGAAACCACACCGTTCGGTTTGCGCCGTCGGCTTCGATGTTGTCCACCGTTGCCGTCGTCGACACGTGCCCGGACACGATGTGTCCACCGACTTCGTCACCAAAGCCGAGGGACCGTTCAATGTTGACCAGGTCGCCAACGCTCACGTCGCCGAGGTTTGTCAGCGAGAGCGTTTCGGAGATGACATCGAAGGTGACGCGGCCGTCGTCGACAGCGGTGACCGACAGGCAGGTGCCGTTGTTGGCAACGCTTGCGCCATGCTGCAAATTTTCGGCGTGCTGGCCGAGGTCCACCGTGAATCTGCGGATGCCGTCGTCATCTTCGATGGCGACAACTGGGCACTGGGCCTGAACGATGCCGGTGAACACGTGGCTACCGTCCCGGCCAGATCAGCGTGGTGCCGTCGTACAACCCGTCGGCAATGTCGGCGTCGACCATGGGTTCCCATGCCGGGGTTTCGGCAAAGACGCCGGCATCGACCAGCGCGTCGATCTCGGAACCGAACAACGCGACGTCAGGGATGCCAACACCGGTGCCGTCCGGGGCCAGCTCAGCGATCAATGCCGATTCGGTCTGCCACCGGAACAACTCGGTTTCCTGGGCGAAGAACATGGGGTTACCGGCAGCGTCGATCAGCTCAAAGGAATGGTCGACGGCGGCCTCGGGGTTCTCGGCCGCAAACTCATAGCCACGGATGAGCGCCCGGACCACGTCCTCGGCCAACTCGGGGTTTTCGTTCACGAAGGTCTCGCTTGCGAAGGTCACGCCGAAGCTGGCGGGCACATCAAAGTCCAGCGGATCGAGCAGGGTGTAGCCAACGCCCGCCCCGTCGAGGGCGTTCGGCTCGTTCGACTTGTAGACCGGCAGCGCGTCGATGCCGAGGTCGAGGTGGGCGACCGGGTCAAAGCCGTCGAGCAGGGTCTCTTCCAGACAGCTTCGTTCCGCTCCGGAGAGTGCAACCGCCGCCTGCAGCGAGAACGGCAGGTCTCCCTTGATGCCGACCAGGGAGCCGCAGAGATCGGAGAAGTCCTCAATCTCGCTGCCCTCCGGGACGACGATCGCTTCGATTGCGGTCCGGCCCCAGTGCAACACCGCTACCAGGTCACCCTCGCCCGCCACATTGTTGTTCACCAGTTCTGCAAACGAGCCGGCCATGCCCATCTCGGCCTGGCCCTCGATGACGAGGGCGCCGTTTGATGGCGCAAAGCCAGGTTGGATCTCAACGTCGATGCAGAGCTCTTCGAAGTAGCCCTCGGCGTCAGCGACGATCAGTTCAACAATTCCCGCAGCGGCCGCATAGTCGAACGCGGTGACGAAGGTGACCGGCCCGTAGGCCCGGTTCGTCTCACATCGTTCCTCGGCGGTGGCGGAGCTTTCCGCCGAGTCGCCGGAGGCGTCATCGGACGTGGCGTCGTCGGAGCATGCCGCTGCGACCAGCGCCATGGCCATCACCAGTGCGAGGAGCGCTCGCAGTTTCTTAGACACTTGTTGCTCCCAAGTCTCGGTGCTATCGGCGTGCGATTTCCGGGTGGGGCCGAACGCCATGTTTGCAGTGCGGCACAGGGCCACCCGCACATCCTAGGTATGTCGTTGGAGTGTACGTTGACGGCCGGGAAACGGGCCAACGGGTGTCCTCAGAACTCCTCGGCAGGGAGAATTGGCGACTCCTCCACAAGCTCACTAGCGTCGCTGAGGACGCCGATCTCGGAGGCACCGATGGCCGATACACAACTCGATCGTGAGACATGGGTGAATCGGCGGCCGGTCCGCAGCCCTGAGATGGAACAGGCGATCTTCGGCGGCGACGTTGGTGACGCCGCCGATCTGCCGCTCGACCAGATCAATCCGATGAACCCGCACCTGTTTCGCGAGCATCGGTGGCACGACCACTTCGCCCGACTTCGCCACGAAGATCCCGTCCACTTCAACGAACTGGGCTCGTCCGGCCGCTACTGGTCGGTCACTCGCTACGACGATGTGCGAACCGTCGATGGCGACTGGAAGACGTACTCATCGGAGGCGGGCATCACTATTGGCCCGCCCATCGGTGCGCCTCTCCCCGAGACCGTTGGCAACGTCGGCTCCTTCATTGCGATGGACCCGCCACAGCAGACCGTCGAACGCAAGACCGTGCGCGGCATCTCGGCTCCCAGCAGCCTGCGCAACCTCGACGATCTCATCCGAGAACGCACCGTCTCAGTCCTCGACGGCCTGCCGGAAGGCGACACCTTCGACTGGGTTGAAACGGTCTCCATCGAACTCACCACGCTGCTGCTGGCAACGCTGTTCGACTTCCCGCTTGAAGATCGCTACAAGCTCACCCGCTGGTCCGACGTCATCACGTCGATTCCTCAGCCCGGCGGTCTCGTCGAGTCCGGCGCTCAACAACGCCAAGAGATCCGTGAATGCCTGGAGTACTTCGAACAGCTTTGGGTTGAGCGTCGAGCCAATCCCGGTTTCGACCTCGTCTCGATGCTCGCCCACGGTGAGGGCACCAAGGACATGGCAACCGCCGACCACCTCGGCAACCTGTTCCTGCTCATCGTCGGCGGCAACGACACCACCCGCAACTCGATGTCGGGCAGTGTGTACGGCTTGAATCGGTACCCCGATCAGTACGACAAGCTGATCGCCGACCCGTCGCTTGTCTCGAACCTGGTTCCCGAGATCATCCGATGGCAGACGCCGCTGTCGTACATGCGGCGCACCGCAACGCAAGACACCGAACTTGGCGGCAAGCAGATCCGCAAGGACGACCAGGTCCTGATGTGGTACCTGTCCGCCAATCGCGACGAGACGGTCTTTGGCGACAATGCTGAGGCCATCGACCTTGAACGCCCCAATGCCGATCGGCATTTGTCGTTCGGTTATGGCATCCACTTTTGCATGGGCAGCCGCCTGGCCGAACTGCAGCTGCGCATTCTGTGGGAAGAGGTCCTGCAGCGCTTCGAACGCATCGAGGTCGTCGCCGAACCCGAACGCACACTGTCGGCGTTTA
>CAZSTV010000266.1:0-1912 GCA_964609665.1 uncultured Acidimicrobiaceae bacterium
GTGCTACGACAACAACGGCGGCCAGACCAGTTACACCCTTAACCTGACAGACCCCGGTGTGGATGATCGACGTGTGGGTGCCGTCGATGTTGCCGTCATTGCCATTGCTCGGCTGCCGGTTCGGGTCATAGATGCTCGACTGGCTGGCCACACCGCTCTGCCCAAGGTGATCTTGATCGGCGAGACCCTTGCGATCCAGGATCAGTGTCGTCAGGTACGAACGGTGGTCCGACAGAACGTTGGTGAACCAGTCGACCGAGGCCAGCCACGTCTGTGGGTTCGCGTTGTTCCAGCGGGCGTGTTCGCCGTGAATCGAGTTTTCGATCTCCGATGACAGTCGCTCCCAGCGCGCCCGCGTCGCCGTTTCAGACAGGGGGCCGTCGTTGAAGAACGCGAGCTCGGCCCGCTCGGCGACCAGGGCCAGGAAGTCCGGATCGGCCTCGGCCTGAAGGTTCTGCCACGAGTCGGCGGGACCGGTAAAGACCGACCGTCCCGTCGGGTCACCGAGCTCATTGGTCAACGAGATCAGCGCGTTGTCCGGGTCGCTGTGCATGAACACATAGCCGGTGCCCGGGCCGCCGACGGTTGCCGGACCGGCCGCCCGCCAGTTGTTGTTCGGCCGCAGATCCCACGTGTTGCCTGCGTATTCGTTGACGAGCATGAAGTCGACGTAGTTGACCGGGTCGACGATCTGAGAGAAGTCCGCCCAGTTGCCCGACGCCGCGACGAATTCGTCCCACGACGTTCCCGACCCGGCGGTGATCACGCCGCGGTTGACCGCGACGTAGTCCTCGTTGTCGCCACCGAAGTACGAGGCCATGAAGTGGTCGTCGAGGTGTTCGCGCAGCTGGTAGACGCCCCAGTACTGACCGTTCAGCATGACGTTCACGAAGCGGGTGTTCGGTCCTTCGTGGCCAAGCTCTCGCATGGTCTCGTCATGCCAGGCCGACCGCATGTAGGAGCGGTACGGTCCGAGGTCAGGCGAGTTCCAGAATCCGCTGTCGTGAGCGCCCATCCGAAGCGTCAGCCGCTTGAACGATGTTGCGGCCGGGGCACCCAGACTGTCGCTGCCCTCAAACACGGGGTAGTCCAGCGCAGACTCGCCAAACTCGGATTTGAACACCAGCCGGAGGCTGTCCTTCGCATAGCGGACCGAGGCCTTGCCAACTTCGTGAGCGCCCGCATCGACCTGAAAGCCGGGTGTTCCGTCCGGGTGGATCATCTCGACCGCGAGCGGAGCGTCGTCGGTCTGTGACCAGACGAAGCGTGGCGTGTTGTCGTCGTTGGTCGAGGTCAACGAGATCACCGGCAGTTCGCTCAAGCCGGCGACGATGCTGTTCCGGTCGGCTTCTGCTGGGACGGGCTGCATGGCTGCCTGGTCCGGAATGTCGGCTGCGAAGAGGTAGGTGTTGGTGACAGGTTTGGGCGAGATCCATCCGGTTCGAGTCGCAACGGCTCGAAGTACCGTCGTCTGCGAGATCGCAATCGGCGCGCTATATATCTGACCAGCGCCGTCACCGGGATTACTCCCATCGAGGGTGTAGCGAATCTCGGCACCCGCCTCGGCCGTCAACGCCACTTGGGTCGGGTTGGTGTAGAAGCCTCGCTCGGGTGAGACCGTGACGTCACCGAGCACACCGGCGGAGCCGGCGCCGTTCGCTGCGTTCGGTGTCGGCGTCTCGAACAGACCGAGCATGCCGTCCGATGACACGCCCCACGAGTGGCCACCGGCCAGCGCCGGGATTGGGTCGAAGGTCGACACCAGCGCGCCGGTCTGGTCGTACAGCCCGAGATATTCGCCGCTGCTGGAAAGCCTGAAGTTTGTGTGCAACTCGCCGTTTGCGCTGGCATCGGTGCCGGAGGCGAGCACCAGGAGGAAGCCGTTGGCGCCAATCGACGTTCCGGCCGGGAA
>CAZSTV010000266.1:2012-7926 GCA_964609665.1 uncultured Acidimicrobiaceae bacterium
CGGAGGCGAGCACCAGGAGGAAGCCGTTGGCGCCAATCGACGTTCCGGCCGGGAATGGCAATCACCGCAACCAAAAGTGCCCAAACGACATTCGAACGACGAGTCATCCGCGGACTCTACGAATCTGTACCGCCGGATCTCTTCGCGCCAGAACTATTGCTCATCAACGCTCACCCACATCACGCCAGCCCGCCAGAAGACTACCCAAGCGCCCGGGATGTGTGACTCACGCGCTCGTTCTCAGCGTGTCGACGTTTCCTTCCTCGTCGATCCCGATGTCAGCGAAATACGGGGCGCTGCTATCCCTGGGGTCGGTGACTCGCAGGCCGACCGTTCCAGAGATGGCGCCACCCGGTAATCGAGTGGTGCCATCTCGGTCCGATGCCTCCCGGGTATCTCACGTGAATAACTATGAGGCCATTGCTCAACAAGCATGGTGCTCAATAGTCAACTAGGGTGCGACTAACTACCATCGGAGTTCTTCGCCGCAGTCACTCGGCGGATCTCCTCCATCACAGGAGAACGTGTATGAAGCAGTTGTCCGCGCTCGTGGCGATCCTTGGCTTGCTTGCCACCGCGCTTGTCGCAAGTCCCGCCGAGGCCGCCGAGCCTGAACCGCCTGAGGTCGATGCACAAGAGGGAGAGTCTGCGCCCCCTAGCAACGACCAAAGAAACGATGGTCCACCCGAAATCATCGAACAACCAGATCCCGCCACGACCGACCAGAAGGATGTGAAGGTCAGCACGACCGGCAGCTACATCGTTGTGCTCGAAGAGGAGCCGCTCGTCGCTGACATCGACCAGGAGGATCTCGATTCCCCGAGTGCGAAGGCTCGAGCCGAGGAGTTGGCCGCCGATCACGACCGGGTCTTGGCCGAGGCCGGGCTTGCCGTCGATAGCAAGGTGCAGGACTTCACGAATGCCGTGAACGGCTTCGCCGCAACGATGTCCCATGCCGAGGCCCTCGCGGTCGCCGGGCAGCGAGACGTCAAGCTCGTCATCCCTGACGAACTCCACCAGCTGACGACCAATTCGTCTCGAGACTACCTTGGCCTGACGGGCAAGGGCGGGGCCTACAATTCCGGCTTCGATGGCACTGGCGTCGTTGTCGGCGTGATTGACTCTGGCATCTGGCCGGAACATCCGAGCTTCGAGGACAGAGGCTTGGCAAACCCGCCGGTCGCGCTGGAAGATACGCCGGACAACCCGGCATGCAACTTCGGCAACACGGCTCACAACGCAGATGACGCGGCGTTCACCTGCAACAACAAGCTCGTCGGCGCCCGACAGATGCTGGCCACCTACCGTGCAGTGATCGGTGCCGCTCCGGATGAGTTCGACTCCGCCCGCGACGACGACGGTCACGGCACCCACACCGCTTCGACCGCCGCTGGCAACGACAAGGTCAGGGCCACCCTGCTCGGCCAGGACCGTGGAAGCGTAGGCGGTATTGCGCCAAACGCTCACATCATTGCATACAAGGCGCTCGGCAACCTTGGCGGCTTCACCTCCGACCTGGTGAGCGCAATCGATCAAGCGGTCGCCGACGGCGTTGACGTGATCAACTACTCGGTCGGCGGCGGCACGGGGCTCGACGGTGGCGACGCCATCGCCTACCTGTTCGCAGCTAACGCCGGCGTTCACGTCGCAACCTCAGCAGGTAACTCCGGCCCTGACGAGGCCACCCTCGGCGGACCAGCTGACGCTCCATGGCTCACTTCAGTGGGTGCCAGCACCCAGCGGCGCTTCTTCGAAGGCCAGGTGGTCCTAACCGCAGGCGGTAACGTTCGCGGTGCGTCGATCACCGAGGGCATCAGCGAGCGGACCGCACTAGTGGACGCCGAAGCGGCAGGCAGCGACCTTTGCTTGCCCGGTGAACTTGACGAGGCAGTCGTCGAAGGTGCCATTGTGCTCTGCCGTCGTGGCGCCATCGCTCGAGCAGCAAAGAGCGCAGCAGTCGCCGACGCGGGCGGCGTTGGCATGGTTCTGTACAACAACGACGATGTTGGTGATCTCATCACCGACAACCACGCAGTGCCGTCGGTTCACGTTGACCAGACCGAGGGTCTCAAGGTCAAGGAGTACATCGCGAACACAAGCGAACCGACAGCCAGGATCCGCTCCGGTGGAATTTCACCCCGGTCAGGGCCAAACATGGCTAGCTTTTCATCTCGCGGTCCAAACCCATCTGGGTTTGACCTGATCAAGCCTGACATCACGGCACCCGGTGTCCAGATTCTGGCGGGAGCCTCACCGTTCCCCGATCCGGGAGGTGTTACGGGCGAGCTATTCCAGTCGATCGCCGGAACGTCAATGTCCAGCCCACATGTGGCCGGTGTGTTCGCCCTGCTCAAGCAGGCTCACCCCGATTGGACGCCGGCGATGGCGAAGTCAGCGATCATGACGACCGCCTCGACCGATGTCAAGGACAACGACCGAGTCACCCGGGCTGACCCGTTCGCCAGAGGCGCCGGGCATCTCAATCCGGGCAATCCGAACCGTAAGGGAACAGCGTTTGATCCCGGTTTGGTCTACGACGCCGGCCTGTTCGACTACGCAGCGTTTACCTGCGGAGCTGACGTCGGCATCTTCGATGAGGGGTCCTGCGATTTTCTGAGCTCCACAGGTCGGTCGTTTGATGCGAGCGATCTCAACCTCCCGTCGATCGGCATCGCCGATCTCGCCGGTTCACAGACGGTCACCCGAACGGTGACCAATGTTTCCGACCAGACGATGAGGACTCGAGCCAAGGTCAGAAAGCCAAAGGGCTACAACGTGACGGTCACGCCGAAGCAGCTGAGAATCCCTCCTGGTGAGTCGGCAACCTTCGAGGTGACGATCATCAACACGGGCTCAGCTGCAGAGGGCGAGTGGGCCTTCGGAGAACTGACGTGGCAAGGGAGCGGGTACGGAGTTACAAGCCCGATAGCCGTCCGCGCTTCAGCACTTGATGCTCCGCCCGAGGTTGAAGGCTCCGGGACCGAAGGTACAGCCTCCTTCGACGTCCAGTTCGGCTATGACGGATCGTACACGGCTGCGGCGCATGGCCTAGAAGAGCGAGTCAGCACGACAGGTGTTGTGGCCCAGGACCCGGATCAGAGCTTTGATCCGACCGACGGCTTCTCAAACACGCACACCTTCGACCTGACCGGCGCGGCGTTCTTCCGACTCACTCTGGGTCAGGAGGACACCAATCCTGACGTTGACATCGACATATTCGTCACGAACCCGGCGGGCGATATTGTGGCCCAGAGCACCGCAGGCGGAACAAACGAGCTGATAGAACTCGTACTTCCTGAGGCGGGTGAGTGGACCGTGTGGGTTCATGGCTGGCAGACAGTCGATACTGAAGCGCCATACGATCTGTCAACGTGGATCGTCTCTGCGACACCGGGCGGCAGCCTGTCGATCAACTCGGCACCAGCCACCGCCGCCATCGCGGCTACCGGCACTATCGAGGTTGGCTGGACCGGCCTCACTGCCGGAGAAAGCTATCTCGGCGCCGTTTCGCACAGCGATGACAGCGGCCTTCTCGGTCTCACACTCGTGGAGGTAGCGGGCTAGACAACCCAGACTGAGTATTCAGATCCGGCTTGGTTCATATAGCGGACCAAGCCGGATTTCGAAACCACAACTAGTAGTCAGCAAATGGGCCTCTCCTTATCCCAAGGAGAGGCCCATTCGCGGTCTAGAGGTGATGCCACCAGCGGCCTCGGCCGACGTAGGTGACGATCTACATCAGCTTCGTGGCGACTGTCGATTAGGGCTAGTGCAGCGGGCAGGCTCGGTGTTGGCGCCACCGGTGTGATACCAATAGCTCGCCCCACCGATGGTTAGGCGGATGGCTGATCCATCGGTAATGACCTGGGCATACTGCATCCCGGGCTGCGGACAGCCAGCACTGGCATCGGGCCATTGCACAACCTGCGCCGATTCGACCGTGATCTCAGACGCACTGATCGACTGGGCTGCGGCAAGGCTGGCGACTGCCTTATCGATGAACGGCTGCAAGCCGCCGTCGATCGGACCTGCGCCGACTGCTGGGGAGCCGTTGGGGTCGCCGCTCTCGGACGTCGTGGTGGCAGACGAAGTCGTCGTCGTAGCAGCGGTGTCATCGGACATCGTCGTATCGGACGAAGCCGTCGTGGTTCCCGGACGGGCCGTCGTATCAGAGGCGGTGTCCGGCGTGGTTTCAGACGGGGCCGTCGTATCAGAAGCAGTGTTCGCTGTGGTTTCATCTGGCGCCGCTGTATCCGCCGGTCCAGTATTGTCCGGCCCGCCGTCTTCGGGATCCGAATCACTTGGTATCTTCACCGTCGTCTCCGTTTGGGTTTCAGCGGCGAGTTCCGTCTCGTCGTCCGATGCAGCTTCCGACTCAGAGCTCACCGGTGCCTGCGGCGGCTCACCGTCATCGGTAGCGGCAAGAGAGTCGCCGCTACCACAGCCTGCGGCCAGCACAGCAAGCGTTACAAAAGCGAGAGTGGGGCGTCGGACCATCAGTCCTCCCGGAGCGGCGAGATCGTCCTCATGTGTCAGACAATGCTAGTCGATCCAAGCGGCAGCTTGAGGCCAGATCCCTAGAACCGCCCAGCAGCAGGTGCTACCACGACCTCAGCCGATCGTTCGCTGACGTCGGTGAGACGGCAGAACATCGACCGGACCCTTCAACCTCGACCGGCCTGAGGCGTTTCGGGCGACGGGAGAGTGGTGAGCAGAAGTCGAGTGGGGAACGCTCGGCCATCAGGTCGAGAAAGTGATTCAAGCCGCGACCGATGCCTACTTCGAGACAACCGGCAACACCTGATCGACAGCTCACAATCGGCACACGGCCGCTGGGCGCAGAGCGTGGCTCCCAGCGGCCGTTTCGAGCCTCCGCGGTCTCCACGGCCGAGAGCGAAACCCGCTACATTCAGGGGTGGAGGTGTCTGAGTACCTGGTGGGCTCCCCCGCCTTCAAAGCCGGTCCAGACCGTTCGTGCCAGTCCGCTCTAGGCCGAAGCTAGGACTTCACGGATCGTCGGGTGTTCGCTGCTGGTCGCTTGTGAGCGTGGTCATGGGGTACCAGTTGGGGTACCACCGAACTAACTCGGGTGCCGGAGAGACCGTTTCCAAGAGAGCCGGGCCATGTAGTTCGTCCGACATTATCGCGCACTCAACCCGCCCTACAACGCCGGTTTCGTTGCGGGTTTGTTGATGTCATCCGGTCGTGGTTGTTGTCACTTTGCCTGTGAAGATGTTTGTGCTTTCGCTTTCGCGGTCGTCAGGGCTTGCTCGGAAAATGACAGTCAGTTTGTCTGAGTCTACGAGGTCACGACTGAGGGCTACGGCATAGGTTGCTGGCTGGATTGACCGTAAACACACTGCGTAGCCGCCTGGGGAAGCCCAGTTGACGATGATAGTGTCGTCTTCGACCGTGTAGCCGTCGAAGCGATTTCCGCAGCGTCCGAAATTGACGCCGCTGCCGTGTGAGATGGCCAGGATCACTTCTTGGTTGAAGTCGATACTGGGTTGTTCTTCTTCCGGACCTTCCCCGAGGTGTGCCCACAAGTCGTCGTAGTCAGCTTGATTGGTGATGAGGACGCTTCGGCCTGTCGGGTTCCCGGTACCGGCTCCGACCCAGCGCCATCCTGGGCCTTCAAGTTCCTGCGGGCCGAGTGGCACATAGTCATTGGGGTCCTGGCCCTCCAGACAAACTTCCAGTGGATCCGCGATTTCGGTTAGAGCGCTGAGGGTTGGCTCATCGAGCACATAGAGAGACAGCCGTACCCGGTAGCCAGAGTCCAGCGATGCGCCTTGTCCAATCTCGGCGTCGATCATCGCCTGGTAGATCTCCTGGCGGCGCTCGTCTGTCAGGCCAGAATTCGGGATCAAAGATTCGCAGCGTTCAAACCCGAAGCTAGCCAGCAGTCCCTCGG
>CAZSTV010000267.1:0-5928 GCA_964609665.1 uncultured Acidimicrobiaceae bacterium
CCTCCGGCATGGTGCGAAGCAAGGGCGTCACCTTCTCACCAGGCCAGGCAATCGAGTTCCGGGTCAAGCTGACTCCGGCCGATCGCGACAACCAGGGCGGCCTCTGGCCGGCGGTGTGGGCATCGGGTTGGGGTGGCGGCGGCTGGCCCGCCGGTGGCGAGATGGACTGGTTGGAAGTCATGACCGCCATCAATCCGAACCGAGCCATGTTCAGCATGCACTACGCCGACCAGTCCGGAAACCACAAGCTGCAGAACAAGGGAGTCATCGGCTCCGACTACTTCAGCGACGACTGGCACACCATTCGGTTCGACTACGGCTACGGCGGCAAGTTGACCTGGTACCTCGATGGTCAGGTCGCCTTCCAGGTGAACAGCGCTGAAACACTGCAGGGCTACCCGGCACCGTTCGACGAGACCGTCCGAGAGATCAAGATCAACCTTGCGCTCGGCGGTAGCCCCGGTCCGTTGTCCTCCGGTGCTGTCGGCTCGCGCGGCGCCACCTTCGAGGTTGACTACATCCGGATTCTGGACCTGTAGCGAGCAGCGCCGCCGATCCACGGGAATCGGCAGCGCTTTCGGCGTCATTGCGGCCGTACTAGGCTCCGTGAGGGAGTTCACAAGGGCGAGCTCGCAATGACCAAGGCGGTACATCATCCATTACGGGACTTGGCTTCGTAGCGCGCGTTCGCGGTGTGAGGCTCGGCGATGATTAGAGACGGGCGACTGGGGTGGCTGCTCGCCGCCGCGGTGTTAGTCATGCTCGCCCTCAAGGCCCTTCTGGTCACCTCGGTGGTGGCGGGCACGGTGGAGGACATTGCCACCGACGCGTTGGCCGGCGATGGCCTGACCGCCGTCCGATTCGTAGCGGTCGACGGGGTGGGGGGCATCGGCGGTGACGGCGTTGATGTCCTTCTTGAGGGTCCGTCCGCAGATGCCACCGCGGCCATTGCCGTAGTCGGTGGGCGCGACGAGATCGCCAACGTCACCTACCGTTCGACCGACAACGGCGACGCCGACGGTGCTGATGCCGTCGCTCCAGACTCGGACCTTGAATCCGGCCCGGACCTTGAATCCGGCCCGGAGCTTGATACCGGCCCGGACCTTGATACCGGCCCGGACCTTGAATCCGGCCCGGAGCTTGATACCGGCCCGGACCTTGAAACCGGCCCGGATACTGACTCGGAGGTTGAGCCTGACGTGGCACCGAGCCTTGTCGAGGTGACGATCGACGACGAGGCGGTGGTGGTGACCGGTGTGGTGGTCGACGATGCTGCCAGAGCAGCGGTCCTCGCCGAAACAACGGCCAGGTTTGGTGCCGCCAACGTGACCGATCGCCTCACGACGGGAACGGTCGCATCCGAAGGTGGCACGATCATCATCAACGGCGCGGCCGAGACCACCACCCGCAAGTCCGAGTGGCTGGAGCTGGCCGATGCCATCGCCGCCGGTCAGGGCTTTGCGGTGGTCGACCAGGTCGAGGTTGTGTCGGTTGTCGACCTGCTGAACGAATTGTTCGCCCGCGAACCCGTGGAGTTTGACGCCAAGCGCTCCGAGATCCGCCCGGAGTCGACAGCAACCCTGGGCGCCGCTGCGGCCGTGATCAACGAGAGCCCTGGCGCTATCCGGCTGCTGGTGGTCGGCCACACCGACAGCGACGGCGAAGCGGCGGCCAACCGTACGCTGAGCGCCGCTCGGGCAGAAGCGGTGGTCGCCTACCTGGTCGATCAAGGCGGGGTGGACCCAGAGCGACTGGCGGCGGAGGGCCGCGGCGAATCGGAGCTGCTGGTGACGCCCGAAACCTCGGCAGAAGACAAGCAGCGCAACCGCCGTATCGAATGGGAGCAACTCCAGTGAGCCGTGACGCCGCCCGCCGTGAAACCTCGAAAGGAAACCTGACGTGAATCAGCTGTTCGGACTGACCTTCGTCTTTCTGCTTGTCTGTTTTCTCATGGGAGCGGTGTTGGCCTCGCTGTGGTGGCTCTGGCGTCGCCGGGCGCTGGTGTCGGACTACGAGAAGCGTCGCCTTGCATCGGAGGCAGAATCGGACCGGCTCCGGCTTCGGGTGAGCTCACTGAAGGCGGCCGAGATCCGGGCCGATGACCTTGCCCGTGACCTGCAGCGGGTGCGGGCCGACGCCAGTCGGTTGCCGCTCATCGAGGCCGAGGTTAAATCGTTGCGATCCAAGGCGGACACCATTCCCGAGCTGGAGCACCAGATAGTGAACCTCGGGTCTCGGGCCGATGATGCAGACGCTCTCGAGGCGCGTGTCGCAAAGTTGGCCATTGAGGCGGAACGGGTCGAGGAACTGGAGTCCGAGGTGTTGCAGCTCCGCGATGCCGCCAGACGTGCACAGTCTCTGGAGTCCGAAGTCATCGACCTTAGGGAAACCGCGGTTCGCCTCGGCGACCTTGAGGGGCAGGTGGAAACGCTGAATGTGTCCGCCCAGCGGGCCAGTGAGTTAGAGGAGCAATTGCAGGTCGCCACGGCCGAGCTTGAGGCGGCGAAGTCTCGGGCCGGGCGGGTGACCACACTCGAAGCCGAGCTGAGCGCCGCCCACGATCGGGCCAACGCCGAATCGGTCAGGGTCGGTCAGCTGCAGGACCAGTTGGCCGCCACTGAGTCCGACCTCGGCACCGCTCGACGGCTGCTCAGCGAGTCCGACGAGACGATCAGCGAGGTGGGCCTCCTACGTTCACAGGTTGCATCGAAAGGCGCTGAGCTGGAGACCATCCGGGCCGAGCTTGCGCTGAATGAGGCGGCACTACTGGCAGCACGCCGAGATCTCGGGACCTCGATCGAGGCCCGAGACGAGTTGGACAAAGCGGTGGAGCAACTTTCGGGCCAGTTGGATGAGGCAAAGGTCGACGCCGATTCAGCGGGTGTCGCCCGGGCCGAGCTGCAGCGTGTTCGAGACGATCTGCAGGCGGCGCGGGCCGATGCTGCCCGCACCTCTGAGCTGGACGGCGTGGTAGCCGAACGAGAGCAGACCATTGCTGATCTCCGAAAGAAGTTGGCGAAAGCGAAGTCGAAGTCCAAGGCATCGAAGGCCAAAGCGCTGAAGTCCAAGGCATCCAAGAAGAAGCGTGACGAGAAGCGCTCCGACAAGAAATCGGACAAGGCGGCAAAGAAGTCTGCCGCGATTGAAACGACGGATACGTCCGGCGGGAACGGGGCCGGGACATGGCGCGCCGGCATCACCAGGCTGGGCACCGCCGGAGCCGCTCATCGTGATGATCTCCAGGTGGTCAACGGCATCGGCCCGGTGATGGAGAAGACGCTCAACGACTTTGGCATCCAAACCTGGGAACAGCTCGCTGCGCTGACCGCCGCCGAGGTGGCAACCGTGACCGAGGCCATCGCCGCGTTCCCCGGCCGGATTGAACGTGACGGGTGGGTCGCCCAGGCCGGCGACCTGGTGCGCAAGTTCCCGCTCCAGACCCCGTACGACCGGCCAAGCCGCAAGACGCTGCTCAACAAGCGCTAGCCGCGGGCGTCGGGCGCGCCCTGGATGGGTCGGTGCTCGCCCTCGTGACGGGTGGCCGTTCTCGCGGTGACGCTGAGGTGCAGCGATACATTGTCGCGATGACACCGGAGGAGTTCCGTACCGCAGGGCATCGCTTGATCGATTGGATCGCCGACTATCGCCTGGCGTTGGCCGACGGCCCGGTCCTGGCGGCCACCGGTCCCGGTGACGTGGCCTCCCGCTTCCCGTCGGAACCACCGACCGACGTTGTCGGCATCGAGGAACTCCTCACCGCTCTCGATGAGCGAGTGGTTCCCGGTTTGACTCAGGTCCAGCACCCGATGCACTTCGGATGGTTTCCGTCCAACGCCTCGCTGTCATCGGTGCTCGGAGACGTGGCGTCGTCGGGCCTTGGCGGTCTCGGGATTTCGTGGGAGAGCTGCCCTGCGTTGACCGAAGTGGAAGAGGTTGTCTGCGACTGGATGCGTCAACTCACCGGTCTGTCCGATGCCTGGTCCGGGACCATTCAAGACACGGCATCGAGCGCCTGTTTCGTGGCGCTACTCACCGCACGGGAACGGGCCACCGACCACAGTCAAGCCGGCGGCGGGCTTGCATCGGTGGAGCGCCCTCCGGTGGTGTACAGCACGGGCCAGGCCCACTCGTCGATCAAGAAGGCAGCGTTGCTCGCCGGCTACGGCGATGACAACCTGCAGATGGTCGACGTCGCCCCGGACACCTATGCCATGAACGTCGACCACCTGGCGGAGCTGATGGAAGCAACCGTCGCCGCAGGCAAAACACCAGCGGCCGTGGTGGTCAGCATCGGCGCCACGGGCGTGACCGCCATGGATCCTCTGCGAGAGATAGTGGACGTTGCGGCAGCGCACAACGCCTGGGTCCACGTCGATGCGGCGATGGCAGGCACGGCGATGCTGTTGCCGGAGTGCCGCCACCTGTGGGACGGCGTCGAGCAGGCGGACTCGATCTCGTGGAACCCACACAAGTGGATGGGGACCATTTTGGACACCTCGCTGTACTACGTCCGAGATGTTGAGCACCTTGTCCGGGTCATGTCGACCAACCCGAGTTACCTCCGCTCCAACGCCGATGGCGAGGTGACGCAGTACCGGGACTGGGGGCTGCCACTCGGCCGACGGTTCCGGGCGCTCAAGCTGTGGTTTCACCTTGAGCTGGATGGCATCGAGTCCATCCGGACCAGGATTCGCCGGGACCTCGACAACGCCAGGTGGCTGGCCGATCAGGTCGAAGGCGCCGATGGCTGGGAGCTCGTCGCCCCGTTGCAGCTGCAGACCGTTTGTGTCCGCCACCGCCCGGAACCCGGCATGGCCGGTGACACCCTCGATGCTCACACGCTGCGGTGGGTCGGCTCGATCAACCAATCCGGAGCGGCCTATCTGACGCCGTCGGTGTTGGACGACGAGTGGATGGTTCGGGTCTCGATCGGTGTTGAGAGCACCGAACGGTCCCATGTCGAGCAGATCTGGTCGCTCATGCAGGAAGCGGCCACGGTCGAATGAACCGCAAAACGAACGGTCAAATGAACTGCTGTACGAACTGTGAGATGGACTGCGAATGAACCAGGAAACAGATCTTGAGCCGCAACGGCTGGCCATGATTGCCACCGATATCGACGGGACGATGCTGCGAAGCGACGGTTCACTGTCGGACCGGGTCAAGGCATCGCTCGCCGATGCGGTGTCAGCAGGAATCCATGTTGTACCCGCGACGGGTCGGCCCGTCATGATTGCCGAGGACGTCATCGAGGCCGCCGAGCTGCCCCACTATTGGGTCTTCGCAAACGGGGCCATCACCCGACACCTCGGCCGCGATGAACTGGTGCGCGGCTTCTGGATGGAACAGGACATCACCGAACGGCTCGTGCGCCAACTCCGCGCCGCGCTGCCCGGCGCGGGCTTTGCGGTCGAGTTTGAAAAGACCGTTTCGTGGGAGGCGGGCTTCACCGAAGTGGTGCCGGTCGTGCCCGACGTTGCGCCGAGCCCTGACGTGCTCGCCGAGGTGACGAGCGAGCACCCGGAGTACGGACGCATCCAGAAGATCTTGATTTTCAACACCGCCGTTTCGCTCGACGATCTGTACCAGGCGGTGAAGGGGGTCGCTGGCGATGACGCGGTGGCGAGCTACTCCGGCCTGCCGTTCATCGAGCTGGCGGCCAGCGAGGTGACGAAAGCGACGGCGCTGCAACTCTTGGTTGACGATCTTGGCATTGACGCTGGTCAGGTGGCGTGTTTCGGCGACAACCACAACGACCTGCCGATGCTGGATTGGGCGGGCCGTAGCTATGCGATGGGCAACGCCACCGATGATGCCAAGGCGGCGGCAACCGAGGTCATCGGCAACAACGACAGCGACGGCTTGGCCATCAAGATCGAGCAACTGCTGTCGGAGTTGTAGCCGCGCCCGAGGGCGGGCATTAGACAG
>CAZSTV010000267.1:6028-7898 GCA_964609665.1 uncultured Acidimicrobiaceae bacterium
GCCGCTACGCGGTGTCGTTAGAAAGGCCGCTACGCAGTGTCGTTAGAAACGGCCGTTACGCAGTGTCGGTGGCAACCGGCCGAGCAAGCGCTCTGGCAATCGCTGAGATTCCGGCAACGCCATTGATCAGACCCCGATGGGAGGAGATGACCTCCATCGTGTCCGCCGCCGGTTCTATCGAGGTGCGCCAGTCGACGATGCCGTCCGAGCGCGAATAGATGGAGACAAAATCTATGTGGTCGGGGAACTCGGCATACCGGTCCCGGTCGACCTCGTCCTCCTGGTCCGGAAAAACCTCGCCAAAGGCACCGGCTCGCCAGGTCTTGTCAAGAACCTCCGCAGGCACTTTGACCGCGGCAAAGTCCGGGTATTTCACAAGCAGCGGGGTGCCAACGGTGATGATCTGGCGGATCAGATCTGGATAACGAACGGCGAGAATCCTTGCGAACTGTCCGCCGCGGCTGTGGCCGATGATGGTCAGCCGTTGGCCGGTGTCTTCGTACATGCGTTTGAGGTCTGCTTCGGCGGCATCCACACCGACGTAGGCGGGGCCGGAGTTGCGTCCGACGTCGGCCGCTTCCACCCGCCAGCCTGCCTTGTCCATGACGTGCAGGAGCGAGCGAGGGCTGCGGGTTCCGGCCAGGAACCCGGGGATGACCAGCATGGGCCGTCCGTCGCCGGGAGGGATGCCATCGCCGTGCCACAGTGCCGAGCGCAGGAGTGCCCGTTGTTCAAACGGGCTTCGAGCTTCGAGCATGACAGGGCGACCGAACCATCCGGCGATGCCGGTCCGAGGATCGGGGGGAGTGCTGCCACTCGACCCACCGCGATTGTCAACCTTGTCCATTGCGTCTGCGAAACCCGTGCTCGTCGCCCGTATCTTGACGGGAGTCCAACTCCGTTACATCCAGACTATCGGCATCGACTCATCCGGACTGGATCATGGATAGCTTCAACGTTATGGCCGAGCTGCGGTTTTTCTTTGGGACGATGGGATCGGGAAAGTCCACCCAGGCGCTACAGATTCGTCACAATCTTACGAAGAGCGGACTGGCCTGCATGCTCATTACCCAGCTCGACCGCAGGGTCGGCGTGGTCTCAAGTCGGCTTGGTATCTCCGAAGAAGCGACCGTCATCGATGGCACGGTCGATCTCCACCGCCTTGTCGCCCAGGAACATGCAGACCGCCAGGGCGTGCACGCGGTGATCTGCGACGAAGCGCAGTTCTATCAGCCTGGCCAGATCGATCAGCTGGCCCGCGTCGTCGACGAGCTCGATATCGAGGTGTACGCATTCGGTTTGCTGACATCGTTTCAGGGACTGCTGTTCCCTGGCAGTAGGCGGCTGATGGAGGTGGCGGACCGCCGCTCCGAACTGCAGGTGGAAGCCCGTTGCTGGTGCGGTGCCAGGGCCACTCACAACGCCCGGCTGGTCAACGGCCGCCAGGTGTATGAGGGCGACCTGAAAGTGGTTGGAGACACCGGCTCTGGTGGGGAACTCGACGCCGACTCGAACGGCGAGGCGGCCCATGGAACAGCTGCTGGCACCGATGACGTGCAGGTCAGCTACGACCTACGCTGTCGCCGTCACTGGCTCGCCGGCCTGCAGGAAGCCGCCCAGGACTCACTGTTCGACGACGCTCCGGGGACTTGGACCGCCTTCTAAGCCTGCAAATGGCCCGGTAGTCCAACGGCACACAGTGCTGGTCGAATTGCTCAATTCGCGCCCAGATCTAGGCAAAATTCAGGCTTTTGAACTACCGGACGGTCAGTCCAGTGGCCTAGTTGCCCAGAGTGGAGCTTCCTCGCGCTCACTATTGGGTTTGAATTCGTCTTAAGATTGTCAAGATCCGGTGGCCATAAAGCATGTA
>CAZSTV010000268.1:0-7856 GCA_964609665.1 uncultured Acidimicrobiaceae bacterium
TGTCGGGTTTGAGGATCTTGACGAGTCTGCTGCGCCGGTGCCGGCTGTCGGGTTTGAGGATCTTAACGAGTCTGCCGCGCCGGTGCCTGCCGTCGGGTTCGAAGACCTTGGCTGAGCGCCGTCGTTCGCAGCGTCAGCAAGGCCTAATACTCCTGCCGCATCTGCCGATGGAACCATCGGGCGATCAGATCACTCCCAACTATGTAGCAAGCTCCGTCTTCACAGATAGGTGTGGCTAGGAAAATATGAACGAGCAAAGCCAGACAGAGAATCCAGACGTGGTTCGTGTGCTCACGAACTTGGACCTTCATATGCAGGTGCTCGACTTTGCGGAGAGCGTTCGCCCGCTGCCTGCCACCGTCGTCAGGCTTGCATCGTTGGTCGCAGACGAGACCGCCGAGCTTGAGCACGTCGACGCTGTTCTGCGAGAAGACCCGGCCGTTGTCGCCGACCTGCTACACGAAGCAAACTCCGCTGCCTCCGCACCGGTCAACCCGATTCTCACCTCTCGCGCCGCGCTGACCCGGCTCGGTCTCGCCCGTGTCCTCGCCATCGCGGTGAACTACGGCATGGGCAACCAGACGCAGTCACCCCTCGAGGCCTACCAGCTGCCGTCCGGCGCTCTCCAGGCCCACATGACCAAGTCCTCCTACGTCGCCGAGGCCATCCGCAGCCTCGCGCCGGGTGTTGCCGGCCCCGAGGTTGTCACCGCGGCGTTGCTGCACCATGTCGGCCAGCTCGTTCTCGACAAATTCCTTGACCCGGGCTTCCTGAACCTGGCACTGGAACACGGCCTGCCGATCGTTGAAGCCGAACGCGAACTCAGCGAGGTCGACCACGCAGAACTCGGCGCCGTCATGCTCGAGGCGTGGGACATTCCGCGGCAGATCACCGAAGCGGTCCGGTACCACCATGAGCCGGAGTATTCGGAGAATCTCGACGCTTATATCGTGTGTGTCGCCAGCCTCGTCGCAGACGAAATCGGCCACCCCGAACTTGAGCGAAGCGAAGCAAACAATGAGCTGTTCGCCCGCTCGATCGAAGCGCTTGGCATCGAAGAGTCGAAGCTCTACGACAGGGCATCGACGATGTTGGACCGGGCAGGACTGCTCGGCGGCGGCCCCGGAGCCTGATTCGAGATAACGGGCGGCGCACCTGAGCCACTACGGTGTGGCGATGCGCGCAGTCGTCCTCGAAGAATACGGTGGTCCGGAAGTACTGGTGTTGCGGGAGGTCCCAGACCCCGTCGCCGGACCGGAGGAGATTGAAGTCGCCATCTCGGCGACAGCGCTGAACCGCGCCGATCTGTTGCAGCGCCGCGGCTTCTACCCGGGCCCGCCAATGGATCACGAGATCCCGGGCATGGAGTTCGCCGGCACTGTCAGCGCTGTTGGTCCGCGGGTCACCCGCTGGGCCGATGGCGATCCCGTCATGGGCATCGTCGGGGGAGGGGCGTATGCCGAGAAGCTGGTCATCCACGAGCGCCAGGCCATGGCCGTGCCAGCGGGTCTGAGCCTCGGAGACGCCGCAGCGGTGCCGGAGGTGTTCCTCACCGCCTTCGACGCCCTCGTCGTCCAGGGAGGGCTCACGTCCGGCCGCTGGGCGCTAGTGCACGCCGGTGCGTCAGGGGTTGGGACCGCGGCCATCCAGATTGCCAAGGCCATCGGGGCCCGCATTGCGGTTACCGCGTCGGCAGGCAAGGTTGAGCGGTGCAAGGCGCTTGGGGCCGACGTTGCAATCGACTACGGCTCACAGCGTTTCGTTGACGCCGTTGCCGAGGCCACCGGGGGAGCAGGAGTGGACGTTGTGCTCGACGTCGTCGGCGGTGAGTACACCATCGACAACATCACGTCGTTGCGGGTCGGCGGGCGCCTCATTCAGGTCGGCGTGATGGGCAGCCAAACAGTGGAACTCCCGCTCGGGATGCTCCTGCCAAAGCGCGCATCGATCATCGGCACCGTGCTCCGGGCTCGACCGCTAGAAGAGAAGATCCAGCTTGTGCAGCGGGCCGAAGCCGAACTGATGCCGATGTTTGACGACGGCAGGCTGAGCCCGGTCATCGACAGCCGCTACCCATTGGCTGAAATAGCCGATGCCCAGGTGTACATGGAGAGCAACGCCAACGTGGGCAAGATCCTCATCGACGTTACGTAGGGCCGTCCTACGTCGCCGATGAGGTCACACCGCTAGTTCTGTCGTACGGATTACCGCTCCGCGATGGGAACGTACTGACGCTCGGCCTCACCGGTGTAGAGCTGGCGAGGACGGCTGATCCGAGAACCCTGCTCAACAGACTCGTTCCAGTGGCTGAGCCAGCCCGGCATGCGGCCGATGGCGAACAGCACGGTGTAGAAGTCCACGTTCGGGTAGAGGTTGCGGCTCTTGAAGTACTCGTCGCTGAGAGCGATTTCTTCGAGCTTGAGCGCAATATCCAGCAGCGGGTTGCGGCCGGTGACCTTGAACACCTCATCGGCGTGATTCTTGACGATCCTGGCCCGAGGGTCATAGGCCTTGTAGACCCGGTGACCGAAGCCCATCAGGCGGCCTTCGCCGGCCTTGACCGACTCGATGAAGGCCGGGATGTTCTCGTAGGAACCGATCTCGTTCAGCATGTGAATGACGGCCTCGTTGGCGCCACCGTGACGGGGGCCGTAGAGGGCGGCAGTTGCACCTGCAGCGGCGCTGAACGGATCTGCGTGAGCCGATCCAACAACCCGCATGGCGGTGGTGGAGCAGTTCTGCTCGTGGTCTGCATGGAGCATGAACAGTACGTCCATAGCCCGCGATAGCACCGGATCCGGCTCATAGGACGGCTCTGCGACCCGCCACATCATCGACAGGAAGTTCTCGGCGTAGCTGAGGTTGTTGTCCGGGTAGACGAACGGCATGCCGATGCTGGCCCGGTAGGCCATGGCGGCAAGTGTCGGCGCCTTTGAGATCAGTCGATTGATCTGCACCTTGCGGTTGGCAGGATCTTCGATGTCTTTGGCCTCGGGGTAGAACGTCGACAGCGCAGCGATGGCCGAGACCATCATCCCCATGGGGTGAGCGTCGTAGTGGAAGCCCTCATAGAACCGCTTGCGCATGTTCTCGTGAATGAACGTGTGGTGCGTGATGTCGTGCGACCACTGGTCAAACTGGGCCTTGTCAGGGAGTTCACCGTTGAGGAGCAGGTAGCAAACCTCGAGGAACGTTGAGCCCTCGGCCAGCTGCTCGATGGGGTATCCCCGATAGCGGAGGATGCCGTTTTCTCCGTCGAGCTCGGTGATTGCGCTCTCCGCAGACGCGGTGACGCTGTAACCGGGGTCCAAGAACCACGTGCCGGGCATGAGTTTTTTCCACTCGTTGGCGTCGACGCCACCGTTGACGATGGGAACTTCGACTGACTGCCCGGTGCGGTTGTCAGTGATGGTTACGGAATCTGGCACAACAAGTCCTCTCTAGACTGAACTAAATCTGGGGACACAACTCCCACTCACCGCGCTGTGGTGGCGTTTTGTCGATTGTCTTTACTTCGGCCGAATGTGCCCAGTACTTATGGGCATTCAAATCTTCAGCAGCTTGTGGTGTCCGAGTCGTCCGACATCTGGGTTCTGCACCCCTACCGTCTCTGACCCTGGCAACAGAGAATCTAGCGTTTCAGAGCCAACCTAGTCATACTGACGCCCGGAGTTTGTCGATCGGTGTCGAGATTGGCACATACACATCTTCAGCAGGTGGATTACAGCGGGCCGTTGTCGTGGACCCTGGATCTCAGCCGCTCACGCTTCGAGCAGAGCATGTCGAGGCCCGCAATGAGCTTCCTACGGGTCTCCCAGGGTTCGATAACGGCCGTGATAGAGGAACGTTCGGCAGCGGGGTAGGGGGTCAGGTATTGCGCTTCGTATGCCTCCTCTAACCGCAGACGCTCCTCCTCCGATTCCTTCCGGTGCAGGATTCCCACCGCGCCCTTTGCGCCCATCACGGCCACCTCGGCCGATGGCCAGGCCAACATCAGGTCATTGCCCATGTTTTTGGAGTCCATCACGATGTAGGCACCGCCGTAGGACTTGCGCAGGATCAGCCCGATTCGTGGAACCGTGGCTCGGGCGTAGGCAAACGCCATCTGCGCCCCGTGTCGGATCATGCCCCGCCACTCCAGGTCTTTGCCGGGCAGAAACCCGGAGGTGTCGACCATGGTGATCAGCGGCAGGCCGAACGCATCGCACATGGCGACGAAGCGTCCACCTTTCTGAGCGGCCGGAATGTCGATGCTGCCAGCGAGCGCCTGGGTCTGGTTGGCGACAACGCCCACCGGATGGCCGCCGAAGGAGCAGAACCCGGTGACCAGGTTTGGCGCCCATGACGATCGCAGCTCAAGAAACTCACCGTCATCGCTGACTTCACGGATGACGGCTCGTACGTCGTAGGAGCCTGCTGCGGTGTCCGGCAGCAGTTCGCCTGCCTCGGGGGTTTCACGCTCCCGCGGGTCATCGGTGGGGATTGGGGCGGGGAGCTCCTCGACGCTGTTCGGGAGGTAGATCAAGATGTCGGCCAGCGCGTCGAGCGCCTCGTCCACCCCGGGGGTGACAAGGGTGGCAACGCCGGTTGAACGAAGGTGGGGGGTGGTGCCGCCGAGTTCGTCGCCGGTGATTGGGACGCCGGTGTACGCCTCAACGCTCTTTGGGCCGGTGACGTAGGCGTAGGCATCCTCGGTGAACACCGTGATGTCCGCGAGGCCAAGCAAGAGCGCCGGGCCGGAGACCATTGGCCCGGCGGCAACGATCATGGTGGGGATGACCCCGCTTGATAGCACGAGCTCTCTGGCCGCTCTGGCCCATGAGTCTGAGCCGCCGATGCCCTCGTTGTAGGAGACGCCGGTGGTTTGCAGCACGGCCACGAACGGGAGGCGCTGTCTCCGAGCCGATGCGACCGCCTGGGCGAGGGCCATTCCGTCGGCTCGGGTGAGGGCGGTGTCTTCGGTGCCCGGGGTCATCTGGGCCAGGACGACGGTTCGGTCTCCGAGCAGAGTGGTCCGGGCGGTCATCGCCGACTCGCTTGCAGATTCGATCGGAACCGTCATTAGTTGGAACGCTACAAGCTCGAATCTCGCTTCGCTCCAGAGGGTGACGCATGTGTTTGGCGAGCGTCGCCAACCCCACGGCCGCTGGGTCAGCGGGTCAGCCGGTCACGCCTGCAACGTGGAGGCCCTGGAGTTCAGGGGCGTGGGTCGCGACGACCTTGCGAAGCACGCTGACGGTGGCCTGGGCGGCAACTGTTGGCATACCGCGGCGCCTGGCGGCCAATCCGACCGTTCGTCGAGACAACCCCTCCACCTGGATGCGAGTCCAGTCTCCACCGACCCAGCCGGGAGCGGCGGTCGCTGGGACGATGGCGACACCGAAACCCTGGAAGGCGAGCGAGGCGAGCAGTCGGAGGCCATCGACCTCAAGCTTGGCCTGCACCCGCAGGCCTTTGGCGCGGAAGGTCTCGTCCACCTCTTGGCGGAACGGGGTGCCTGGCGCAGCGAGCATGAGCTTGTGCTTGGCCAGCTCTGCCAGGTCAACCGGGCCTTCGATCTTGGCCAGCGGATGGTCATTGGGCCCAACGACCACGTGGTCCTCGTCGAACAAGGCGGTGGTGCGGATCTCGGGGTCTTCCACCGGGAGGCTGACAAGGCCAACGTCGAGCTCTCCGTCGAGGAGGCGCAATTCAAGCGATCGTGTGGTGCCGTCGGTGACGACCAGCTGGATATCGGGTGATTCGACCGCGAGCGTCTCGACCAGGATTGGGGTCAGCCAGCGGGCGGTCGTGCCGATGATGCCCAACCGCACCGTGCCCCGAGGCGAACCTCGGAGTGAAGAAACATCAGCCTGCAGCGATGCCAATTCGGTTTGGATACGTCGCACCCGCGTCAGTACGGCTTCGCCCTCCTCTGTTGGGCGGCCTGTCGAGCGGTCGATAAGCGTCGCTTCGAGCTCGCGTTCGAGTCTCGCGACGTGGGTCGAGATGTTCGATTGCACCGTATGCGTGGCTCGAGCGGCGGCGGTGAAGCCGCCATGCTCGACGACGGCGAGGAAGGCTTGGAGCTGGCGAAGATCCATCGCTATGGATGATGGCACATATTGGTCCGTCTTGTCGCTGGGCCAATCTACCGATTAGATGACAGCTATCGATCTCAACTAGTAGACAGATGCTGACGTGCAGTGTAAGATTGAAATCAATCGAACAGTCTGGTCCCCCTCCAGAAACTGATTCGAAACATATTCGGGTAAGGACTAACCCCCCTTCTGTCCGCCCGAATTCTTCCGAAACCGGTCGCTGAGCGGCCGGTTTCGTCGTTTTGCCGCCACTGGGGGGACAGACCGGGGTTTTGGCTACCGGAGCAGGTCTCGGGTACCACGAGGGCGTGGCGATACCAGTAGGGTCTGGAAGCGATGGCAGGATCAGCAGCGTTTTTTGATCTCGACCGGACCCTCCTTCTTGGTGCGAGCGGTCCCTGGATTTCTGCTGCCCTTCGAGATCATGGCGTGCTGCCAGACAAACACATCCCCGGAGAGCGGGCGGCCTTCGGGTTTTTCAACCTCTTCGGCGAGACCCTGCCCTCCATCTACCTGAGCAAGCAGGGTGCCCGAGCGGCCAAGGGGTGGTCGGTCGAGGCCGTGGCCGAGGCCGCACGCTCAGTGGCTCCCACCCTGGTCGAACAGGTCGAGCCGTTTGCCCTCCAGACAATCGAGGAGCACCGGCGTGCCGGTCGCAAAGTGGTTCTGGCGACAACCACGCCCTATGACGTGGTGAAGCCCTTTGCGGACATCATGGGGTTCGATGCGGTGCTGGCGACCCGATACCGGATCGACCCCGACGGTCGTCACTACGACGGGACCATTGACGGCGAGTTCGTTTGGTCAACCGGCAAGGCCCGCTCCGTCCAGGTGTGGGCATCGGCACACCTGATCGAGCTGATGGACAGCTACGCCTACTCCGACAGTATTTTCGACGTACCGATGCTGTCCAAGGTCGGCAATCCCGTTGCGGTCAACCCCGACCCTCGGCTTCTGGTCTACGCAACGGCGAAGGGTTGGCCGAAGCGATGGTTCAACGCGCCGCCCGGTGTGCCGAAGCCGGTGGGAATCGAGCTGCAGGAGATCATCGCCCGCTTCGCCAAGCCCGAGCTGTTGCCGTGGGTGTCGATTGACATTGTCGGGCTAGCGAACCTGGCAGAACTCTCCGACGAGGACGGTTTGCTGCTGGCCGCCAATCACCGCAGCTACTTGGATCCGCTCGTCGTTGCCTACACCGCCGCTCAGGCGGGTCGCCCGGTCCGGTTCCTGGCCAAGAAGGAAGTAACGGACGCGCCGGTCGCCGGGGCGCTCGCCAAGTCTTTGGGTGCCATTCGAGTTGACCGGGGCAGCGGCAGCGAGCTGCCGATGATCGAAGCGGCGACCGCGCTGCGGGCCGGTGAGCTGGTTGCGGTGTTTCCGCAGGGCACCATCCCTCGGGGCGAGGCGTTCTTCGACCCGGAGCTGAAAGGCCGGCACGGGGCAGTGCGCCTTGCGCTGGACACCGACGCACCGATCATCCCGGTGGGGATCTGGGGCACGGAGAAGGCATGGCCCCGCAACTCGTCCGTGCCGTACGTCCTCAACCTGGCCGACCGCCCGAAGGTCACCGTCGCCATTGGCGAACCGTACGTTCCCTCGACCGATGAGCTGAACGCCGCCACCGACGAGCTCATGGACACCATCAATGCGTTGCTTCCTCCCGAGGCTCGGGAGCGCCACACTCCGACCGCCGAGGAACTGGCCAAGACCTACCCGCCACAGAAGAGCTGAGCGGCAGTCCTTCTGGAATGGCGGTGTTCTGGAACGGCGGTGTTC
>CAZSTV010000269.1:0-7769 GCA_964609665.1 uncultured Acidimicrobiaceae bacterium
CGGCTTGAGATGGCTTGTTGTAGTACGGGGTGACGCTCAAGATCCCGTCGGCCCCTGCCTCGGTCGCCATTTCGGTGTTCTTGATTGAGGTGCGAGTGTCGTTGCTACCAGCACCCGCGACGAGCGACGCCCCCGGGATGGCCTCACGAATTGCCATGATCAATTCCCGCTGCTCTTCATAGCTGATCGTCGGTGACTCACCGGTGGTGCCAGCGACGACGACGCCGTCGTTGCCGTTCGCCACCAGGTACTTCGCCAGCTTCTGAGCACCTTCGAGATCAAGGGCACCCTTGTCGTCGAACGGGGTGACCATTGCGGTTAGTACCGAGCCGAATCGTGGCATTGTCGTCTCTTTCTAGACTCTCTCTGACGCCCGGTCGATGCCGAGCGTGACCAGTAGGTCCTCGTGAAGCTCAAACCACACCGTGTGGTAAGAGTCGATGGTGGGTTTGGTGAACCAGTCCCGGTCACCTGCCCGTAGGTTTTCCAGTGCGGTCGCGAAGCGAGGACCGTAGCCGCTGAAGCGATGGAACCACCTACCAAGCTCAGCACAGATTGGCTGCACCTCGCTGTCGATTTCCCCAAGCCGACCGATGATGTCGCTGTCGTACGCCTCGTCCTCGTGATCGTTCAGGACCTGATTCTCAACGTCTTTGACCTGCCACCGGGTGCAGACATCAAGCATGCGCCGGTTCAGGTCCAGAAAATCCCGATAGCGGGCCTCCAGATCTGATCGGCGCTGGCTGCTGTCCAGCTCGTCGGCGAGCATGCGGTCGTTCTCCTTGCGGCCCTCTGCGGTGAGCGACCAACCGGATCGGCTGCCGTCACGAAACTGGGTCCAGCCGGCCGCCAGTGACTGCTGCAGAACACCATCGACAGCGTCGACCGGCAGATCCACGAATTCGGCCAGCGAAGCGGCTTGGATAAAGCCTTTCAGCCGAAGACCTTGGAGGACCAAAAGGTCTTGTGGGGACTGCACCATAGGTGGGATGAGCCTACCAGGCCCACTGGTTCAAGGGCCTGAAGCCCTCGGGCCCTATGGCTCAATAGGCTGAGCGGTGACGGCCACCCGGGAGTCGCCGGTGGCTTGGCGATAGACAAGAGCGCCATAAAACGCCACTCCGAGTGTTGCAAAAGTGAACCACTGGACGGCGTAGCTCCGATGTGGGCCGTCATCGAGCGGCGGGAGGGGTACCGGGTCGGGAAACGACAGCAGGCCGGTCTCGTCATCGGGTGCGATCTGCAGCCATACCGTCGGCAGCGGCTCCCCAAGGCGAACGCCGACCCGCTCGGTATCCAGGCGGGGCAAGATCACACCCTCACCGTTGTCCGTGGCCCCAATCGACGCCCTTGTGACGGTGGCCCGCAGCCAGCCGGAAACCTCGGTGGGTCCCGACGGCAGCGGATCCAGGGCGATTTCCACGTTTGCCGGGACAAAACCCCGGTTGACCGCCAGAAGCGAGCCGTCCATCAGTTCGGCGATGGCCACCACGTGTTCGCCCGCAACCCCACCCTGCGAGCGGTTCCCGACACGGACGAAGTCCTCGTCGATGAAAACAACCGTTGCGGTGACCGACCGATACTCGAGCGCGGTCCCGTCGGCCCCACCATCGGGAGCGGACGACAAATCGATCACCTCTGACAGCCTGGTCTCCACCAGGGCGTTCTGCTCCTGGCGGGCATCCAGCCGAGCCAGCTGCCAGAAACCGAGCACGATGAAGGTGCCGATCACGGTTCCCGCGAAGATGTGGGAGAAAATCCAGAACGGACGACGGGCGAACTGCCAATCGTAGGTCCGCTGTTCCGACGTAGGAGTGGACACGTTGTCAAACGGTATCGGGTCAATCGGCGTCGGAATCCACATCGACGACGTGGATCAGACGTCTGTCCGAGGGCTGAACAGCGAGATTTGTGACTGCACTACCCCCGTTTGAGCGGGTAGCCTGCGAGAATCGCACGAGTGAAATTGGAACGAGGCCAGCCACCGAGACGGGCTGTGGTGCGTGTCATCATCGGCCTCGTCATCCTGTCCCAGGGTTCGGCGCTTGCTGGAGACCTCGCCCTGGCCGAGTTTGTCGACAAGCACCCGGCGTGGCTGATCGGTCTCAACCCCCGCAACCGCAACCTGGCGCTGGCCACCAACCAGCTCGACGCTGTCACGTACTACACCATTGGCTTCTGCAGGCTGGTCGCGTCCGACCCGCTCTACTACCTGCTCGGGTTTTGGTACGGCCAGCGAGCCCTCACCTGGGTGGAACGCAGGAGCAAGACCTACGGCCCGTTCGTCCGGGAGGGCGAGTCGTTCTTCCGTAAGGCGTCGTACTTCCTGATCTTCATTGCCCCGAACAACATCATCTGCGCCCTGTCGGCGGCAACAGGCGTGAAGCTCCGCACCTTCATCGCCCTCAATCTGAGCGGCACGGTGTTTCGCCTCATTCTGATCCGCCAGCTCGGTGAGGTATTCGAGTCACCGCTGCAGGGGATCGTGGACTTCATCGCCCAATACCGGGTCCCAGTTCTCATCGTGTCGGCCATCGCTGTGGCGTGGACCATCTTTGGTGAGTTCCGCGGCGACAACTCCGAGCTGGCTGCGCTGAAGGAACTGACCAAAGAAGACGAGGATGCCGAGTGGGCCCAGGACGCCACGGCGGGAGGCTCCGACACCGGACCCCCATTAGATGTCGATGTCGGTGTTGATGCGGCTCCGGACTCTGGCGCGCCAACGCCGGCGGAGCCCGAGTGGGGTTCGGCTGGCGAACGCCAGGATCCCGACCAGGCCCGCGAGCTCTAGACCGACAGACCGTTTAGATCAACGGGTCCTCTAGATCAAAAGGTCGTCGAGACCGATCGTCAAGCCGCTCAACTCACCGATGCGACGCACCGCCAGTACCACACCCGGCATGAACGACGACCGGTCGATCGAATCGTGACGGATGGTCAGCGTCTGTCCAGCGGCGCCGAGGATCACTTCCTGGTGCGCCGTCAGGCCCCGCATTCTCACCGAGTGGATCGGAATACCCGCAGGACCGCTCGCTCCCCTGGCTCCGGGGATGGTCTCGGTCTCGGTCGGGTCGTCGTTCCAGTCAGGGCTGGCGGCCGCCATGCGCTCGGCGGTGGACATAGCGGTACCGCTCGGCGAGTCGACCTTGGCGTCGTGGTGCAACTCGATGATCTCGCCCGTCTCAAAGAACGGCGCCGCCATCTCGGCAAAGCGCATCATCAGCACCGCCCCGATGGCGAAGTTCGGAGCGATCAGACAATTTGACGTGGTGAACATCTCGGCGATGGCGCCATGTTCCGCCTCGGCGAAACCGGAGGTGCCGACAACGGCGTGAATGCCGTTTTCGGCGCAGAACTCCAGGTTGGCACGAGCCGCTTCCAGGTGCGTGAAGTCCACCATGACCTGCACCTCATCGTCGATGAGGGTGCGGGGGTCTGACGAGACCGAGAACCGATGGTCCGCAACGCCGGTCACCTCGCCAACGTCGATGCCCTCGTAGAACGGATCGATAGCGGCGACCAACGCCAGATCTGGTTGCTCGGAGATTGCGTGGGCGACCGCGGTCCCCATACGTCCCCCGACTCCGAATACGCCTACCCGAGTGCTCATTCTTCAGCCCTTCTCGGGGATTGCTCCCCGACCCCATCAGGCCCCTACGGGACCAGCTTCTCCCGATACTGCCACGGGGGACCCCCGTAAGGGTCCCCCGTGTTCAGTGACTTGTACTACTCATGTTTGGCCCAGCGTCATGTTGACCCCGGGCCGAACCGGTCAGTCGCGCCGACCTCGGCCACGACCGCCGCCACGACCACGACCGCCGCCACGGGGGCGACCGCCACGGTCATCGTCTGGTACTACCGGGGCACCCTCGGGGCCCAGGTCGCCGAAGCCGTCCGCTTCGAAGTTCTCTTCGAAGGACATGGCGACAGCGTCGTCGGTCTTTGCGTCGCGGGTTGCGGTGGCGGTGCCACCACGGCCCGAGTCACGACCTCGACCACGGCCTGAGTCACGGCCACCACCGTTGGAGCGGCCACCGCCGCCACCACCGTTGGTGTACTCGTTCTCATCGCCAGCGATCTTCAGTGAGACCTTGCCATTGGGGTCGATGTCCTCGACCTCAACCTCGATCTCCTGACCGAGCTCAAGCACGTCCTCGACACGGTCGATGCGCTTGCCCTGACCGATCTTGGAGATGTGGAGCAGACCGTCACGGCCCGGGAGGATGTTGACGAATGCACCGAACTTGGTGATGTTGACCACTCGACCGGGGTAGGTCTCGCCAACGTCAGCGGTCGGAGGATCGAGGATGAGGCGGATCTGACGCTCGGCCTCGTCGACGATGTCCTTGTCCGTTGCGGAGATGGACACAATGCCGACAACGCCGTCGTCGTCGACGGAGATGTCTGCGCCGGTCTCGCCCTGAATGGCGTTGATGACCTTGCCCTTCGGACCGATGACCTCGCCGATCTTGTCGACCGGGATCTCGAAGCTGATGATCTTCGGTGCACCATCGCGCACGTCGTCACGGGGAGCGGGAATGGCTCCGGCCATGACCTCGAGGATCTCCATACGGGCGTGGTTTGCCTGGTTCAGCGCGTTGGCCAGAACGTCGGCGGGAATGCCGTCGATCTTGGTGTCGAGCTGGAGGGCGGTGACGAACTCAGAGGTTCCGGCCACCTTGAAGTCCATGTCACCGAAGGCGTCTTCGGCTCCGAGGATGTCGGTCAGGGTGGTGTACTTGCCCTCGGCGTAGACGAGGCCCATGGCGATACCGGCCACGGGGGCCTTGATCGGCACACCGGCGTCCATCAGCGAAAGGCTGGAACCACAGACCGAAGCCATGGAGGTTGAGCCGTTCGAGGAAAGCACCTCGGAAACGAGACGCAGGGTGTATGGCCATTCCTCCATGGAGGGGATGACCGGCACCAGCGCACGCTCGGCCAGGAGGCCGTGGCCAATCTCGCGGCGCTTCGGGCCACGCATGAAGCCGGTCTCACCGGTGGAGAACGGCGGGAAGTTGTAGTGGTGCATGTAGCGCTTGCGGTCGACCGGGTCGATGCCGTCGATCATCTGATCCATGCGCTTCATGCCGAGGGTGGTGATGTTCAAGACCTGAGTCTCACCACGCTGGAACAGGCCGGAGCCGTGTACCCGGGGCAGTACCCCAACCTCGGAGGACAGCGGACGAAGATCCGCGGTGCCACGACCGTCGATGCGGAAACCGTCTTCGACGATGCGACGACGGACCACGTTCTTGGAAAGCGACCGGAAGCACGCCTTGAGCTGCTTCTCGGCGAGACCGGCGTTGTCACCGGCAAACTGGTCGATAAGACCGGCGATGGTCTCGTCACGAAGTGCACCTTCGGCTGCGCCACGCTCGGCCTTGTCAGAGATGCTCTGCACCTCGTTCATCTTGGCTTCGGCGGCAGCGGCGACCGCTGCGTACTGCTCGTCGGTGTAGTCAGCCTGGACGGGGTAGTCCATGGTGGCCTTACGGCCGCCGGCTGCTTCGACCAGCTGGTTCTGCAGCGCGATGGCTTCCTTGATGTACTGCTCAGAGGCGGCGAGCGCCTCGGCCAGTGCAGCCTCGTCAACCTTGGGGGCACCGTTCTCGTAGTTGTTCCACGAGGTCTCGGTGCCACCGGCTTCGACCATCATCACGGCGACATCGCCGTTGTCCAGCTCGCGGCCGGCGACGACGATCTCGAAGGAGGACTCATCGCCCTCGGCGTAGGTGGGGTGCGGCAGCCATTCGCCCTCTGTCGAGTACGCAAGGCGGACGGCGCCAATCGGGCCGTCGAATGGAACGTCGGACACCATCAGGGCGGCAGATGCGCCGTTGATGGCCAGGACGTCGTGAGGGTTGACCATGTCGGCCGACAGAACGGTGACGACGACGTGGGTTTCGTTGCGGTAGTCCGACGGGAACGACGGACGCAGTGGCCGGTCAATCAGCCGGCAGGTCAAGGTTGCGGTGTCCGCAGCCCGACCTTCACGACGGAAGAACGAGCCGGGGATCTTGCCCGCAGCGTACGAACGCTCTTCAACGTCGACGGTGAGCGGGAAGAAATCAATGCCGTCCCGCACGTGCTTGGCGCCGGTTGCGGCTACCAAAATGCTGGTGTCGCCCATTCGAGCGACGACCGAACCACTTGCAAGTCCGGCCAGTTTGCCTGTCTCTAGGTACAGGTCAGGTCCGTCACCACCGGTGACGGTCCCGGTAACGGAAATAGCTTCCGTCATATGGGTACTCCTTCTTACCCCACACTGGGGCATCTGTTATCTGGCGCCGGCGACCTTCGCTTGCGCCTCACATCCGGACATGGACAAGCGTCCACATCCGGCTATTTCAGGATGTGGACAAGGTCCGCATCCGTCGGCGGATACGAAATTCCTTCGCATCCTGACAGGCCAGATCCCAGATTTCGACCACTCAAACGGCGACTCAACACCTGGGCCGACTTGCGTCGACTGCGGCTACACGGCTTGAGGAGCCGGAAACTGGTAGCTGACCTACCTCTTTGGTACGGGTTCAATTCCACGCACCTCGGCACATACTAGCGCCGGAACTGCACTACTCCATCGACCGGGCCACTGCGCTGTTGAATGCGCTATTGAATGGCGCGGGCCGCCCTCATCGGGTCGCTCCGGTGCGCCGACCGGGTCAGGCCAGCCGATGCACTACGTAGTCAGCGGGTAGCGCAACAAAATTGAAGCCCCGATACGGGTAGGTTCCCGCCTTTTCAAAGGACTCTCGGGTCATGGATTCGCGGCCGTAGACAAAGTCGACCATCGAATAGATGTCATACCCCTGGCCGACGAAGTGATCGAACAAATCCGCCCGCTTGTAGCCGAAGCTCTGCAAATTACTGCCGGGCCCACACTCAAAAAGCACCTTCGGGCGGTGGTCAGCAAGAACGTCGAGGGCGCCCTGCAACGTCGGCAGCTCAGCACCCTCAACATCAATCTTGATGAAGTCAACCCGCTCCGCCGCCGCCAACGTGGCGTCCAACGTGACCAGGTCCACGGGGAAGCTCCTGGTCCGAGTGCCTTCCGCCGGACGGATCAGACCGCTGAAGCCCGGCTGGTCAACGTCGTCGTAGAACGTCGCCGTTCCCGGCTCGGCCGAGGTTGCGGCTTCCACGACCGACACCATTTTGAACTTCTTGCGTAGCCACGTCGCCTTGTGAGGGACGGGCTCAAACGCAATATGGGTGCCACTTGGCGAGAGCCGCACCATGTCGGCCAGCATCGACCCGATGTGGGCCCCAACATCAACGCAGCAGTCGCCGTCTTCGATGAGAGCTTCGAGCGCCAGGTGGGTCCGTCGGTCCTCCAGGTACATGTCCCAGAGTTCGGGGTGGCGCAATCGCTGCGGCGTCTGCAGCACCCATCTGACCCGTCGCCCGAGTTGGCCAAGTGGATTGCCGACGAGTGCTTGCTTCAGGTAGAGCTTGAACATCAAGCTCTACTGCATATCACCACCGCGGGTACGCAAACGCGGACCGATTCGACAATGCCGAATGGTGGAACAGGATCGCTGAGTCACCTCCGTCGTACCGCGACCAAACGGGCGGAGGCGGGAGCGACGAAACGCCAGATGGTTAGCGGCGCAGGCCGAGTTCGGCGATGAGCGAGCGGTAACGCTCGACGTCGATGTCTGCCAGGTAGTCCAACATGCGGCGCCGACGACCAACCAGGGCCAACAGGCCTCGCTGGCTGTGGTAGTCCTTCTTGTGGACCTTGAGGTGCTCGGTCAGGTGGTTGA
>CAZSTV010000270.1:0-7764 GCA_964609665.1 uncultured Acidimicrobiaceae bacterium
CAGCCGATCGAGGCCCGGTGAGAGCATTGCGCAGCGCAGCGCCCCCATCGCGACCCGCCCCATGACTACCCGCCCCATCACGACTCGCTCCATGATGACCGCCGGAAGCACCCGGCAGGACCACCTCCGATTCGTTTCCGAACAGCCGACTAGATGGGCGACCGGAGGCCGCCCCATTGCCGGCGGAACCGCCGGTCGCAGAACCGCTGCTGTTTCCGAAGGAGATACCCGCTGACTGCAAACCCGAAGCGGCCTGAAGTTTCAGCTGCGGTGGGACCAGTACCATCGGCACCGCTGCGAACAGCTTTGACGGGTCGATGAGCGCCGCCCGTCGGTCCGAGCAGTAGTCGCACGACTTCTGATGTCTGGCCACCGCCTTGGCGACCGAACTGTCGAACGCAACATCTCCCGACACCGCAGCGGCAAGCCCGTCACAGAGCGGCCGACCGTTGCGCCAGAGCAGGTAGGAGCCGATGGCATCGCCAAGCTTTGTCCGCAGCCGGTACAGCTGCTGATGGGCGTTGTTGGCCTCGACGCCGAGCTCTTCAGCGATCTCGGCGGGTCCGAGCCCGTGCCGCAGGTGGAGGTCGAGCAGGCTTGCATCCCGCTCGCCCAGTGCGGCCGACGCCGCCCAGACAAGCTCCTGACGGTCACGGACTTCGCTGATCTTGTCGGGACCGAGCGGCCGTTCCGCTCCAGTTGGATCCGGAAGACCCTGGTCTCGTAGGCCGCTCACAACGTCATCCCCCGCCGCCGTCGACCGCTGTTCACGCTGCAGGCGATTGAGCGCTCGGTTGCGGGTGATGCGAAGCAGCCATCCGCCGAACGCATCGGGGTTGTCGAGTGTGTCGAGCTTCTGCCAGGCGGTGAGCAGCGCGTCCTGCGCAACGTCGGCGGCCAGATCGTCCTGGCGGACGATGTTTCTGGCCACGTTCCACGAGCTGTTAAACCATCGGTCGAACAGTTCGCCGAACGCCTCGCCGTCGTTGCTCCGAGCGGCCAGCACCAGGTCGGTGTCTGACCGCTCAGTCGGATGCACAGCAACCTCCCTCGCTGTCGAACAATGTTCGCCAGACGGTGTGGTCTCCGAGGGATCTCGATGGTTGCTGCATGTGCGTTTCCTGGCCTCGCTTGCCGGGTCAAGTCCTCAGACGACGTGAACGGGGGTGCCGAGCGGCACCATTGTCGCTAGCGACTCGACGATGTCATTCGGCAGGCGGATGCAGCCGTGGCTGACAGCGTTGCCGATGCTAGTCGGATCGTTCGTACCGTGGATGCCGATCTGCCCGTCGCCGCCGGCAAATTCGGTCAGGGTCTCGGAGTATCCCGAGAGACCGAACGCGTACGGCCCGTAGCCGCCCTCTGGATTCGGTGTCTCCAGCTTGTCGGTCACATAGAACGTGCCGGTCGGGGTCGGGTTCTCATCGCTGCCGATGGCAATTGATGATCGCACCAGCAGCTCGTCACCGTTGCGCACGGTCAGGGTCTTGGTCGCCAGGTCGATGTACACCTCAAGCTCCAACGATTCGAGCTCCACGTCTGCCAGCGATACCCAACCGGCACGGTGGTTCGGCCGGGACGGAAGCCTGACCTTGGCCCAGTCACCGCTTACTTCTTCAACCAGGAGCACCCTGGTGGTACCGAAGTCCGTGGTGGCCGAGAGGGTGGTTGTAACCTCGCCGCCGGGCGTGGCGAGCACGTCCAGGTCACCCGAGGTCACAATCGCTCTGGTCGAGCTGTCGATGTATTTGCTGGTAGGAACGTCGTTGAGCGTGGCTGCCCCGTCGGACTGGTTGCCCGAGCCTTCGGATGCGATGGGATCGACCACGATGCCGGAGTCGATCGATGCCTGGTCGCCGCCGTTGGTGCAGGCGGAGAAGAGAAGTAGTGCGGCCACGAGGGTGGCGATGGGGGTGATGCGATGCATGTCGTTACCTTCCTCAGTCTCTGGTGCGGCCGTCAGCCTGCGAAGTTCGGGTTGCCGGGGCGAGGGTCGTCGATGCTCACGCCGGAGTCATCGGTGCTCGAGGCCGGGTTCGGGTCGCTGTCGCCACCGTCGGTCGGCTGGTCGTCCTCGTCGTCGTCCTGGGGTTCGTCGCCGCCATCCTGGGTGTCGTCGTCCTGGTCGTCGTCGTCCTGGTCGTCGTCGTCCGGGTTCTCGTCGTCGGGGTTCTCGTCATCCGGATTCTCGTCGTCCTCGTCTTCGTCTTCGTCTTCGTCTTCTTCGTCGTCGTCGTCGTCGCAGGGTTCGAGGAGGAGCTCTGCGCAGTCTGGTGGCGGTTCTGAGGCGAAGTCGTCGTCGCAGCCGAAGGTCTCGCAGGCGGGAGTTGGGTCCTCTTCGTCATCGTCGTCACAGCCGTTGAGGAGGAGCTCTGCGCAGTCTGGCGGTGGCTCTGAGGCGAAGTCGTCGTCGCAGCCGAAGGTTTCACAGGCAGGGGTCGGGTCCTTGTCGGGGCCGCAGTTGACGATGCAGCCGGGACCGGGACCTTGGGGCTCAGGGTCGGTGTCATCGTCGTCGTCGCAGCCGGTGCCAATACCGGGTTCGGCGCAGTCGGGCAGGTCGATGACGAGTTCATCTTTGATGCTGGTCGGCAGCGGGACATGTTGGAGGTCGATCATCTGGAGTTCGGTGTCGTCCTCGGTGTCACCGGCCGCTGCCGCAGCGGGGACGAACGTAAGCAGTACGAAAACGGAACAGAGTAGGGAGACGAGCAGGCGAGTCGTAGACGTCGTTGCTGACGGGGTGGGTGCCTGGGTCTCGTCGGTGTCTTGGTTGCTGGCTTCTTGTATCACTGCGGGGAGTGGCATTGGTCATGTCCTTTGTCGGGCCCGCCTCTGTTGGCGGGTTCGACGTTCCTGACCTTCTAGGAGCGCGTTCCTTACGGGTTGAGACGAAGAAATCTTCGAAATTCCCAAAACCCCTCTGTTTCAGGGGGTTCTGAACAAGAACTTTCACATTCTCGGTATCTCCAGGTGATTGGAGCGATCTATTTCAGCGAAGGCTCGCAACGCTAGGAACGGTGCAAGATGATCGAAATGCTGGGGTTCGCCGGGTCGGCGCTAATCGTCGTCTCGCTGACAATGAAGTCCATCGCCCGCCTCCGCCTGATCGGCATTGTCGGTGCGCTGGCATTCGTCGGCTACGGGGTCTTGCTTGGGGCATGGCCCGTGGTGGCGACCAACAGCGTCACGTTCAGCATCCACGCAGTGCACCTGCGGCGACTGGCGGCCGATCGTGCTGCCACTACGAAATCGGAATCGGAATCGGAATCGGACCCCGACCCAGACCCAGACCCCGACCCAGACCGGGGCCTGGAGCCGGGGCCTCCCCAGGCCCCGGCGCCGACGGTCGCATCTTCGGCATCGTCAATGGTGTGAAGCGGTGACGGTCAGAACCACGGTGGCCTGACCGATCGGCCCGTCTGCTCGACAGCGATACCATGAGGTCGCATCGGCAAGCGAAGGACACGACGGACATGGTGACCGAGCAGATCGTCGCTCCCGGCTTTGAGGCACTTGCCGCCAAGGCTCGCAAGCAACTCCGGGCGGCCGGTGGCGGCGCGCTGTGCGTGTACCACCACGGTCAGCCCGTCCTGGACGTGTGGGCTGGCAAGCGGGACCCGAAGGCCGGTGTGGCGTGGGAGTCCGACTCGATGGCGATGGCCTGGTCGACGACCAAGGGGATCGCGTCAACGGCAGTGCACATGCTGGCCGAGCGGGGCCTGCTCAACTACGACGCCCCGGTCGCCGCCTACTGGCCGGAGTTCGCCGCCAACGGCAAGGCGAACATCACGGTCCGCCAGCTTCTGTCGATGGAGGCCGGGCTCTACGACGTCCGGAACCTGATCGACGAACCTCGCCTCATGTTGCACCACAATGCCATGGCGACGGCTCTGGCAGCAGCCGCTCCGGCCCACCAACCGGGCAAGGCCAACGGTTATCACGCCATCACCTACGGCTGGCTCCTTGGCGAATTGGTGCAGCGGCTCACCGGTGACTCCCTTGGAGCATTCGTCCAGGCCGAGATTGCCGGACCGTTAGCCCTCGACGGCTGCTACATCGGCACCCCGAAAACCGAAATTCCTCGGGTTGCGGTTCGACCCCACCTGCCACCGGAGTCGGCAATCGTGCGATCGGTCGCCAAGCTTGCCAACCCGGTCATGAGCCTCTTCGGCGTCAGCCCGGCCCGGATTGCCGCCGCCTTCGCTCCTCGCCGCGGCTATGAGGTCATCCCGACAGCGGAGTTCCTCGAAGCGGAGGTTGCGTCGATGAATGGCGTCTTCACCGCTCGCTCGCTGGCCCGCATCTACAGCGCCCTCGCCAACGATGACGGCCTTGACGGGGTGCGGCTGTGGACTCCGCAGACCCGACGGCTGGCCACCGCTCGGCAGAACAATCGTCGTGACCGGGTGCTGTCGGTGCGGGTGGGGTGGCAGCTCGGTTACCACCGGACGTTCCCGAAATGGCGCACGCCGTCGTCGACGTTCGGGTTCTACGGAGCGTTCGGTTCCGGCGCCTTTGGCGACCCGGTCAACAACGTGGGGGTTGGCTTTGTGGTGCAGCAGGCCAAGGGAACGCCGCTGCTCAACCTGGCCCCGGCAATATTCTCCGCCGTGAAGCGCTGATCGGGGAGTGGCTGGAGGCGGACGGTTTGTGCCACCCTGCCACCATGGAACTGCATGACAAGGTGGCCGTCATTACCGGCGGCAGTGGTGGTATTGGACGGGCGATGGCCAAGGCGTTTTTGGCGGAAGGAGCCAGGACGGTTGTCCTGGCCGACCTCGACGCCGACGCGGTGGCCGCGGCAGCGTCGGAGATCGGCTGCGAGGGCCAGGCCTGCAACGTGACCGACGAGGCCCAAGTGGCCGAGCTGGTGGAGTCAACCCTCTCCGCCCACGGACCGATCGACGTGTTCTGCAGCAACGCCGGTGCCGGTGGCGTCGGGGTACTGACAGACGCTGCCAACGAGGTCTGGCAGAACCAGTGGGAACTGCACGTGATGTCGCACCTGTATGCGGCCAGAGCGGTGGTGCCGTCAATGGTCGCAAACGGCGGTGGCTATCTCATGAACACCGCGTCCGCGGCCGGGTTGCTTGCGGCCATCGGGTCCGGGCCGTACACCGTGACCAAGGCCGCGGCCGTGAAGCTCGCCGAATTCCTTGCCATCACCCACGGCGACGAGGGCATTCGGGTCTCGGTGTTGTGCCCACAGGGAGTCAACACCGCAATGGCTCCACGGAGCCTCGGTGACGGTCAGACCGACGGCATTATCGAGCCAGACGCGCTGGCGCAGGTGGTGGTTGATGCCATGCGCGACGAGCGGTTCCACGTGCTGCCCCACCCCGAGGTCGGGGAGTACATCAAGCGCAAGGCGGACGACCCGGACCGGTGGCTCCGAGGGATGCGTCGGTTGCGGGCACGTTCGGTGGAGTAAGCGTGGACCGCGTCCTGGGTGAACCTCGGGGCGCGGCCACAACGGGTTGATCTATGATCGATGCGGGGCGCGGGGGTAGCTGCGACATCACCACGGCGGCAACGCCGACTGGAGGACCCACATGGTCGATCAGCAAGCCGACGATCGGACTGCAGAGTCTCGTCATGGAGGTGGTTTGATAGCGCCTCGCCTCGGTGGCGAAGCGCCGAGCCGTATGGACCTGCTGCGGGACTGGTGTCGGCGCCGCCCGGTCATGTGCATTCTCCTCGGCTTCGGACTGCTGGTTGCCGGCGGTGTGCTGTTTCTCACCGCCACCGGGCAACGCAGCGTCGGCATTGCTGTGCTGTTCGCCCTCGTCGCTGCGTTCATCGGAGCGGTAGGACTTCTGCTGCTCAACGAACCGATCGCCTCCTACGTCCGGCCTCGCCCAACCAGCGGGCGGAATTTCGGTGCCCTCGGTCTGGTGATCGCGTTCCTGGTCGTCGGGCTTGCCATTCGGGTTGAGTCGCCGACGCTGGCAATCGTCGGCATTGTCTTTGTGTTGTTGTCGCTGCTGGCGCTCAACGCATGGCTGCTGGCAAAGAGCGAGGTGCGTCACTCGCTGCTGCTCGGTGCAGGGCAGGTGTTGCTCATCGGCGCTCCGCTGCTGATGTGGATTGGGGATGGCGTCGACCGTTGGTCCATTTTCGCGGTCATCCCGTGGGTACTAGGTCTCGTGCTGTTCAAGATCGGTTTGCCCCGGTGGATCGACGAGGAGCTGGCCGAGCGGCGGCGGATGGTCGTCATCGACTCCATCCTGGCGGTCGGGCTTGGCGTGGCGCTGCTGTACTGGGCGGCGCAGTCCTTCAACGAGGGCGCGGTGCTGTTCGGGCTTGCGCTGCCGATCGTTGGGCTGTCCGCCCTTGGCATCGCCCTTGCCCGCTATGAGCTGAGTGCCATCGGGGTGGCCATCCCACTGCTCGCCGGGCTTGGGCTTGTGCTCTACGGCGCGGTCAGAACGCATCGATTGATCGAACTTGCCATCTTGAGCGCCATTGTTTCGGTCGTCGTTGCCGCCATCGGCGCCTGGTTCGTCTTCCGAGGCGAGGCGTTGATTGCGGTCTTACTGCTCGGGTTCGTCATTGGCTGGGTCCTGGTCGACCGTGACGTCAGCGGCGCCGACGATCCGTTCCCCGGCGCCGACCTGACGTTTCTTGCCGTCGGTGACTCCTACATTTCGGGCGAGGGAGCGGCCCGGTTCTTTCCTGGCACTAACATTGTCGGTCCTAACGGCAACCAGTGCCGCCGAGCCCCCACCGCATACCCCTATCTTGTTGCCGAACGACTTGAAGCCGGGCTGATTTTCCTGGCGTGCTCCGGGGCCAGAACCACCGATATGGACAACGCCGGCGACATTCCGGCCTCGTTCCCCGATGTTGCAGGCAACGAAGATCAACTTCAGCGTCTGCTGGCAGTGGATGGCCTTCGGGTGGCAGACTTGGACGCGGTCTTTGTAAGCGTTGGCGGCAACGACGTTGGGTTCGGGGCCATCATCAAAGCCTGCCTGTTGCCCCAGAGCTGCGCGGTGCCGGACCGAACCGAGCGGTGGCTGCAGAACGCTGCCGAGGTCGGCCCAGTGCTGACCGAGACCTACCGGACCTTGAAGGGGGTGGTTGGCGAGGACACGCCGATCATCGCAATGCCGTACCCCATCATCGTCCGCACGGATGACCGGTGTGATCTTGCCATCGACAACGACGAGGTGGCGTTCGTCGAAGCGTTCACGTCTGCGCTAAACGATGAGGTTGAGCAATCGGCGGCCGCCGCTGGCATCAACTTCTTCCCCGGCAGCATCGACGCCTTCGATGATCGGCTGCTCTGCGATGATGACCCGGCGACCAACTTCTTCCACCTCGGCCCGACCGAGGGGCCGATCGCCGACACCGTCCTGCCAACCAACTGGGTCCACGGAACGCTCCACCCGCGGGCGTCGGGCCATGAGCTGATCGCTGATCGGCTGGCCTCCGACACCACACCCTCCACCGGCTTCCTTGTCTCTCTCCTTGCGGCCACCGCCGATGGCGAACCGGCAAACCCGGCGCCGACCGAACCCGCCGCTGATGGCGAGTCGGCCGCGCCGGAGTACGAAGAGCTACCGGATGCGGAGTGGATAGAGGAGCGGTTGTATGAGACCGCCGCGGACCTCGTCCCACCGGTTGCGTTGTTGCTGATCGGCGGCCTGCTGGCGGCCTTCGGGCTCATCAAGACCGGCAGGCTCGGTTTCCTCAATCCGTCGAACAACTAGATACACACAGACCGGGCGATGGGACCGGTCTCACGTCTCTAGACCG
>CAZSTV010000271.1:0-7727 GCA_964609665.1 uncultured Acidimicrobiaceae bacterium
GGGTCGCCGGTCGGTCCGATAGCAACCCCACCGTCGACAACATTGCTTTCTGAGGCCGCTGCACCGACCTCCAGGACCACCGATCGGCCCGCCAGGCCCGCAACTTGCTCGAAGATGACCTCTTCGGAAAGTCCGTCCGCGACCAGCTCTGCGGCATGCCTGCCATCGGGGCCGTGACGGAGTAACAGACCGCCCCCAACGTCGGAATTCGCCACCTGCTGCACCTCGAAGCCATCCCTGCGGAGGCCGGCCAGTAGCGCCGTTTCACGCCTATCGGTGACATCGTCTGCAACCTGCACAGTCAAGGAGACGGTCGAGGGATCATCGAATGGGGCCCCTCGGAACAGCTTAAGCACCGGTTCTGCGTCATCCACCTGTGGCAGCAGCACCTGGTTCTGTCCCACCCTGCCATCGACCGCGGGAAAGCTGTAGGTCTGCAGGCCGTTTGGGTCGAACGAGCGGTAGGCCATGCCGAGGTCCACGAGCAGCTGCGGGGTCAGGCGCTGGTCGATCGCTACGTTTTCGAGGCCTGCGTCAATCAGATCCCGAAGCACGAAGGGGTTCCTGGCCCCGACGTCGATGGCCTGTTGAATGATCCGCCGAAGGAAGTCCTGTTGCCTGCGAATTCGCCCGAGGTCCGAGGTGGGGTCGGTCACCCAGTCCCCATCGTCGTTCTGTGTTTGGTAGTAGCGGGAGCGAACGTAGGCCAACGCTGTTTCCGGGTCGAGCGACTGACACCCCGCCTCCTCGACGACAAAGCCGGTCTGGGTCCGTGGCACGGGCTTGGCGTTGACGTTCCAGTCCCGAGCGGGGGTCTCGAAGAAAACATCGACCGACCCGACGGCGGCGACCAGCCCCTGGAAGCCGGCGAAGTCGACATTTACATAGTGGTGGATCGGCACCTCGAACTCGGACTCGATGGTCTCGATCAGTGTTGCCGGCCCACCGGTCACGAAGGCTCGGTTGATCCGGCTGGCCCGGCCGGTCCCGGCAATGTCGACCCACAGGTCCCGCGGCAGCGACAGCAGCGCGATCTCGCCGGAGCGCTCGTCGATGTGGGCGACGATGATGACATCGCCAAATCGTTCGCCCTGCCGTCCGATCTGGATCGGGTCGTCCTCGTCGAGGTTCGCCGAGGAGTCGGACCCGACGAGCAGGATGTTCATGACCCTTTCCCCCGGCTCCAGGTCCTCTGGAACGGGCGTCAGACTTCGACCGAGGGCCACCCGGTTGATTGAGGCCGCCCGGCCGTAGCCGTAGTTCAGAAGAAAGGCGGTCCCGAGCGCAGCGGCGATGAGCAGAAGGTTCATCAGCAGTACCCCCCGCTGCACCCAGCTTCGCCGCAGCCGGGGCGCAACTCGCTCGATCATCGGGTTCAACCGGTGCCCCGGTCTTTCAGTGCGAACGGCTGCACAGCAAGCAACACACCGCTGGCAACCGTGACCGTTGCCTCGGTTGCGGTGAAGCGGTTGCTGACCCCACGGGCCGACCCGGGTTCCAGCGCCTCGTCGTCGAGCGGATACTGCAATCCCTCGGTGGTGATTCCCGTGACCCGGCCGTGCATTGGCAGAAGCGACACTGTCTCACCGAGCACGCCGACAAGGGTCCGAGTTTCTCGAATGATCGAAAGCCGAGCGGAGCCGACGAGGCCCTCGATCGGCACGTCGCTGTAGGCATCGGCGGCCAGCGCCGCCATGTTTGCCAGCTCGTGATCGACGCGGCCGCCGCCGATTCCAATCACGATCATCCGGTCCGGCGTCGTCGCCATGGCCCGAAGCAGCGCAAGCTCAAGGTCGGTGTTGTCTTTGGCCGCCGGGTACTGCGCAATCTCGATCTCAGCGGAGCGAAGCGCTGCCAGCTCACCCTCGGATATGGAGTCGAGGTCACCAACGAGCGCGTTTACTGCAATCCCGCAGGCCCGGGCATGGTCGGCGCCACCGTCGGCGGCGACACAGAAATCTATGTCGGGGAGCGCTTTGACAACGAGAGGGTCGGGGCGGGCCCCGCCTGCGATGATCAAAGCTGTTCCAGGCATGCAGGTCGGATGTTAGGCGAACTTCCGAGCTGCGCAATCACATCTCCCGCATCCGAACGAAGAAACATTTGCACCTAGAACCAGGGCGCTACAGCAGCAAGATTCTTGCTGAAAACGAGTCGACGGCCGCGGCCGCGCCGACGAGGCGCGGGCCGTCCGGGATCAATCGTTGTCGGTGACGCCCGCCCCGGCCCCGTGATGCCGGGAGTGCTCCGATGTCGGCACGTAGGTCTTGGCCGCAAGCTCTTCCGCTGCGCGCCACCGCTCATCGTCAACCGACAACCGGGCAACCTGGGACCCAGGGGCCGCTGGCCCGTCACCCGACAGCGCGCTGTCGATGGGACGGCACGTGACGTGCAGTGGACCGTCAGCGTTGTCGACCAACGCCCGGGCCGAACCGCTTGCCAGGTCGGGCGTGTCGGCGCCGACCCTCAATGCGGAGCTGCCGGAGCGTAGTTCGATGGTGACGCCGTGGCGTTGCGAGGCCACACCACACAGACCAACGAACAGCCAGGTGGAATCGAGCTCGGCCAGCTCCAGTCCCGCGTCGGGCTCGGCTATGAGCAGGTCGAGCATGCCGGGCCCCTGCAATCCAACCTGAAAGCCGCCACGGCTTGCGCCAGACCGGTTGTCCAGGTGGATCGATGCCACCGGGCCGACGGCCAACAGTGCGCCCAATCCATCGACGTTGCCGACGGTGAGCCACACCACCGCCCGGGCCAACTCCTCCGCCAACCCATGGGGGTAGCCCATCCCGAGCGCTGCCGAGGTGGCAAGGCCTCGCAGTTCTCGTTGCGAGGTTCTCATGCTGGTTCAAGGACGGGCAGCCACCAGTCGTCGACGTCGTCAACGGCAACGCCGGCGGCCAGGTCCTCGGCCAACGGCGCCCCCTGATAGAGCGTGACCCTGGTCCAGCGATCGGACTTCGGGTCGAACTTGCTGGCACCGAAGAACGCCAGCTTGGCCCGCAGCAGATCGATGGGCCTGCACCGCTCACCGATCAGGTTGTCACGAATCTCGGAATACGGATGAGCGTCGAGGGTCTGTACCCGTCGAAGCGCGTACCGATGTTGCGGGTACCGCACCAGGAAGTGGGCCACGGTTGCCCCATCGGGCAACTCGCCCGCTTCGTCATCGACCACCAGCGCGTCTCGCAACTCGTCGCGCAGAGCACGGACTCGTCTGGCGACATCGAGCGGCTGTTCCAAGTCGGCACCCGGTTCCTCGTGCCGCCGGCCGATCCGTGGCTCAAGGTTGTCTTCCGACACGTACCAGAATTGTGCCGTTTCATCCGGGCTCTCGAAATCCATGTCGAGCGCCCACTGCCACTCTCGGTCGATGACTGCCGCCAGCTCAGCGATGGGCTGGGACGGGTTGACCGCCGGGTCTTGTTCGCTCGCCATGCAGCAGGTCAGACCGTCGACCAATGCCGCCTGTGGTTCCAGCACCGCGGCAACCATCAACTCCTGGAATTCCACGCTTCGGCTGTTGCCAAGATCGATCAGTCTGCCCCATGGAGATGGCTCGGCCAGCCAGTTTTCATCGACGAGCGACTGCAGTTCGGCCCACTCGGCCCGCAGTACTGCGGTGCGGGCAGCTTGGGTGTCGTCGTCGACCTGCCACTGATCGAGGTGTGTACTGACACGGGCCATCAGCGCCAAAAATCGCTGTCGCTGTTCGGCGGTTGCTTCGGTCTGGGCCCGCACCCGGGCCAGTGCCGTCTCACGAACCATGATCCAGTTGTTGATGAGGATCGGGTGGCTCACGAGGAACGGTGCCATCCCCAGTCCGGTCGCGTTGCCGATCCCCAGGAACCGTTTGAGCCGACGATCCAATAGAACGGCCTGCGGAGAGCGGCGAGCAGCGATGTGTTCGACCAGGTCGATGGTGAAGCCGCGGATCAGCCACACCGCGAGCATCTCGGCCCGAAACGGATGATCCATCGACGGCCGGTCCTGATACCGCGCCCGATCGGCGATGCCGAACTTTCCGTTTCCGTACACCGCGGTGGTGCGCATCAGGTAGCCGACGGACTTCACCAATTCATCGTTCGGCTGACGACCGGACGCCAGTTCTTCAACGACGTGCTCAAAGAGCCGTACCGACTTGTTGGCCCGGCTGAGGATCAGGTCGGCTCCGTCGAACCGGGCGGCTTCCTGTCGTGGCGCGTCCGCGGCAAGCCTGTCGAGGTCTTCGGTTGTCGGGGTGCCGTCGAACAGTACGTACGAGCTGTCCCATGCGGTGGCGATGACCCGGTCGGTCCGGTCGGCGTCGGCCAGCGGGGTGGCGAAGGCAACCAGGCTGTAGGGGTGGCCGCCGAGCGTCGTCGTGTACACCGCCCTGCCATAGCCCTCATCGTCGATCTCCCACACGCTGCGTTTGACCGTCGCTCCTTCGGCCGCAAGTTCGCGCAGCAAGGAACGCATGAAGCTGAGCCGGGTCGGAAACCCCGCTCCGAGCCGATCGAGGGTCATCACCAGGTCCGGGCTGCGAAGGTCGGCCTGGTCGAGCACGGCGTCGGCTGTCATGGGCGTGGACCGAACGACTGGTCGTAGAACGCCAGCCAGTTGCCGCCCATGATTGCGGCGACTTCGTCTGGGAGAAAGCCGATGGCATCGAGCCCAGCAGCGACGGTGGGTATGTTCCTGCTGTCACGGAACCACGATGGCTGATCGGGGAAGCCTGGCGCGGCTGGCGATCCCTCGCCATAGTCGGTGGTCTTCGACCAGCGTCCGTTTCGCATCCAGGCCACCACGCTGTCCGGCTGGTTCTGACACAGGTCCGATCCGATGCCGAGGTGCTCGACGCCGTAGCGCGACGCGGCATCCGCCACCATCTCGCAGAACGACTCGATCGGGCAGTCCGAGCCCCCGGCAAGGTGATGGGGGTAGAGCGAGAAACCGAGCATCCCGCCGGACTCGGTCAGCGCTCGCAGCACGTCATCGGACTTGTTGCGCAGCGCCGGGTGCCACCAGGCAGGGTTGGCATGGGTTATCGCAATGGGCCGAGCCGACAGCTCGATTGCCTCCAGGGTTGACCGCTCACCGGAGTGACTCATGTCCACGACAAGACCGACCCGATTCATCTCGGTGATGACCTGCGCCCCGAACCGGGTGACCCCGCTGTCGTGTTCCTCGTAGCACCCGGCAGCGAGGAGGGACTGGTTGTTGTAGGTCAGCTGCATGAAGCGAATGCCAAGGGTGTGGCATATCTCGACCAGGCCGATGTCGGCTTCGATGGGCGACGGATTCTGGAAGCCGAAGAAGACCGCCGTTCGCCCCTGGGCGGCCGCCAGACGCACATCATCACCAGTCCGACCCTGAAAGATCAGATCGGGGTGGCGCTCAAACCAGCCGTTCCACTGCTCAAGGTTCTGCACCATTTCCCGGAAGGACTCGTGGTAGGCGATGGTGACGTGAACGCCGTGCACCCCACCCTCGTTGAGCTGGCGGAAGATCTCCTCAGACCAGTTTGAGTACTGCAGGCAGTCGATGACGGGCGTGCCACCATCGCCGAGCTGCTCCCCTGCCGCCGATGCAGGTACCGCCGCCGGCACCGATATTGCCGCCACCGGTGGCGATTCGGCGGGCACCGGCGCGGAGACCGGGGGCGACGCTGGGGTGTCGGGAGCGTCGGCAGCCTCGCCGGGAAGCGGTCCGAGCAGCTGGATCCATCGGTCCTGGCTCTGTCCCGACGCTCGGCCCACGTTGCGGGTCAGCGGCTGCTCCCGATCGGCCAACGACTGCAACACCGTTTCCACCGCCTGCAGATCTGCAAAGTCGTGATAGCGGTCGGTGCGGGTCTTCAGCTCGCCGGGCGACTGTGGCCCGCGCAGCGCTAGCACGGCGAACACCGCCTGCTGCGGCGGGCTCAAGTCGAGCATTTCCTCGAGAACGTGTTTGTGTTTGAAGGTTCGATTGCCCGAGCCACGGATCGACCGGACCCAGCCGGCATCACGCAGCAGTTGCAGCGTGGCGTCGACAAGTTGGATCGAATAGTCGACCACCGGGTCTCGGCTGCTCTTCTGGTTGCAGGCCGTTGCCAACGAGTTGCTCGACAGCGGGTACTGGTCCGGGGTGGTGTAGGACTTCTCGATCAGACACGCCAGTATCCGAAGCTCCTCGGCCGACAACGGTGAAACAACAGACATCGCATCAATCTACGCCACAGGTGTTAACGAGGCGCGACCAGCGACTGCGACGTCCCTTTGCCTCTCCGCCCCGACCAGGCAATGCTGTAGCGATGTCAACCGAGCAGACAGCTGAGCAGTCGACCGACAACAACCAGGACGAGCCGATTCTGTACGCGGTGTCGGCCGGGGTGGCCACCATCACGTTGAACATGGCGGAGCGAAAGAACAGTCTCTCCGATGAGCTCGTCGGCTCGCTGAGCGCCATGCTCGATCGGGCGGTCGAAGACCCGTCGGCCAGGGTGATCGTGCTGACCAATGCCGGCAACACCTTCTGTGCCGGAGCGGACCTGAAAGCAACGAAGCCTGGCCTGGCCCAGACCGACACCACACAGGAGAAGCGGAGCTTTGTCGATGTGTTCCAACAGATCTTGGAATCACCGAAACCCGTTGTCGGGCGGATCGACGGCCATGCGACAGGTGGCGGCGTCGGCCTTGTTGCGGCGTGCGACATCTCGGTGATGCGAGACGACGCCAAGATCGGGTTCACCGAAGTACGAATCGGCGTTGCCCCTGCGGTGATCTCTGTGGTGTGCCTACCAAAGATGAGCCGGGCCGACGCCTCGGAGCTCTTCCTGACCGGAGACCGGTTCACCCCGACGAGAGCTGCAGAAGCCGGACTTATCAACCGGGCGGTGGCACCCGAGTCGCTCGACGACGCTGTCGATGAGTTCGTCGACATGTTGGTTCGGGGTGGTCCGTTGGCGTTGGCCGCGTCGAAGGAATTGATCAATCGGGTGCCGCAGATGGACCGTCAGGCCGCCTTCGACTGGACGTCGGTGAAGTCACGAGACCTGTTCATGTCCGAAGAGGCCCAGGTGGGCATTGCGGCGTTCCGCAACCGCGAAGCAGCGCCGTGGGTGCCAGATCAGGAATGATCGCCTCAGGCGAGACTCACTAGCTATCAGTCGATGTCGGGGTAGATCGACGGTGGGGGTCCGGGGACACCGGGACCGTCGCATACCCAGCAAGTGGACTCGACCGCACCGGTCCAGGCCACCTCGCAGCTCCAGCAGCTCATGCGTAGTCCGACCCGCCGATATCGGGGGATCGCCATCGTCTTGGCACCAAAGCTGTTCGTAGACACAACTCTGCTATCGGCCGATTTCGGCCCGACCTGAGAATCTCGCTTTCGGTTCGCTTGCTACATCCGACTCCTTAAATCGCCACCTCAATGGCTTCATAGCGACATGATTGTTGCTACGGTCTGTGGTGTGGACACAACGGCGACACTGTTGCCGACGAGCTGCAAACGGGCTCGACGGCAGTGGCCACTACCAATCGCTCTCCTGTCGGCCATGGCCATGACCGTGAGCGCTTGTGGCGCGTCATCGCCACCACAGCTTCGCAGTGAAGCCGTTGGACCTGCTGACCTCTCGCCACCTGCATCGGTGGATGCAACAGCGGTCGAGACCACCGAGAAGCCCATTACCGCATCGGAGCGACAGGCCGGTGAGAACGCCAGGGTCGGCATCGACGCCTCGGCTGGCGGCCGGGTCACCC